>CAYYHI010000057.1:17210-17461 GCA_964471745.1 uncultured bacterium | reverse complement strand
AAATAATAAATAGTTACTGCTCATTTGGGCAGTTTTTCAGCAGACCCTAATTAAATATTCCTTATCAAACAACAGAATGCCTACAACTATCGATTTTCTATGATAATAATTTCACTTCCAATAATTAATAATTCTCTACCCCGATGCGCATTGCCAATTATTCTCCTGTTTATCGCAACTGCAGCCTTTTCGCAGCAACCCGATCCCGCCTACCACAACCCGGATGAAATCAACGCCGAACTGGAACGGTT
>CAYYHI010000057.1:0-17200 GCA_964471745.1 uncultured bacterium | reverse complement strand
TTGAGGATTTCCCCGACTGGGTAACCGTTGACTCTGTCGGTCACAGCTCCGAATACAACCTGCCGATAATGATGGCTAAGCTGTCGGACAATCCTTTAAGAAGCGAGCCCGAACCCGCGCTGCTCTTCATCGGTCAGGTTCACGCCGAGGAACTTATCGGTATCGAGATCGTACTGGAACTGATGAGGCAGCTGCTCGAAAACCTCGATGAAGATGAATACCGGCGCAGGCTGGAGGGACTCGAGCTGTACTTCATCCCCACCGCCAATCCAGAAGGACTGAGGGTTGTGCATTCCGGTCAGGATGTGACCTTCCGCAAGAACTGCCGCGATAACATCGGAGACGGACGTTTTCGTTATCAACAGGGGACGGGAGGCGATACATCCGGTGTGGATCTCAACCGCAACTTCGGTCTGCACTGGGACAGAGGAGATACGCTGTTTCAGCGTGGTGAGAACGAATACATCTACAATTACTACCGTGGTCCGGAGCCGTTCTCTGAACCGGAAACCAGAGCGATGCGAGACCTGATGCTTCGTCACAGGTATCTTTTTTCCATCTGCTATCACAGCTCCCGATCCGGTCAGAACTCGGAGCTGGTCATCCAACCGTGGTACTGGGATGGACGAAATCCACCGGATGACGCCGCGCTTAACACGCTCGGCGACACACTGGCATCACTCATCCCAAGCACGCAGGGCGATTGGTCGTATAGCAGCGTTCACAGCACTCAGCGTGTTGGGCAGGAACAGGAGTGGGCTTATCAGGCTGCAGGTACTTTCATGTACCTGATCGAAGCGGGCAGCGGCATTCAGCCCGATTCATCCGAGATGCGAGCTGTCGTGGCAGCCAATATTGACGCAGCTTTTTTCCTGATGGATCTTGCGCTGGGTGAGAGGCACATACCGGATTACGGTATCCTGGAGGTGAGCGCTGAGGACGCCGCTTCACAAGAACCTCTCGAGGCTTTCATCACGATTGAGAATTTTGATGATCCTGTGCTGGAACCGCGGCGCACATCCGAATTGAATGGTCGGTTTTACTGGCTCCTGCCGGTCGGTGAATATAACGTCGATGTTTCACGCTTCGGATATGCTTCAGCTTCGGTTGGTGATCTTGAGATCACTGATGATCGGGTTGTAGACTTCCGGGCGCGCCTGCAGCCGTTGGAACCGATTGCCTGCCACTTGCGCAGCGAGGATATCGAAACCGGCGAGGGGACAGATGCAATGGTTACGTTTACAGACCGTTTCGGCGCGGTGCATACGTTCAATTTCGAAAGCGGTTACGGTGAATTTGAGTTTGTCCCTGGAACTTACGACATGGAGATCAATTCGCAGGGCTATGTTCCATTAATTGAACGCATCGAATTGGAACAGGATCTAAGTCGAACGTTTTACTTGTTTCCATCGGCGGTGGTGTATAGCGAGGACTTTTCTGCGGATAGAGGCTGGCGGCGCGGTGGTTCGGGCGAGGATTGGGGAATAGTTGCGCATGAACAAGGGCATGCTCTGACGGAGAGCCCATCCGGCGCGTATCCGGATAACATGGATACCTGGCTGTTGTTGGATACGGGAGTCGAGATTGCTCCGGATATTCTGACGGTTGTGGAAATGGTTCACCGTCCATATTTTGAGCCCGGGCGGGATTACGGGCTATTGGGAGCGGTGCATCCCGATATTGGTGAACTGATTACATTAGCTTCATTCAGCAGTTTCCCGGACGGCTGGGTAACCACCCGGTCGCGTATCGATTTCGAGACTCCGGATGATCTTGTTTTGGGCTTGAGTGCAATTTCCGACAATCGGGTCGATGAGGACGGCTGGTTGATTGACAGGATTACGGTCTACCAGTCAACGATTCCTTATGCGTCACCTCCTCAATCTCCAACCCTTCCGCAAAGCTTTTCCCTGGTCGCCTACCCAAATCCGTTCAACAGCACGGCGCAGGTTGTGATGTATCTACCTGTCCAGTTGGATGGCACGCTTGGCTTATATAACCACCTCGGACGGCGTTTAGCCACATTGGCGGATGGTAGGATATCGAAAGGGGAACATCGTTCATTGATAGACGGGATTTACCTGCCCTCAGGGCAGTATTATTTGTGGTTCAACGCACCGAGTCAAAGAACGATGGTGAAGATGACGGTTATCAAGTAAGGATGAAGGATGAGGGATGAAGAACGGGGAGCAGAGACACTCTTGAGGGATGGCGAGCATAGGGTGGCACGGGTAGCTCCGCTACCCGTGTTTCACCAACCTCCCCACTGACGATTATCACTTGATCACTTGCCAACTTGCTCACTTGATCACTTGTTCACTTCACAACCGCCGCCTTCACCGTCCTGATTTTGTCCATCGATTCAAGTCGCAGGAAATACACGCCGGAAGCCGTTCGCGAGCCGTCCCAAATCAACTGGTGACGACCTGTCTCAGGCACGCCTTCATACAACGTCGCAACCTCCCGACCGGACAGATCATAGACCTTCAAGCTGGTTGGCATCGCTTTATCCACCGAAAACTCGACCCGGGTCATAGCGTTAAACGGGTTAGGATACACCGCGGTTATGGCAAACTCGGTCGGCAAATCAACTTCATCGCCGTCGATGTTGGACTCATCGTAAATACGCAGCAGAATCGGGATAAATGCCACCGGCTGGGAAGCGTTGTGTGTTATCGTGACACCGAACGGTATGTCAACCTCGGGGAAGCCGTCGGCATTAATCATCAGACCGACTCGCGCCTGTCCGGCTGCGTCGATGATACCGAAACGGTCGGTGATGACGCCGTCTTCGAGGAAGGACATGTTGGGACCAATTTCGTAGAATCGAAGACTGTCAACTGGTGGTCCAGCTGGATCATCAGCACCTAAACCCTTTTTATTTCCTTTATCTTCGACAAGAGCAATAAGTGATCTCTGGAAGTTGAAATCGTGCATTATGGTGAGTCCCCGAAAAGATCTGACCGACTCTTCGTGTGCAAGTTCATACAGTTCCCTGTACTCACCGGTTTCATGGTTCATCTTCCAAAGAATAGGAGTTGGATTAATATCATCAAAACTGTATTTCTCAAGTATATACAACTTCATACCGTCCGGATCGTATTCATTCCAGGCGAGTCCTGTAACGCCCACCGATCTCCCAATTCGGTGCATGAAAACCGGCGGATTAACCGGATTCCCCAGAGTATCTATTTCAACGATCCCTGTACCATCATCCGCTATGAAAAGGTTCTTCGTGTGAGGATCGATCACCAATGCCGGTGATTTGAAACTTGAGAACGGGCTCTCAACAACCAGGTTTGTATTGCCGTTTAAGTCAAAGCGGACAAAGAGCCTGCGAGCGCCCCGCCACACATAAATAGCACCCCATAAAAACTGTCCATCCCAGGCAAGGTCAAGAAATCCATCTTCACTGCTATCTGAAAACGGCTGCGTGAAACGTCTGATCTGTTCAAATTCACGGTTAAGAACATAAATCATGTGACCATCGCCGTTCCTGTTGCGATAATTCATTCCCGGAACATAGAACGAATCAGTAAAGACCGCGCCGTAGCATGTAGGTTCATTCAATCTTGCCACCAAGCCGATATTTTCAGTGTTTTCGTAACTTAATTGACTGCTGTCTTGATTTATCACACCAACCTTGTAATCCATCGGTCCGTTGCCGCTGTTATCGATATTGAGCCAGACATGCAGCTCCGTACCGTCCGGACGCAGGGAAAGCTCTGTAATATTATCCGGATCGGTTTCAATCGAGAACTCAGGATGAGTCAGACTTATATTCCCAACGTCGGTTTGCTCATCGGCAGCCACATCGAACTCGAACGATGCCGTGTTGAAACCATCCAGTGAAACGGTTGCCGTGTAATGACCGATGCGCAGTTCGTTTAAGGTGAAGTTGCCTTCGGCGTCGGTTACCGCCCGTGTAAATCGCCCTCCGCTGATTATAGCATTCGGTAATCCTGCGTCTTCGTTCTCATGTCTGACAATCCTGCCGGTGACCGAACCGTAACCGTTCAGCACAGTCGGCGTAAACTTGATGGCGAATTCGTTTTCAATTGGGTGAGCCTGCGGGGCATATTCGTTCCAGTAGGCATATTGCAGACCGCCGTCGCCGGTCAGATTGCGAATTCCGACGGTTGAATACTGGCGGTCAGGATTTCCGCCGCTGTTTGCTGCCGTGAAATCCTTGTATTGGAAGATTATTTCACCGTCGCCGGTCGGAGTTGGGTTCACCTCCGGATCAAACAGCAGGATCTGGAAATTCAGTGTATAGTCTACAAGCGTCGTATCTTCCGCATTGAAATGGCTGACCATCACCCGGCTCCATTCCACAACGAAGATACCTTCATCCTCGATGTAATGATGGAATAGTCCATTGTAAATCGCATCTGGACCGTTGTTGGTCAAGTCCTGCCACAGTATACACAGTTGACCATCCGGCGAAGAGTGACTGGGGATGGGGCGATTGAAACTTGTGGCGTAGGCGGTATCCGTCAAAGCACCCATCGCCACCCAGCCGTTGGTCGCGATTGTGATTGAATCGAATGTTTCGCCGTAATACTGGAAGTCGTTGTCAAAGGGTATGTCAATTACAACGCTTTCGTTCCAGTTTGATATTCCGTCCGATTCGAAATCGATCTTGGTGCCGTTAAACTCCCAGTCCTCGACGTCCCAATTAATCTCCCGCCAGTCATAGACCGGCGCTTCATACCACTGGTTATCCTCACTGTCGAAGCAGATATACCCGTAATCGTCCGGTCCGAGTGGTTCGACGGCTTCGCGGCTGGGCACGATCTTGCTGAATGTAAGCGTCGTGTCGTAGTCGTCTTCTGCCACGATGTGCATATCGAACACCGCCGGTTCACCAACCAGGAACAACGGATCGATGTTCAAACGGAACGGCTCGTTCGGCGTTGCTTCACCGTCGGGATCGATCGCGTTGTAATTTCGCTCCGCCTGGGTGACGGTGATCCTCTCATCGGGGCTGGAGAGCGTGGCGGTAAAGGCTACGACTTCGCGGTCGCCAATATTACCAAGCGTTGGGGTGAATGCTGCGTTCTCACCGCCGACGATGAAGTTCTCGTCAATGTCTATCATGTGTGCGGCTGTAGTAAGCACGGGACCGGCGGTTGTGAATTCGAATGCCACAGTTGCTACGTTATCCCCACTTTCAAGGTCAACCTGAATGCGCAGAAGGGTACCACCGGGACAAGCCGGATCAAGCGTCATTATCACACTACCTTGATATGGAACTGTTTGACCCGATGGAATATCGCCCAATTCGATCTCCGCCGGCTCGAATGAGAGCCATTCGCTGTCGCAGCTCAGACTTCCGGTAACGTCTTCCGCATCGCCTTCACCGATATTGGTGATCGATAGAATCAGTTCCACCTGTTCACCGTTGCGCAGTTCGTCGTCATCGTCGCCATGTTCGGCGTCATCAAAGCCGAAATCACCCAGCACGAGATTCACTTCAGCCTCCTCAACCATCAGATCTTCAGATAGATACGGCTTGTAATTGTGTTTGCAGGCGGTTATCAGCAGCTCGCCCTCTTCCAATCCCTCCGGAACCGTGAAAACCGCCATACCAGCCGTGTTGGAGTGCATCACGTACTGAATGCCGTCCTCCTGACGTATGCAGACGGTTGCACCGGTGACATCGTTCTCATCCTCGTCGATTACGTGAAGGATTACGGAGGTTTCGCCGACGATATAACCCTCCGCGTTTTCGACCGTCAGTTGTGTCGGGCTTTGAGAGAATATATCAATCGACGGGTCTCCCAATGTCCAGTGGATGCGTATCGCTTCGTTGACACTATGTGCGTAGTGTTCGGGCGTATCTTCACGCTCGATCAGGCTGAGCAGGTACATCTTGGTGATGATTTGAAGATAACCGGGGACATAGACGTTATCGTATGTCATCGCAGTGAGGGCGCTGCCGATTATGGGAGTCATTATCCAGTGCCGACCGCCGTCGCTTAATATCCCCAGCGCAGCGACGGGACCGTTAAGGAAATCCTCCTGTGCCGATGCAAAGAACGGGTATACAACGTGATTGGGATAATGTTGAAAGTTAGCTATTATGAAAGAGTTCTTGCGACCGGTTTCGGTGAAATTTCCATCTTCAAATTGTCCCCAGTCTGTACTATCCCGCACTTCGCCATACTCTATCTCCACTGCGCCGTAAACATATCCATCTGATAGCGCGATGGAAACTCCTTGTGCGAATACGTCGGAGATTTCATCCTGTATACCCGTTTCGTAATCGACGGCTGGATCAGCCGTTCCGGCAAGCAACTCAATTGAATCGTATCCGATTTGCCTCAAACGCTCCTGTTCCCAGTGCATCAGTGCGTATAGATCAAGCGGGGGCGGCCCGACTCGCGGATCGATCTCTATGACAACCAGTGCGTTGTTGATCCAGTCTTCGTCTGTGTATGGATTCACTTCGTATTCAATCGTCCGCTGCAGCGCGCCGATCAGCCGCGAGTAGGTGGGTACCTTTATGCGGCTGATGATGATTTCAGGCGCCAGGTCGTCCCCTTCGAGGGTTGAGTATTCATGATCCGAAAAGCCGGTAGTAGTGTCCGGCTCGCCATTGTTGTCGATGATTATCTCAAACTCGTAGGTGGGGAAGAACAGTTCGACGTTATTTTCATCCCTTTCATCCTCAAGTTCGCTCATGTCCTCGTTGCCGATGATGATCAGAAACTCGATGGGGGGACCTTCGTCGGGATCGTAATAGTCGCGGATAACATCCTTGATATCGTCAGTGTCGCTATGTTCGACGTCGATCGGTTCGATGTCAACCATCAATCCCTGACGGCGTTTCCAGTCAGCGAAGTTGTCGATCCAGTCCAGTGCGCCTTCGTTATCTTCGTTGTCGATTGCTTCGGGGTAAAGTATCAACATACGCGCCAGTTCGGTCGCCGCCAGATCGCGGCGGGGTGTCAGGTGTTGCGGAGGATTTAAGGTATATGATAGGAAGATGTCGGCAAATCTATCTGACATCGGAGTAAATCGTGGGTATAAAACCGGATTTTCAGCATCACCCTGGGAAAAGTTCAGGTCGACAGTGATCTCGCTGTTTTCGACAGCTTCGTTGTCGCCTGATAACTGTAACGGGTAGACGGTTACCGGAACCATCCTGACGCCGCGCATGATAACCGGTCTGCCCATAACTGCGGCGTTCGGTGGATTGTACCTATCCATTGCATGCTTCTGTAAAGCAGCAACTTCGCTGTCGATGTAGGGACTTGCGGCATTCCAGGTGTCAGTTGAGAGCCGGCGACCTTTTTGCGAGGTTACTTCGAGCTCGACCCTGTCCCGAGGTGGGACAACCACCCAGTACGTCACCGCCGGCAGGCGCCGACCGTCCGACACGGTATAACCCTCTTCGAGGTTATAAGCTGAGGTGGAATTACTTGGCGAGAATAATAGGTCGCTTGAAGTTGGCAATACGAAGTCGAGTCGTAAACCTGAACCGGTATGTGATATGATTCTGGCAAGTTCGGTTGAACCGTCCGATAAACCTGCTGATTTCGTCAGTGATACACCCTCACCTGCGAAGACGAACAGGAATGTAAAGATAAGGATGCTGATCCTGCTGTGCATTTTTTTTACCCCGAATGCTTGGCTGTGATGCTGTTTTACTTGTACCTAATAAAATATAACAAAAAAAATCCCCCTGACAAAGTAAACTGAGTGCGAATGGTAGGTTATTATCCGAACTACCTCGCGGTAGATATAAAACCCCCCCTCCCCCTCACTTTAACAAAGAGGGGATGCTATGTTATTGTTTCGTGGTAGCGGGACGCCCTCGTCCCGCTATAAAAAGTCTGTCATCAGAGGCGGGGACGAGGGCGTCCCCGCTCCACAAACGTTGTTGGGGAGAGCCCTTATTAATAGTGCAGGTCAATACTATAAACCATGTGATCGCTTCGTCCCATGCGAAAAATACGGGCATCAGATGCTGCTTTAAAGTCCTTGTACAGAATATAATCTATACGGAAGAGTGGAAAATCCTGGTGCCAGGTCGAGCCAAATAATTTACCTGCCTCCCGACCGGTGTCTCTGAAATCCCTCTTAAGAGTACGATATACTCGATCTGTAGGAGTGCTGTTCAAATCCCCGACGATAATCACTGGTCCTTCAAGCCTGCGAGCCGATGCCGCAATCCGGCGTGCCTGCCTGAGTCTCATTTTCCAGCTCGTTGCGCTGCTCATTATACCTCCATTGAGGTTAACCGGTTCAAGATGAAGACCGATGATATTTATAACTTTACCACGAAGTTTCGTTTTCACAATATATGCATACCGTTCCTTGTCACGAAATGACGGACACCTAATCTGTTCCACCAGCTCAATCGGTTCCCTGCTGACCATCAGCAATCCGGTATCTGCTCCCGGTGCGATTTCGCCATACCAGCCGCAATAGTTGTTCTTCCTGCCTTCCCTGTAGTTGAATAACACGGCAGGTATATAATTTTCCTTGACCTCCTGAAAACATGCCAGGTCGATGTCCTCCGATTTCAAGGTATTCAGGTAATACTTGGGAAAGAAGAATCTCGTATTGAACGTCAGCACCCTTATTCGGTCGGCTCGGCTTCCGTTGTAAGTATTGCCAGTGATGGGAATATAGCAGATGGATTCAATCAGTAAAACCAGGAAAAACAGCCCGGCAGGAATAATCCAACGCCACTTTCCGCTCGACAGGTAATGCAGAAGCAGAAGAAAATCTATAAAAAGCAAACCGACGCGAAAAACCTGATTCCCGGCAAACCATTCAAGGACAGCAACTGAGAAAAATGGTGTGTATATGACGAGCGTAAACAGACCGATAAACACGAGACAGATATTTATGATTGCCCGGGCAATCGATGTAAGAATATTCTTCTTCGGAGTTCTGCTTTCTCGCCGTCTGGTTATGCGTTTGTTTATAAAATTGCCAAGCTTCATTCTTAATGTTCCTGTAAAAACACTCCCACCAATTGCCTTGCTGGTGGGAGTGCGTTAAACCCTATCCCTGTAAGTTATCCTTAAAATACCGCTGTCTCGCGGTACTCGCCAAATGCTTCTCTCAGTACTCCGACCATCTCACCCAAAGTAACGTAAGCATGTGCGCAATCGATGAAAAGAGGCATGAGGTTTTCAGTCGATCGAGTTGCATCCGCCAGTCGGTCTAAAGTGCGGCGTACTTCCTTCGCATCACGCTTCCTGCGTACTTCATGCAGATTGTTGATCTGCTGTTCGGCATCTTCAGGCGTTATCTTCAGAATGGGAATCTCAATTGTCTCTTCGGGATCGATATAGTCGTTAATTCCCACCACGATCCGTCCTTTCGACTCCATTTCCATCTGATGACGATAGGCAGCACGGGCGATTTCACGTTGCTGGAAACCTCTCTCCAGCGCCGGTATTACGCCGCCCAACTCATCGATCTGTTTGAAGTAATCCTCGGCTTCCCTTTCCATCCGGTCGGTCAACTGCTCGATAAAGTAGGATCCGCCGAGGGGATCGATGACGTTCGCCACACCGGTTTCATATGCGATAACTTGCTGGGTGCGCAGCGCGATCTTGGCTGCCTTTGCCGATGGCAGCGCCAGCGTTTCGTCCATGGAATTGGTATGCAGCGACTGCGTCCCGCCCAGGACCCCCGCCAGCGCTTCAATCGCCGTGCGGACGATGTTGTTCTCAGGCTGTTGAGCGGTCAGGCTGCAACCTGCTGTTTGGGTGTGGAAACGCATCAGCCAACTGCGAGGGTCCTTCGCGCCGTACTTGTAACGCATCCGCTTTGACCAGATACGCCTTGCGGCGCGGTATTTGGCGATCTCCTCGAAGAAATCCAGATGCGCGTTGAAAAAATGCGACAGCCTCGGCGCAAAGGCGTCGACGTCCAGACCGCGTTCGATGGCAGCCTCTACGTATGCAAAGCCGTCGGAGAGCGTAAAGGCAAGCTCCTGAACCGCCGTCGAACCCGCCTCGCGGATATGGTAGCCGGATATTGAGATGGTATTCCATTCGGGCAGTTCATTCGTTCCGAACTCGATGGTGTCCACCTGCAACCGCATGGACGGCTTGGGCGGGAAGATGTATTCCTTCTGGGCGATATATTCCTTGAGGATGTCGTTCTGGATCGTGCCGCGCAGTTTCCGGCGGTCGGCGCCCTGTTTCTCAGCCGCGGCGATATAGAACGCCCAGAGTATAGCCGCCGGGCTGTTGATGGTCATCGACGTGGAGATTTTCTCCATCTCCAGACCGTCGAACAGGACTTCCATGTCGCGCAGTGAACAGACAGACACGCCGCACTTGCCGACTTCGCCTTCCGACCAGGGGTCATCGGAATCGCGTCCCATCAGTGTGGGCAGGTCGAAAGCCACCGAAAAGCCTGTCTGACCCTTCTCAGCCAGGAATTTATAGCGCAGGTTGGTAGCTTCCGGTGTGGCGAACCCGCTGAACATACGCATCGTCCAGAGCCTGCCGCGATACATCGTAGCGTGCACGCCCCGCGTATACGGAAACTGTCCCGGGTAGCTCAACTGCTCTTCGGGATCCCAGTCCTTCATATCGTGCTGCGTAACCATCGGCGGAACTTCGGCTGACGACACGGTTGTAAACAGGGCATCGCGCTTCCTGCCGGCTTCAAATTCCTCCTGCCAGCGTTTGAAATTTTTCATTATCTTATCCAATGTATTGTTCACTATTAAATGAGGGTGGATTGGTTTTGGTGAATACAATTAAGCTCAGCGGTAGCGGTTAGCCGTCAGTGTCTACGGCTTAAGTTCTCCGTTTCCAAGAAGCTCAAGATGTGAAAGCCGGTCCTCAAACTCATTTGAGGACAAGAATCCTTCTCGATAAAGAGTTCGTAGGTACTTTCTAACATCAGACGAACCCTTACGGTTGTTACACTGGCTACATGCCGCTACCACGTTTCGGTATGAATTATCACCGGTGGGTCTGGATATTACGTGCTCTATAACGTAATTATTCTTAGTTAGTTTGGTTCGGCAGTAGAAGCACAGGTATTTTTCCCTCGCTAGGATGAGTGGTTTGTTTTCCAGCACGTCAAAGAAATCCATTTCTTCGAGGGTTTGGACCGTCTGTTTTTCCGCTTCCTTAATCAGACCGTCGATCTCGTGGGGCAGGTACGGATGTATTCGTGTACCGGTATGTTCTGTCCCTAAGACTCCGATATACCCCTTTTCTTCAAGAGAACGCACCTTCTTGTAACAGACTCCCTCCGATGGTGGGATTCCGTGAATGCCAGTCCCAAAACCCAGTTGCTTGCGTGCCGACTTAAACCCGACCACAACCTCTTCTTTCCCAATCAGCCTACTGTGTCTGATCAGGTACAGATAGATCGTCTGCTCATAGACGTCCATTTTGGGCACCAGATAATCTTGGAATTGTTCTAGAAATCTGACTGTGTCCATTTATATTCCCTTTAACGGCTAACGTTTCAAATCAGCGGCGGCTATTAGCCGTCCGCTGGAGCGCTTTGTTATGCATATTCTTTTACTGACTCAAGCAATATTTCAGCCTTCCTTAACTTCTGAATGGTTTTATCAACATTAATAATATGATTGCTGTCACATTCTCTATATTTGCCACTATAAATACACACTGTCATATATTGACCATTTCCAAATCGTGACGGTTTTATTAAAGGTAACCGATATTCATGCTCCGAACCTTTTGCTTTTATTGTTTTGTGCCATTTACTTCTTAGGCTACTTCTGTCTAAAGGATTTTTTACCCATATTTTAAAGCAAAACTTTTTTTGTTCAAGTTGGAGATACTGTTCACAATTATCACCCCCCTGAAAGTGCCACCAAAATCCAAGAAAACCACCACTTGGATTTGCTACATGACCCCAATTACCTAAACCAAGCTCCTTTTGTAGTCTGAGATAAAAACCCACCCATGGATGCCAAACCCATTCATCGATGGGTAGTGATTTATAGCTTTCGACTTTATCTGAAATTGACTGTAAGTAATCCCTATAATCTACGAGAATCGAGTTGCTTTCAGCATAGGAGTTTAATGTGTCTAGGAAGTCTGACCTGAGAAAGAGCTTATAACACTTATCTAAAACATCAGAGTAACTCCCTTGGTCTTCTGTTTTGAAATATATTGGGAGTATATCTTCCTCCTTGTAACTCCTCTTCATGACATCCTCAAGATAGCGCACAAGCTGATTTGAGTGATTTTTTGTGCCCGTTTTGTCTTCTATTAAGATTGCATACTTTCCATTTATAACACATAGAACATCAATGTTGTTGTCTTGCTTAGATATCTCAATCTTTTCAAATTCAGATGGTGCTTCTTTGGAATGTTTTTCAAACAACGCTTGAATCAATTTCACTGCACATTGATGTAAGCCTTTGTCTGTATTCTTGTACTTGGGCGATGCCCATGACAGCAACCAGCAAATAAAAGCATCTTGTGATAACTCGCTTGTTGCATAGGAAAATAAATTTGGTTGATCCATTGGTGTTCCTTATTTGCATAACTACTAAGCCCACCGGCAGCAATTAGCCACCCGCTGCAGCGACTTGTTGGGCATAATCACTGTCGATCCTGATCGTCAACTGACCATCACGTAGCCCGGATCCCTTGTGGTCCGGGATTCTTGATTTTAGCGTTTCCGGATTATCGAAATGAGTATGCCGGAACCTTACCATTTTATTTTCGTAATTATCCCGGGATTCCCGGACCACAAGGGATCCGGGCTACGCGCTTATGTTTGCTTTCCGGTTCTCCACCAGCAGTAAATGAAGAGTAATGCTGGTATCAGAAAGATAATTTCGGAGCCAGGGTCTTTTCCAGCATGTACCCAAATAACACTCACCGTTGCCATAAGGACGATGCTAATTGCAGATAATATACCACCGAATCCTTCCCATCGCCAGGCAATGAGAAAACCGATCAGCACAATGATAAACAGAAATGTTACTAACCCATGACCGAAATCGGGATTGGGCATTTCACCTTGCTCTATCACATTCGCAATGAAGAAGGATAGAGAAAAAACTACAATGAGTGTTCCCAGAATTCTTGCTGCCCACCTGATGTAAGGTACTTCTCTCATAGACTTAGATTTTGTTTTCATAATTTGCTCCTGCGGGCTACTTGCTACTTCCTGTGCTCAACTTCTTATTCCACATAAAATCTCATTTTTATTCAGCCTTTCCCGAAAAGAACTGTTCAATAAGCTGATGTGCCGCCTTCCTGACTGACATGTCTGAGTTGACCAGCTTATCCAGGGACGCAGGAGTGATAACCTGCCACAGCCTGCGCGCCACGACAAGCTCGGCAGATCTCTTAATCCGGTCGATGCGCTGCCCGGCGCGGCGCTCCTCAAGACGCCCGTTCCGACGGGCAGTTTCGTAATACCCTTCGAGCCAGTCAACCAGTTCCGGAACGCCTTCACCACTGTTTGCCGAGGTCATCAGAACGTCGGGTCTACGCTCGCCGCTCCGCATTTCGAGGGCTGATTCAATATCCATGGCGAAACGTTCCGCACCCCGCACCTCCTTCTTATTGACCACGAACAGGTCGGCTATCTCCATCAGACCGGCTTTCATCGCCTGGATGCTGTCGCCGGAACCGGGCTCGAAGACAACAACCGTCGCATCACAGGCTCCGACAATGTCCACCTCAGACTGCCCCACACCGACGGTCTCGATAATGACGCGATCAAAGCCGAACGCATCGAAGAGATCTGCCGCATCGATCGCACCGACGGTCAGACCTCCCGACGCACCGCGGGTCGCCAGGCTGCGGATGAATATGCCCTCGTCGAGGGTCAGGTCGTGCATGCGCACCCGGTCGCCCAACAGTGCGCCACCGGTGAAAGGACTGGTCGGGTCGACGGCGATGATGCCCACGGTCCTGTCCCTTTGGCGATAATGGCGGGTGATCTCATTGATGAGCGTACTTTTCCCGGCGCCCAGGGGACCGGTTATACCGATGCGAAAAGCGCTGCCGATCTTTCGTCCATCCGTTACCGTGGGCAGGGTTTGACCTGGCGCGAGATGGTCAAGCCTGCTGAGCATTCGCGATAGCTCGCGGCGTTTTTGCGGATTCATTTATGTTGGGTGATTCGTTTGGCGATTAATTAGTTCATGTTGATTCAATATTCGCTTTGTCATACCTTGAGATAGTTTGTCCATTAACTGTAAGTCTTCTTGAAATTATCAAAATCGTAAAATATCAGCGTATTGTGCTCTATCAGGCAGTGTCCTTCATCCTCGAAGCGCTTAATCACCCGCGATATCGTCTCGCGAGACGTCCCGGCGATGTTAGCCAGGTCGCGCTGCAGCGGTAGCTCTGCAACCTCCACCTTACCCTCCTTGATCTTGCCGATGTCCTCCGCCAGCCTGATCAACGTGACGGCGACGCGACCTTTAGCATCCAGCAAGGACAACGAACTGATCTGGCTGTCCGACTTGCGGATGCGACCGGCAAGCTCTTTGAGCAGTGTGATCGCTATCTTGGGGACTTCCTCCAGGATCTTCATGAAATCAGTACGGCTCATCATCAGAAGCTCGACTTCATCGATGGATGTCACCGACGCGCTGCGAGTTAGACCGTCGATTACCGAGAGTTCTCCGAAAAAGTCGCCCTCACCGAGGATGGCAAGAATTGCTTCCCCGCCGTCCGGAGCGATAATGGAGATCTTAACCCGACCCTTTTTAATTATAAACAGGCAATTACCAACGTCGTCTTCAAAGATTATCAGACTTTTCTTGTTGTACTTGCGTAGAACAAGCATCTTCCTGACGAGTTCGAGTTCTTCCTCGTCCAGGTCGTCTAATAACGGAAATAACTTCAACGGATCATCTTCCACAATGCCTCCTCTATGTCAATCACACATTTATCCGGGACGATGTATATCGTTCTATCTCAGCCCGTACAGCCGGCTTGATGTAAAGCGTTTCAGCGCCTGCGCGCTCAATCGCCTGAGCCAGAGCCGCGATCCGCTCGTCGAGCGGCTGCCGTTTATTTATCATCAGTATCGTCTTGCCTTGAAGCTTACAAACCCCCGTCTGGAAATACCCCTGTTCGTGACGCACTTCAGCAAACAGTCGCCCGGCGATCTCTTCGAGCTCATCAAACAACTTCTCAGGTTTGAGACTTCGTTTCACAGGTACCTGTTTTTCCTATTTTTTTTCAGTTTTTCAACAATCTCCTTAACATCCTGAGCCCGATCGAGCGGACAGATCAAGGTCGCTGAAGGCGTATTTACCACCAGAATTTTGTTCAAACCGATGACTGCAGTAAGTCTCCCAGGTGAAAAAATATAATTGTGTCTCGAGTCGATTGTAACTGTTTCCCCGATATGAACCGTATCATCCTGACCTTTGTCTGAGATCCGAAACAGTTCATCCCAGCTTCCCACGTCACTCCAGCCGAAATCACCGGTCAGCATATAGATCGGTGAATTGGTTACCTCCATAATTCCGTAGTCGATTGATATCGGTCTGATTCGTTTATAATAGTTGCTTAGTACCTGCGGATAATCTTTGCTGCCCAACGCCTCTTCTATCTTCTGCAAATGGACATACCTCTCGGGAATGTATTCGTCCATTTCGGCAAGGATTTTTGCGGCACGCCAGATGAATATCCCGCTGTTCCAGTAAAAATCGCCGGAATCGAGGAACAGTTTTGCAGTCTCCGCGGACGGTTTTTCAGCAAACGTTTTAACCCGGTAGACACTTTTCGGCATGTCATCGCCGGTTTCCTCGAACTGGATATAGCCATAGGCGGTTTCGGGTCGGGTTGGCGGGATGCCGATTGTGACCAGGGCGTCATGTTTATCAACTACCTCAATGCCGGTCTTGACGATATTCTGGAACGCTTTGACATCCCTGATCAGATGATCGGCGGGCAGCACGACGATAATCCCGTCGGGATCTTTCCGTTGGATGTGAATTGCCGCCAATCCTATGCAGGGTGCGGTATTGCGCGGGGTAGGTTCGAGGATGAAATTTGAGTCATCCAGATCCGGCAACTGTGGCGCGATGATCTTCATCTGCTGCGGATTGGAAACCACGTAAGTCTTTTCCCGTGGGATCAGACCGCTCAGTCGATTCACAGTATCCTGCAGCATGCTGTTCGGGCTGTTGATCGCCAGCACCTGCTTGGGTCTGCGCCGGCGTGACAACGGCCAGAACCGCGTCCCCGCTCCCCCCGCCATGATTACTGCGTAGATGTTTTTGGGCAACTTAATACCATTCAGAGTTATTTGTATAATAACCTGTTGACCAAGACGGGTAGAAGTATAATCTGCCCCGCCCCTGCCGCCAGTCCTGGAACCATAGCCGCCACAATGTATTGACCGAACGGAATTTCGTTAGCTCCGGTCAGCAGCAGTACTCCCAGGAATATAATCCGTCCGGCAGCGAGCCCCACAGCCACTGCGGCGAAGCTGTTCCAGCCCTTCTGCCGCAGCCAGCCGATAAAAAGCCCGTACGCGGCGAGCTCAAATGTCATCGGCAGGGCTTTCATTAATAGTGGATAGCCGGTCAACAGATAGTTGGTCGCCGGTGCCAGCGCGCCGACCGTTACCCCACCGCGCACGCCATAGACCAGCGCAGCGAAAATCACAGGCAAATGCATCGGCAACAACCACCTGACCGGCGCGCCTGTCAAATGCGCGACCGCCGGCAGCATCACCGCAGCAAACACCAGACCGAGCTGAATCAACCAGGCGCTTAAACCGCTCGACGGCAGAACCAACGCCCTGTTGGAATCTAATCTGTAAGCTGAATCTCTCATTAGTATCGCCTTTTAAAATTCCCCTTCGGATGGGAGTATACTATACAGAGCATCATAAATAATTGCGCATAATCTTGGGTGTCATTCCAGCGCAAGCTGGAATCCAGAAAAGCTTAACTTATTGTATACATAGAACCTGGATTCCGGCTTTCGCCGGAATGACAAGTCACTGAATGCGCATAAACATACAACGCTCTGTATAAATAACTTGACATTCTATAATTGGCGGGTGGCACGGGCTACTTGTTGCCCGTGTTTCTTTACCTGATGACGCATGATGCATTAGGAAGCGCCCAATATTATTATTGCTCTTAATAGTAATGATACACGGGCAACAAGTAGCCCGTGCCACCCTAATGTGTTACTAATGGGTGCAGATTATAGTGAACACAATGTAGATTCACCTTGTAGGAGGA
>CAYYHI010000056.1:7633-17555 GCA_964471745.1 uncultured bacterium | reverse complement strand
GAGCTCCAACGATGGCATAATCACCATTAATTGAAACGGAATTGCAGAAGTAGTCACCTGCTTCGGCATCGTCAGCGGTTAGTTTTTGTTGTTGTATCCATTCATCACCTTCTCGTATAAAGATGTAGGCTGAGCCGGAACTCTCTCCATCGTCATCGTTACCATAAGCTCCAACGATGGCATAATCACCACTAATAGAAACGGAATAGCCGAAGCGGTCTTCTTCATCAGCATCGTCGGCAGTTAGTTTTTGCTGTTGCGTCCATTCCTCACCTTCTCGGATGAAGATGTAGGCTGAACCTGACATATCTTCATCATCATCAAGCGCTGCTCCAACGATGGCATAATTTCCACTAATAGAAACGGAGTAGCCGAACACGTCCCCTGCTGCAGCATCGTCGGCAGTCAGTTTCTGTTGTTGCGACCATTCATCATCATCACGTACAAAGATGTAGGCTGAACCAGAACCTTCTCCGTCATCGTCGTTACCATAAGCTCCGACGATTGCGTAATCACCACTAATGGAAACTGAACGACCGAATTCGTCACCTGCATCGGCATCGTCAGCGGTTATTTTGAATTCCTCCACCGCCCACGTGCTCCCTGCCATAAGACCGAGTGCAAGGATCGACACCACCAAAACTAAACGAGACATGAGTATTACCCCCTTTGATATTGACAAACGACAATCCTTTAAGCTAATCATTTTACTTCTCTCCACAGAACAGGTTGTCTTTTTGTTACTCAAGGCAGGCGGGACGCCCGCCCCACTGACTGCCCCACTGACTACTCCACTAAAGAGAACACATCAGAACAATGTAACAATGAAACAATGAAACAATGAAACAATATAACAATACAACAATATAACAATAAAATCCTCAATGCAATACTAACCAACAACTAATGAGATTGCTACACTTCATTTTTAATTCCTAATTCCTAATTCTTATTTCCTAATTAAGCGTAATACGCCTTACGTTCTCACCCCTTCCCTGCCACTCTATTTCGATCCGGTGGCAGCGTTGCGGCAGCATGTTCGGAAACCGCTGCGCCCATTCGACGATAACCAGCGCGTCTGGGGCTCCGTACAACTCGTCGAGTCCCAGGTCGATGACCTCTTCGTCCGACCTGAGCAGGTAGAAATCGGCGTGATAGATGAGTGTGGTGTGAGGATATGTGTGAATGCGGACGAAACTGGGACTGGTTACATCCCCCCGATAGCCGAATCCGCGGCAGATGCCCTGTGCGAGGACTGTCTTGCCGGCTCCAAGCTCACCCGACAGAGCCACAACATCGCCAGCGGAAAGCCCGCGCCCGAAATCGACTCCGAATTGATAAGTCTCTTCAGGGGAATTCGATATGATTGTTTTCAAAGGGTATATTTATATCTGTCTTCTAAGCCGCTTGACCGGAATCCTCATCTGCTCCCGATACTTGGCAACTGTACGCCTCCGGATTTGAAAGCCCTCCTTATTCAGCAGATCGGTGAGCGCCTGGTCGGAATAGGGGCGTTTTTTATACTCAGCGTTGATAATATCCTTGAGCCTCGCCTTGATAACACGGTTGGACACGTCCTCACCATTGTCGGTCTCCATCCGTTCGCTGAAGAAGTATTTCAGTTCGAAAACGCCCCAGTCGGTCTGGACATACTTGCCGTTTGTCACTCGTGATATGGTCGAGATGTCCATTCCGATTTCTTCGGCTATGTTCGCCAGAATCATGGGTTTGAGATAGGCAGGTCCCCGCTGGAAAAAATTGACTTGATGTTTTACAATTGCGCGCATGGTCCTGATCATGGTTGTGCGGCGTTGATGTATCGCATTGATGAACCAGCGCGCCGACTCAAGTTTGCGCGACAGAAAATCCCTGACCGTCTTGTCGGACTTCCGGCGGTTCATATACATTTCACGGTAGGCGTCGTTTATGCGAAAGTTGGGAAGATCACCGTCGTTCAGGACTACCACGAACTCTCCGCCGACCTTGGCAACAACCAGGTCGGGGATCACATAGTTCTGTCTTTCGTCAAAATATCCTTCACCCGGCTTGGGATTCAGCCTGGCGATCAGGTTGAAGGCTTCCTTGATATCTTCTATATCAACTTCGAGTTTCTCAGCCAACAACTCAAACCGCTTGTTTATAAAGTCCTTCCAGAACTCGTCGAGCATCCGTTCGGCAATTGGTGAAGGCGGATCGCGATGGCGTAGCTGAACCAGGAGGCATTCCCGTAAGTCCCTTGCTGCGATACCTAACGGGTCATATTCCATGATTTCGCGGTGAACGCGCTCGACCGTCTCCAGGGATTCATAAGTAGCTTCAGCGATCTCTTCAAGGTCAACCAGCAGGTAGCCGTCCCTGCTTATATTACCGATGATCTCTTCGCCTATCCGCATTTCAGAATCGCTGAAGTTGTCAAGCCTTAACTGCTCGTACAGATGGTCATCGAGCGTCAGCACTTGTGGCTGAGGCAGTTCGGTGCTGATTTCGGTCTGGACGCGGGTTTTGGGGCGGTATTCCCAGTGTTCGGAATCGTTCAGGATATTTTCCCAATCGACCTCCGTGGTGTCTTCATCCGGTTCGTACTTGGTCTGATCCTCTTCGTCTCCATCGGTTACATCAGCAGTTGCGTCAACCTTTTGCTCATCTTCTCCGGAATCAGGTGCATCCTCCGAGGATTCGACCTCCTCCAGGAACGGATTCTGTTCCAACTCGGCATGTACCCTCAGCTCGAGTTCGAGCAGTGGCATCTGGATCAGCTCGGATCGAAGGATCTGCTGCGGCTGAAGCGTCAATTCCTGACGCAGGCGTAATTCCTGTCGCAACCCCTGCATGATTATTTCTGTTCTTGTCGGTTGATGTTTATCTCTCTTTAAGTTAGAAAGTTAGAAAGTGTAAAAGTTTGAAAGTATTCTCTTTTTCTATCACTCCTGTGAAACAATCTGTCCGAGAACACCAAATTGTCTCGGGATTCATCGTATCGTGATTCATCATTCCATCGGAAGATGAAATGATGAATATCCGTGTAAATCTCAGTTCTCGGACAGTCTGTTTCGCGGGAATGACAATATTATTATGCGCAATTATTTATGACACTCTGTCTAATTGTCATTGCTTCACCGACCGCTGACGAGATTGCTTCGCTTCGCTCGCAATGACACTGGCGGTCGGTGAAGCAATCTCTGAATGTAAGACAATTAGCGTGACAATCCACTAATATGTCGCAAGGGAAAAGGACTTGTAACTTTTCAACTTTCTCACTTTTCTTATCATCTATCCAACGTGAATTTCTCTCCCAAATACAACTGCCTCGCCTGTTCGTCCTCTGCCAGGAAACGCGCGTCCCCTGATTTGAGTATGCTGCCCTCGTACAACAGGTAGGCGCGGTCGGTTATCGATAGCGTTTCGTAAACATTATGATCCGTAATCAACACCCCAATTCCAAGCTCGGACAAGCCACGCACGATATCCTGGATGTCACTGACGACAATCGGGTCGATTCCGGCAAACGGCTCGTCCAGCAGCATAAAGCTCGGATCGGTCACTAAAGCTCTGGCAATCTCAACCCTCCGCCGTTCGCCGCCCGAGAGGTTGTGAGCCTTCTGTTTCGCAAGATGCGAGATCTTAAGATCATCGAGCAACTTCTCCATCTTCCGCTTGCGGTCCTGACGGCTTATGTTCATCATCTCGAGTACCGCCATCAGATTCTGAGCAACGGTCAACTTGCGAAACACGGATGGCTCCTGTGACAGATAGCCGATTCCCAACCGAGCTCTCTGGTACATCGGCAGTCTGGCGATATCCCGCCCGTCGAGCAGCACACGACCCGAATCCGGACGTATCATACCGGTTATCATGTAGAATGTTGTCGTCTTGCCGGCGCCGTTGGGACCCAACAGACCGACAACCTCACCCTTTTTAACTTCGAGTGAAACCTCGTTGACAACCTGCCTGCGTCCGTATGTCTTTACAAGTTTTTCAGCCGCGATCTTCAAGAGGAACTCCGAAGCCTGCCGCTCGATGGTGCCGGTTCCCTGATACCGACACCCTCCGGTATCTGCTCCGGCGGGTAAAAAGCGCCGTTGGAACGTCCTTCAAGCACTATCGATGTCGCCTTTTCATTAACCACCGTCAGTTCAATTGTATCAGCCGCTGACAGGTTCACACCCTGGTACACATCGCTCTCATCCCACACGTGATACTCGCCCTGCGCATCCCCCTCGACGAATATTATCCTTGTGCTGTCGTCGATCGTGGTCATGGTTAGTTTCTTCCCGACCAAGTAGTTATGCCGGGGATCGTCAGGTTTGGTTCCGGACAGTACCGATGCCTCCCCTTCCACAAAAACCTTCTTCAGAATTCGATCCTCATAGTAAAGCCTGATCCTGCGACCGGTCAATTCATCATCCTCCCGCCAGATTATCGGGTTGCCCGACAATATCGTCAAACTGGAATCGGGTATATGGTTCAGGCTGTCAGCTTCGGCGCGCATATCCCCCTGTGTCATCTCCACCGCGCCGGTAAACAGTGCTGTCCCTCCTGCGCGGTCAAAGAACAGATACCGGGATACGATAACCAGCGTATCGGGCGGATCGCCCTTCTCATCGGGAAGCCTGTACACCGGTTGCTGATCGATCACGCCGTTGTCATCAAGCTGGTTCCAGTGCCCGTGTTTTCCGGTGATACGAGCGTTGTCGGACAGGTTGTCGATTATCACATTGCCGTAAAGATCGACCGTACCGGCGGCTTCATCGTAGCTGGCGGTGCGGCTTCTGATGCGCAGGGAGTCGCCATAGTACATGTCCACGTCCTGCGATGCGTCGAAGTTGCCGCTGAATTCGTTGTACACCATACGTTTGGCTTTAACATCACGATCCGGCTCTTTCAATTTGACGTTGCCCATGAGTGTAACCTGACCTGAGTGGGTATCGTAAAGCGCATGGTCGGCGGTTATCAACGTTGCACCCCGCCTGACCCTCACATGACCGATCAACTGCCTGGTCTGTTCGCGGCTGCGCAGGGTGTCAGCGTGCAGTAGTTCGATGCGTTCCACGCCGCCCCGGTTGACCGCGCCCGCTACCATTGGTAAAATAAGTAATATTGTCAGTTGAATTAGTTTCATTCCCGTTCTCTGTCGGATCTTTCCAGCTTCCGCCAGGTTGTACCACTGCTGTTGAAGATCACCCAGTCGCCCAAGTCCGGCGCCGAGCTGAAACCAACCCCGGACAAGCTGTCGCTCTCCGTAATCACAGTTACGAAGCCGTCCGACATCACCCGGTCTCTATCCTGTTCGTAGTAGAGCGAATCAGCCAACAGAACCAATCCGGAATCTGACTTGACGACCACGTTTCCACGCGCGTCCAGCCGGTTGGTATTCTCGCGGACAATGCCTTCGTCCGAGGTCAGAACTGCGTTGTGATTGCCTTCGTTATCGAAGAAATCGACCTTTATGCCGCCGTCGAAGAGCATCAACTGCTGTTGTTCAAAGCGGGAGATATGCGGTGCGTTTACCGTGAACAGCGGCATCTCACCGCGGGTAACGCTGACCTCGGCGTCGAACAGTTCAACGTCGGGCAGCGTTTCTGTCGACACTGCGCCCGGCTGTTCGAGTTCGGTGCATCCTGTCAGCAGACATAGAACGACGACTGCTGAATAGATGATATAAGTATCTGATTTCACAAGTCCTAACCAGTGTCTTGGTTCCTAACCGGTGTCGAGTCACCGCACTCGACACAACAACATTGTTATCTCATAAGTAAGCTGTCAACCACTGTGGGATGACAGCGGGTAATTATAACCGGTGTCGAATTTCATAATCACAACATAACCCGTTTTATTATCCAAACCATGATTCCCGCGAGTATAAGAAGCATCAGAATCACCGTTCCAGCGAAGATGTTCCACGTAAATCCAAAGACAACCCAGGCTATGCCAACGATAATGAGCGGCAGGGTCGCCAGCATAAACCGGCGCTCTTTTTTAACGCCCAGCAGAATAAGTATCCCATAAGCCACGGCGTAGTAAACAAATGCATAAAACACAGCCAATATTCTCACTTCAGGCTCCTCCTTCGCTTGAAATCTTATGATAACGCAATAGTGACTGCTGAATAAATAAGACTATTCAGTTTCCGATTCACGTAATTCCTTGAAAGACTTCGGTTTCTGCAAACTCTTTCTGTTTTCTGATTTCAATCGCCGTTCTACTTTCTTAACATCCTCCTCTGCCGGAAGTTGTTCGGGCTTTATACCTCTTCTAATCAGCAAATCCCTAACTTCCTTATTATTCAATACATGAATACGAGAAATAGGCACAACACCAAGTAAATTTTCATCCTCTTTTACCTTGAAGATCGTTATCTCGTTCGCAAAATCCTTTGCCTTAATGGAAATTGTCGGGAGAAAATCTGCCAAAGGTCTATTTGCGGGAATTTCCAACTTCCTTTTCATCTCGCTCGTAGTGTATCCGCCAAATAACGCTTCGTCACCTTTGCTTCTTAGTACCGCAAAATCATAACCATCGACTCCTCTTTCATATACTACACCCGATAATTCAAGTTCAGAGCCGGTAAGCTTTTTCCTGGCTTTAACTCTCTCAATCCTGTCGAATTTCTCTTTAAGTATTTCGAATCTTCGGGTTTGTTGGGCAAAGTAGGTCTGGGCAAAGGCGATTTCTTCTTTTCGCGGGTCTCCGTTCTGGGCTGTTAGATAGCAGGCGTAGCGAGTAAGAAGAATGTCCTCTATCTCTCGTTCAGCACCACTGCCGACCTCGACCATTTTGTTGACGTCAACAAAATGGTCTCTTACCTTATGTCCAGCGTTGTTACAGGCTATTTTGGCTTTGTTAACCACATGAATGAAGTTTCTCCATTCACTATAGCCAAGCAACTTGATAAGATCCCGCGCAAACCAGCATTCCACGCCGTCAATATTATTGACATAGCTCTCGAACTCGCTGGTAAGGGATTTGATTAATTCTGATTTCACGTTTACTCCTAACAAACACTTCCTAAACTCTTCTCATCAGTTTGACGAATCCGATGTAGATGACGACCCAGAATATGACGGTTGCTATTGTGATGAGGAGGGTCATTAGTAATCAAAATCAATTGAATTTGACCAAGGCGAATTGCCGCCGTTATTATAAGCCCTTACCCAAAAATGGTAATTACAATTATTCAATAATGGAGTCCATGAATCGTACCATTCGCTTGCCAGAATTGATGTTATGTTTTCTGACAGGGAAAAAGTGGATTTGAATTGTTGTTATACATTTAATTTCAAATCCATTTTCATTATCAGAGTTATCCTTCCAAGTAAGCTTTACATCTCTTGTGCTGTCAATAGGAATTGCTTCAAGCAATTCGGGGGGATATGGAATAGAATACCGATTGGGAGTATCGGGAAATATAATTCCATTATCTTCCTCCTCGCACCCTACGAACATCAGCGATAAAACTAAAACGCAAAGTAACTGTTTCATTTTTAACCTCTATTTCTACTTCACTCCCCCACCACCGTCACCAGTAAAACTCTCTACACCTCTTTTCCATCATCCCCCATCCTTCGCATACATCCTATACGTCTCTTCCCATATTCCTTTGGCTTTCATCACCAGTTCGATCAGATCCCTGACCGCGCCTCTGCCGCCGCCGCGTTCGGAGACCCAGTCGGCAATCGCCTTCACTTCGGGCTGGGCGTCGGTCGGTGCGGCTGACAGTCCCGCCAGTTTCATCGCCGGTATGTCGAACAGGTCGTCGCCCATGTAGGCAACCTCATCCGCTTCGAAGCCGTTGCGTTCCAGGATGCCCTTGAGTACGATGTCCTTGTCGATAAATCCCTGGTGAACCTCTTCGATGCCGAGCATTTCGGCGCGCTTCTCAGCTATCGGCGACATCAGCCCGGTGATGATGCCGAACTTCAGACCGGCGCGCTTCGCCATCACGATGCTGAACCCGTCGCGGATGTCGAACGCCTTTGCCTCAACCCCGTCCGAATTGATGTACGTTCGACCGTCGGTCATGACGCCGTCGATGTCGAGAACGATCATCTTTATCCTGGATGCCTGTTTTTGCAGTTTGTTATCAGTCAATAAGCGCTTCCGTTCTCCTGAATTTTTCTGGAATGATGTTTGCTCCAAAGGTAAAGATTTATTACTGTCTTGTCAACATGATCGGGGCTTCATTTGAAATAAGTAGCCCCTTGGAGCTATATGCGCAGACAGGAGTGTCCGCGCTCCCCTCTTTCGGGGAGGTTGGACACTCTTGTCTGACCACAAAAATTCTCCACAATATCAACATCCCCCCTGTCCAGTCGCTTTTCTCATTAGGTTCAGCTTAAGAAATAGTTTAATTTAACTGGTTATGCCTATTGCGATAATCTTAAGCGAGAACTCCCCGCATGATTGAATTCCCCGTCAGCGGCGTTGAGACCCATTGGTGGGTGCCCCTAATTACAACCTTTGTCATATCTATGTTCACTTCGACTGGCGGGGTGTCCGGAGCATTCCTGCTGCTGCCCTTCCAGATGAGCGTATTGGGATTCACCGGACCGGCTGTCAGCGCAACCAATATGCTGTATAACGTTATAGCCATTCCGGGTGGAGTTTACCGCTACGCTAAGGAAAAACGCCTCGTCAAACCGCTGGTTTGGACAACAATCCTCGGAACGCTTCCCGGTGTGTTCATCGGCGCCATAATCCGCATTAGATACCTTCCAAATCCGGCAGCCTTCAAGTTCTTTGTCGGACTGGTTCTGCTGTATGTCGGCGTGCATTTGGGGCTGGACGTCATTAAACGACGTTCACCGCACATAACCGATAACTCTGACAGCTTCGATGTCAAACCGCTGGCTTTCAATCTTAAATCGATCGGCTATGAGTTCAAGGGACAGAATTATTATGCGTCCTTTCCCGGCATCTTTCTTCTCAGCCTTATAGTGGGAGTCGTCGGCGGGATTTACGGCATCGGCGGCGGCGCGATCATCGCACCGTTCTTTGTGGCAGTCTTCGGCTTGCCGGTGTACACGGTAGCCGGAGCAGCGCTTTCAGGAACCTTCATCACGTCAATTGCCGGTGTATTGTTCTACACCTTTCTCGCTCCATTTTACGCCCATACCGGCTTGACGATCGCTCCCGACTGGGCGCTGGGGGGGCTTTTCGGGCTCGGCGGCGCAGTTGGAGTCTATATAGGCGCCAGACTCCAGCGCCGGATCCCGGAAATCCTCATCAAGGGGATGCTGACCTTATGCGTTCTATTTGTGGCAATCAGGTATATATGGGGATTTTTAGGAGCGAATCTGTGAGATTCAACCGTATATATAATATAACTACCGATGTGTGGAGTACTATATCGCAACCAGTATTAAATGTTGACATGATTGTGTTGTTCCTGTTATATTGATTTCACTATATTAAATGTATTCCTCATTCCATCTCGAGCATTACGCCGATTGAAACTTGGATGTGCCGGTGTAGAATCACCCGAATTTGCCGATTATAAAGGTAGACAGACCATCAGACCAGTAAAAAACAGAGCATGAACATCGACCGGGTGCCGTATTTCAGACCGTCGATCTCCAGCGATGAAATTGATGAGGTCGCCGATACTCTACGATCGGGCTGGCTGACCACCGGTCCAAAAGTCAGATGGTTTGAGGATGAATTCGCCGAAGCCGTGGGAGCCGGGCATGCGGTTGCGCTAAATTCCTGCACCGCCGCTCTGCACCTGGCGCTCGAAGCGGTCGGAATTAAAAGCGGCGACCTGGTACTGGTACCGACAATGACCTTCGCCTCAACCGCCGAAGTAGTGCGTTACTTCGACGCCGTCCCGCTGTTCGTCGACTGCGATGAAACGTTGTGCATCGATCCCCAGGCGGTCAGAGAGACCATCGAAGCGGGCGCCGAGGGAGTAGCCAGCCCCCAACTT
>CAYYHI010000056.1:0-7623 GCA_964471745.1 uncultured bacterium | reverse complement strand
TGTTCTTGAGAATAAACCGACCGCCGGATTAAAGCCACCTTACGGCAAACTGAAGATACTGATCCCCATGCACTACGGCGGCTATTGCTGCCGAATGGATGAAATAGTCAAAATCGGTCGGACATTCGATATCGCAATCGTTGAGGACGCCGCTCACAGCTTCCCGGCATATTACAAATCCGAACAAAGTCCCGACTGGAAACATGCCGGAACATTCGGTAACGTCGGATGTTTTTCGTTCTATGCAAATAAATGTATTACAACGGGCGAGGGGGGTATGGCGGTGACCGACGATGAAGCCCTGGCTGACCGGATAAGGCTCATGTCGCTGCACGGGATGAACAACGACGCCTGGGAAAGATACACCGACAAGGGTTCTTGGTACTACGAAATAGTTGCTCCAGGCTTTAAGTATAACCTGACGGACATTGCCGCAGCAATCGGTATTCATCAATTGAAAAAAGCCGAGATGTTCCGGCATAGACGTGAAGCTGTTGCCAGGCGATATACGGAGCGGTTGGGAGAACTTCCGGTTGTTGAAACGCCCTTTATGGATGAAAACACGCGGATAAATTCCTGGCACCTCTATTCCATGCGCTTGAATCTTGATAGGTTAACCATCGACCGCGCCGCATTTATCCAGCAGTTAAACAATAAGGGAATCGGTTGTTCCGTCCACTGGCAGCCGTTGCACATGCAGCCATATTATCGCAGTAAATACGGACTCGAACCGGGATTATTCCCGGTGGCGGAAGTGGAGTGGCAGAGGCTTGTCTCACTGCCTATATTCCCCGATATGAAATTGGAGGAAGTTGATTATGTTATTGCTGCGATTGAAGATATAGCCAAAGAATATTCCACCTGATCGGGTGATTGCATGACTTCTGCTTCCATATACATAACAACATCATTTGAAGTTCTGATAAATCAAGGGCTTCAAAAATCATATTCCGATTATCTCTTCGGAGTCAATAATGCTATCAAATAGGTTCCCCGGGACTTATCCACGCTTATTTATTAAAATCGCACTCGACATTACAGCCTTCCTGGCAGCCTTTGTAATCGCTTACTTCCTTCGCTTCAATCTTGATAGATTCCTGGATCAACTTAAGGTTGTACTGATAATTATCCCTCTAATTATCGGATTGCGTGTTGTTTGTTTCGGTCTGTTTCGGCTCTATGCTTCGATGTGGCGATACTCCGGCACTAACGATCTGCTGCAGATAGTCAAGGCTACATCTTTAAGCACTGTGGTGATTATTGTAACCTTGTTCTTCATGGGTCATAAAACCCTGCCAAGATCGATCCTGGTAACCGACTGGCTACTGGTTATATTCTTCACCGGCACCATCAGGTTATTGGTCAGAAAATTTCACTCTACCGACTTACGCGCCCAGCGAAAACGCAACTCATATAAGCGGGTCCTGATCTACGGCGCTGGACGTGCAGGTGATATATTGATACGCAATATCGAGAGTACTCGTGAGGTCAAGGTTAATATCGTCGGCTTTCTCGATGACAATCCCGATAAACGAGGACACTACATTCATAATAAAAAGGTGTTGGGGGATCGGACAAACCTGGTTGAACTTGTCAAAAAGTACGGCATAAGCGACATCTATTTATCGATTCCCAGTCTGACCGGAATTGAAATGCGTGAACTGCTGCGGATAATCGCCGAACAAGTCGGTGAGAAGGTTGAAATTAAAACAATCCCCGGCTTAACGGACATTGTAAGCGATCGAATAACATACAACGAGCTCAGGAAGATCGAAATCAAGGACTTGCTCAGGCGCAAACCTGTCCAGATGAACTTCGCCCCGGTTAGAGACATCATCAAACAGAATACCGTCTTGGTTGTAGGTGGAGGTGGCAGCATTGGAATGGAACTCTGCCGCCAGATCGCAGCTTTCAATCCGGCAAGACTGCTGGTGCTGGACATCAGTGAGTTTAATCTTTATAACGCTGAAAGATCCATCCAGGACCAATACCCCAATTTGAAACTTATACCGATAGTTGCCGATGCAGCGAATGAACCTCTAATGCGCCGCATACTTGGCAAATACAAGCCGTCGCTG
This sequence comes from uncultured bacterium, assembly GCA_964471745.1. Lineage (GTDB taxonomy): Bacteria > Electryoneota > AABM5-125-24 > Hatepunaeales > Hatepunaeaceae > CAYYHI01. The sequence continues at coordinate 5,545 of CAYYHI010000056.1, read as the reverse complement.
CTGTTTCATGCCGCAGCATACAAGCATGTGCCGCTGATGGAGATGAACCCATATTCCGCTGTGCAGAACAACCTCACGTGTACTCTGACCCTGGCGAAAATCGCAATTGAACAAAAGGTTGACCGTTTCATCCTGATTTCAACAGACAAGGCGGTTCAGCCAACCAGCGTTATGGGCGCAACAAAACGGATATGCGAGATCATCGCTCGAACATATCACCTCGAAGATGTCACCAAGTTTATCGTAGTCCGGTTCGGCAATGTTCTTGGCAGTTCCGGCAGCGTCATACCGAAGTTCAGGGATCAAATTGAGAAAGGCGGACCCATAACCGTTACGCATCCCGAGATTACACGATACTTCATGTTGATATCCGAAGCTGTTGAGCTGGTTCTACAAGCCGGTGCTATCGGGGAATCGGGAAATATCTACGTCCTCGACATGGGGAAACCAATAAGTATCTTGGATCTTGCCAGGTACATGATCGAGCTCTCAGGTCTGAAGGAGAACGAGGACATCAAGATCGTTTTCATTGGTCTGCGACCCGGTGAAAAACTGCATGAAAGTCTGTACTTTGAGGGTGAAGAGAGCGCGACGCGGGTTCCCAATCTTCTCGTCCTGGAACCGAAAATCATACCTGATCGTAAATATATGACGAAAATACATACTCTGCTTTCCAAGCTTTACGATCTCAACGATAAAGAGCTGGCTCTCGAACTGAAACAGTTGGCGCCTGAGTACCAGCCGAACAAGCTCATCAACGGATACACCAACAACATTCAGACCGACAGCATTGATGAAACCACCCCAATGGAGGGAGTAACAAAGGTCGTAGTTAACTGACCACTACTGAGGCATTTTGACCGGCCCTTCAACTGACAAACCAACCCGCGCACCGGGTAAAATCCACATCAGACGTGAGATAAAGGTCGCTCTCTTAGCGACGCTGTTCTTTGGCGCTGCCAGCGGCATATTCACCGTAACCTTTAACAACTACCTCTCAGAAATTCACCATCTCAGCGCCGAAGCGCGAGGTTGGCTTGAATTCCCACGCGAACTGCCGGGATTCCTGATGATCTTCGTCGCCGGCATGATGCTCACACTGCTGCGGGAGACTCAGATGGCAGCGATGGCGATGCTGTTAACAGCGATGGGAGCCCTGGGTCTTGGATTTCTTACTCCCGGTACAACCATGCTGATCCTATGGATTATCATCTGGTCGATGGGCGATCATGTTATATTTACAGTCGAGGGTGTAATCGGTCTCAAGTTGGCAAGGGAAGGTGGCGAGGGTAGAAGGTTGGGACAATTCGGGGGGGCGCGCAACTTCGGCGCTATCACCGGTGTCGGTATCGTCTTCCTGTTGGCAAAGTTTATGGGCGACAGGTACGGCTTGTTTTACATCATAGCGGCAGGATGCGCGCTGATGGCTGGCGTACTCTACCTGAAGCTCAAAGTCGGTCGGGGTGACAAACCGTCCCGGCGGTTGGTGTTTAAGCGCAAGTACAGCCTCTTTTACGCTATCAGCGCCTTGTTCGGCATCCGTAAGCAGATATTCCTCGTCTTTGGCGGCTGGGTACTGGTGGCAATACACGGCGTCGATGTATCCACCATCGCACTGCTATATTTCATAGCGGCGACTTTGGGCGTTGTATTCCGTCCGTTGATGGGTGAGGTTATCGACTGGCTGGGCGAGCGTTTCGTCCTGGCGGCGGATGAGTTGCTGCTGATAGTGATATGCATGTGTTACGCCTTCGCCTCGGATATCCTGCCTGCGCCTTACGATCTCTACCTGCTTTACTCCGCGTACATCTTCGACAGCATCTTGTTTGCGTTGCGGGTGGCGCGCACGACCTACCTGAAAAAGATCGTCGACGATCCTGCCGACATCACACCGACCATTTCGGCAGGCATTACCATCGATCACGTCGTAGCCATGTCCTTGCCGATACTGTCGGGATATATATGGGAGGCTTACGGTTTCAGGTGGGTGTTTATACTGGCGGCGGCTATTGCTTTGGCGGGATATTTCGTCTGCCTGCAGATCAAGGTGCCGAAGGTGGTGAAGCACTAACCCTTCATAATGGGGAGGGTGGACATTCCTGTCCGCCACCTTACAATGTCCAGTGGGGCGGGACTCCGTGCCCGCCCGATGGTGTAGCCCATACCGTTTGTTTGTGGAGCGGGGACGCCCTCGTCCCCGCCTTTGATGACAGACTTTTCACAGCGGGACGAGGGCGTCCCGCTGCCACGACACTTTCACACTTTCACACTTTCACACTTGCTCACTTGATCACTTGCTCACTTAACCATCACAACTTTTCTTATCAACACATCACTACCCGCTTCCAGCCTGACAAAATACAACCCCGCCGCAAGATCACCCCCATCAAACTCACAAACATGACGTCCCGCTGACACATCCTCATCAACCAGCCTCCCAACCATCCGACCGGAAATGTCGTAAACAGCCAGCCTCACATGACCCGCACTTGGAACAGCATAAGCAATTCTTGTGACAGCGTTGAACGGGTTGGGGTAAGGGGTACTCAGCGTGTAGTCAGTCGGTAGTATAGTGCTGTTATCTGATTCGACAGATAGTAATGCGTAGAAATGGTCGAGGATCAATTCCAGCACTTCTACGCGGGATGTTGTGTTTGCTGCGCCACTAATCGCCTCCATAGCAAAACCAAGGTAAACAAGGTGATAGTCGCTGGCGTAATATATGCCGCCAACCTCACCATTACTGTATGTGAAGATCGGTTCAGCGCCCTCAATCGGTTCCATCGCACTGGGCGAAACCCGACCGTTACCGGCGCCACCGGCGCCAAGAAGAATAATGCTTATCCCGCCGGTTAATTCACTGCCCTCGACACCGTCCAACATGGGATCGCCGGTATCGTTGGTTGTATGGCGTGCTCTCAGATAGTCGCTATGGAATGGAGTATCACCAATATCGTCCCCGATGAATTGACCGGAAAGCAACAGGCATCCCCCACTGTCCAGGAAACCGCTTATCGCACTCTGATCTTCTTCAGAGAGGGGTGTTTCCGAATTCCCGGTTTCCCAGATGACGAAGCTGTAGCTGGTAAGGAGTTCAACGGACGGAACGCCATCTTCTGCAATATTCCAGACGTGGTGAACGATCGGGCGCTCCATCATGTCTTCGTGGTAATAAGTCTCGAAATCATCCCCTGCGTCGTCATCCACCAGCAGGAAATGAGGGTGAGGAATAGGAATGGTCAAGCGGAAGGTCTGCGTCCATTCGTCATCCGCGCTGACGGTTAAGTTGAAAGTGGTATAATGCCTTGGTGAATCGTCCGCCACGATGAATGTAAGATACTGTTCTCCCGTTAATTCTATCTCTTCACCGGCGTCAAGGTCGCCGATATTCACCTCTCCGTTATCGATTTGGATATATTCGTCTTCATTCTCAAGCCGGATTATTACATCTTCGGCATCGAGATGACCTTCTGTATTGGCTAATGATAGTGAAATTCCTATCGTCTCGCCCCGGTCGAAGTTGCCGTCCTGATCGCCTTCCATCTCGACGAAACAATGTTCTGTCAATTGATAATCCGGAACTGTAGATCTCAGAAGATTGCCCGCATCGACGCGGTACCTTATGCCCGGGTAATCCTCGTTCTGCTCCGAAATATCCACCGCGGTTTCCTGCATCCATTCCAACAGCTCATCCGCGTTCAGATCCGGTCTGACCGACAGAGCCAGCGCGCCGATACCGGCGGCAATTGGCGAAGCTACTGAAGTACCGGGACGGAATACGTACGTATTGTCATCCCACGGTGCAAGAACGTCAATCGCCGGTGCGACCAAATCGATAAAATCACCATAGTTTGAAAGACTGTATTTACCATCATCCTGCTCACAACCCGCCACGCAAATAACACCATCATAATCGCTTGGATAATGGTGCTCTCTATCCTCTTCCCTTATATATTGTCTACCGTTACCTGCGCTGGCGAAGATTATACAGTCATTTTCCAAAGCATATTCTACAGCTTCTTCAGAAATTTGGTAAGGAGTATGAATTGAACCAAAGGAGAAATTTATAACCTTGGCGCCATTGTCAACACAGTATTCCACACCACGCCACCATTCACTGACATAGCCGGGTTCTCGAAGCGAGTAATGTGCACAAATCATCAGTTTACAGTTAAAACCAGCTCCCGCCACGCCGGTTTCGTTATCAGTTACAGCAGAAACGTCTCCAGCAACATGCGTACCATGTCCATAATCCCAATAGTCATCGGGCCAATTGTCGTCATTACCGAAGTCCCAACCATGAAAATCATCTACGTAACCGTTATCATCGTCATCTCTATCATTCAAGTCATCAAGTGTGATCGCGCCGAAAGGTTCTGCTATATCCTCACCCTCGTTTATCCATAGATTATCCTCAAGATCTTCGTGAATTATCAACATGTTGTCAATATTCATCTCGATTCCGCCGTCGATGATACCAATTATTATCTCTTCGCTTCCATGCGTTACATCCCAAGCTCTTGGCAACCCGCAGTGTTCGAGATGCCATTGGTTTCTAAAACGCGGGTCGTTGGGTTCATATTCAAGTTTCATCTTCGGCACCGTTTCAGCGATCTCAACTTCAGGACATTTCTCATAGGCACGCTTAACAACTTCAGGGTTAATCTCTTCAGGGAAATAAACGGTATACCAACATGATAAGTCCGGGATGTTCGGATCCTTTGGTGCCGACTCCATACGGAAGGATTTCTTGATCTTGTAAACGCTAAAAGCATCAGTGACGGCATCCATGGAAGGAATTCCCGTTACGATATCTGAGATATCGGAGTTCATGATAAACGGCGAGGCAAAAGATTCTATTTTTATATTTATCTGCCCGGGCATAATATTATCGTTGTGTGTCGAACCATATACAAATCCAGACAGATTAGAATACGCTGGTTGAATCATGAATAACAATGAAACTGCAATAATTGACTTAACTAAGTTTTGAATCTTATACAACATGTTAAATCTCCTTGAAATAAAGTAAATGTATTGTAAGTTGCTAAGATAAACAATGCCCTGTCCCCCACCCGGCTGGATGGGGGACAGGAACAGTTCATATCAGTATAGATTTAAAATACATTGACCTGGTTTATCCCTTCTTCCAAACCAGGCATTTCCAAAGGTTCAGCAGGCGGCGGAAACACATCATCTCCTTTGCGTGAAGAACTAAAAGTAAACCGCGCTGTGTTACCAGCTGCTACTACAATAAAATCGCCGGCATAAGCTATGTCACCCGAGGAGGCAGTTGAACCTGAACTATCAACATCGGAAACGCTGTCAGCGTAATCGACATCCGCAGCTTTGGTGATCTTGGCTGTACCGGAAACTAATGTAGCCATGGTTCCCTTAAGAAACCTGTAAACCATTGGACCAGACTCGGAGGAGTCGATCGCAAATTCTATGTCAAATTTGCCTCCTGCCGGGACAGCCACCAGCTGACCGTTGGAACCATATCCCCAAGTGTCGTTGACGCTAACAGTGGATGCCTGTGAATTAT
>CAYYHI010000055.1:0-17656 GCA_964471745.1 uncultured bacterium | reverse complement strand
GATAAAGGATGGAAACCGGGGAGCACAGGATGGGTGGCACGGGTAGCTCTGCTACCCGTGTTTCAAAAAAGCCCCTGTTTGAGTAGAAGATTACTAAGATTCAAAGAGAATTAACCCGTCCAGCAAGCCGGATGAGTCATCCTACCGGATTTGCGTTACCGCCATGTTACAAGCGAAGCGTAACATGGCGACTTTACTTGTGTGCCGGTGGACGCCCTCGTCCACCGGAAAAATCGGTCAGACGAGGGCGTCTGACCACAAGCCCATTTAGTTCTAAGTCTCGCTTTATCTCCTTATTTAATCAACGAAAACCGTGTCGAAACGGTCGCTCGCGGTGATTGAAGCCGTAGAATGTACTCACCGCTGGAAAAACGGGATAAATCTTCAATCATTAAATGCCCACCCATCATTATGCCGGTTTTAATTGTTCTTCCCATCAGATTGTAGATGCCATAACTGAATATTTCCTTCGGAATGCCGGTATTATATTCAATTCTGAATTGAGAATTGGCTGGATTTGGATAAATAAAAGGCTTCGGAGATAGTTTCGACGACTTCTGTTTGTTACCGTCTGCATCAACACCAGTCTCCAACACCACCCCGATTTCGCCGTTGCGGTTTATCATCTGTATTGTAGGAAACGCCATCGTGACAACGGTGATGACGCCTCCATTGCCATCGGTGGTTATAGAAGAATACCATACTGGTTTCGCCTGAATGGCTCTGCCACGATCACCCCATAGACGCTCCCCTTCCGCGCTGATCCGCTGCCCAAATTGTAGTTGAAGAATCTCCCGATCATTGTCTGTATCCTCCCACACATAACATACACTGTTGTCTGAATCAACGGCGTCGAGTTTGCCATAGCCGACGAGACGAGTTATGACATCCACCGGTTCATCCCAGATATATTCACCGTCAATATCGAGTGCAACCACCTTAAATGAGTGGGGATAATCCGCCCAGGCGATAAGAAAATGCCCTGAACCGGCATAATTCATTATCGGGTAGAGCTGACCAGGTGTTTCACCTCGAAACTCTGTCTCACGTTCGTAAACCTGCCTGGTCCAGAGTGAATCACCGTCACCCGAAATCCGCATTGCCTTAATGCCGAAATGGTATAAATGTCCATCATCGATATATTCAAGCCTGCTATATTCATATAATAGGATAATTCCACCCGCTCTGTCAGATTCTGTATCTCGCAATATCAATGTTCTCTTATCTTCCAGCCTTGTCGAAAATCTTGAATCCCACACTTGCCTTCCATCAGAATTAATTTTAAGTACTTCCATGTCTCCTTCATCATCCATCTCGGTTGAATACGCTGCTATGACACATCGATCGCTTGATATAGTCATATATATTAAGCCTCGCGAGCGGGACCTGTACGAATCGATGCCGTCAGCACCCCAGAGAAAATCGCCGTCACCATTAACAAGTTGGAGGCGTACGCCGAATGCCGTGTGTCTGCCCCAACGAATAAGGTAGGTGTCATCGACCGGTCCTTTATATACATCAGCAACAGATTTAAGACTGCTGCAGGTGTCCAGCGGTATCCCGTTGTTACCCCAGAGAAGTTCCTGGTCAAGATTAACGCGCTGGAGATAAATATCAGGTATGGTGTCGTCATCATTGTAAACATCCATGGCGACGATCACATCGCCGTTATCAGCCAACACAGGCTCTTGGTTAAAACCATGTCTGGGCTGGAGGAAAAATGGTTCGTCTCCCCAGGTCAGGTTACCATTCCGATCGACATGGCTGAGACCAATACCCTCTCCGGTCGCCCAGCAGCCGCCATTTCCATCAGAGCAGATGTGCGCGTCCCGGTAAAGTGGCAGCCTGATATAATCTTCAGCCGTCCGCCCCCATTCAGCATTTACGGGACTGACCAAGGCTTGAGAAAACAGTAAGATGCTTAACAGCAAGAATTTGCAAAATAAAAACCTCATAGGACGTTTCTCTTCTTTATTTTATCAATGAGAACTTGGTTGAGAATGACGTATGCGGCGATTGGAGTCGAAGAATGTACTCGCCGCTGGAAAAACGGGATAAATCTTCAATCCTTAAATGCCCACCCATCATTATGCCGGTTTTAATTGATCTGCCCAGAAGATTGTAGATCCGATAATTGAATATCTCATTCGGAATCCCGGTATCGTATTCGATCCTGAAATGTGTATTGCCGGGATTGGGATATATAGTCACATACCTACTTATTTCGATTGGCGGTGGAATAACAATTCCATTAGGTCGATATTCGAATTGGGCGATCTCCATGCCGCCGCCTTCCCATAAAGTCTCATCGTAAACGATTATTATCCAGTAATATGTTCCCGCCTGATTCAAGTAAGCTGACGGTAACATTAACCTGACATCCGTCAGGAATTCATTATAATAGCACAGTCCGGCTGAAAAGTTTTCGATGTCCGGTTGCCGATCCCATATATAGATGGCATAATAATCTACCTCATCAACCGCATTCCAACTGAATTCAACAGTATCACCCTCAATATCCATGCCTTCGTTTGGGCACATCTCTTCAGGAACATCTCTTATATTCGGAAACAATACAGGAGGACAAACACTAGTCAACCGGGTGGAATCAACGGTCATGAAACTAAATACTATTTCAGATAGGTAAATCCCATCTCTTAAAGGAGCTTTTTCCCAATGCCAGAAAATACTGTCAGAAGCTTCCGGATCGCCACGCAAACCTCTGTCATTAAGTTGTGCACCCATCCATAAAGTGGCAACTGACACATATATTATTCCTACATCACTGGTTCGAACATCATAGCGCGCCGCACCTAAAAAATCACCATCTTCCCACCCATACATCTCTTTAAAATTTGGTCCGGCATCTATGGTCTTGCACCATCTGTAAGGTTGAGCGGTGGTGACGTTGCTAAAAAGCAGCATTAATAAGGCAGCGAACCCTATCTGCCAATACCTTTGCGAAGATGTGGAAACAGGGATCATGTTCTTAAGGTTGAATGATGTAAATGCTCTCTATTTGCATTATCAATTTACAACTACTTATCCCCTCTGTCAAGTGATCGGGATCACAAATCTGAAAAAAGTGGGGAGAATTTTACTATACACGCAGATTTATTATTTTTTCATGACTTATGCAACAATCACCCGTAAGATGTTGAATTAAATGAGTCTTAAAAGAAAGCCAAAAATAAGAAATCCCAACCTGTCCAACTTCCGGATTAACGCTTATATCACTGTTCATAAAGTCCAAGCCAGTCCCTCAAATCAAGCTGCTTTTTCTGATATTCGGCGTAGGTCGTCATTTTTCGGTTTCTTCTCAACATCAGAATGATTGTCCGGTAGTGCCTGATAAGCAGTTCTATTATACGATAAGGATAGAAAATGTAAATGAAGAGTGAGTGCGGTGAAACCCGATACATCCAGCCCATCTCTTTTCTCGAAGGAAAGATACGCCTCAGAATCAAAGCAACTCTATCCCTGAAACGCCTCATATCCCACAATTTGCCGATATTTTCAGACAGAACTGCCGGTGGTCTCTCCCCTTCGAGAAAGATGAGTTCGACAGCACAATTCGAGATATTTTGGCTATAATTTTCCGGTCTAAGTGAATCTATAACGCTGTCCTCAATGGCAACATCCAGTATCTCCCTGGTAAGCAATAATGTCAGGAAAACGCTGTTGACAACATTCCAATCGCGAGCCCGTCGAATAATCGTTTTCCAATTAATCTGAGAACGGTAAAAGCTGATTATTTCCACTATATCATAAAGCGACCTTAATCCATAATGACAAAACATATGCTTCGCAGTGTGATAGCATTGATACAGCAGCAAATCCTCGATTGAGAGAACCAATACGCTAGCGTCAGCAACTGTAGCCGAACGAGCATTCCGCCAGATATCTCCGATATCCAATGTTAATGAACTGCTGGGAACGATTAGGTGCCAGTGCAGTTCGATAATCACCTTCCCCCGCGTGGAGTAAAACCCGAGATTTGCCCGTGTCGCTCGATCCATTTCAGGATCTCCCCGGTAGGAATATCCTAATCCTAACAGCAGCTTTTCAGCTCTCGGCATGTCTGCTTTGTGGATTAACAGATCGATGTCGTCCATCAGTCTAAGAGCCGGATTACCGTAAACGACTTCAGCAAGGTATGCACCTTTCAGGACGATCACGGATATTCCATCATCCTGAAATGCGCCGATTATCCTGGATAACTCAGTCGATTGACACAGACTTCTCGCGGAACTATTGAGGTATTCGCGCTGCAGTTTTCGGATGATCTTGTCCGAAATGTCCCAGCCGGAATTCAGCGTTTTCAATTTGTAATACAGCAATGGTGAAATTCCGTGTTTTCCGGACTGCTCGAAGACCTTTTCCCAGTCCAAAGCGGACAGGAGCCTGAGCCGTTCCCGATCATCGGGTCTTAAGAGCAGGCAGCTTAGTAATAACTCCTCTTCTCGGGTAATTCTGGCTGGCATAGCAGGTTGAGATGATTCGGGATTCAATCGGGGAGGGCTGTTTCGTCGATGAACAGCCGGAAGGGTCGGCATATCCGCCATTTTTTCTGACCAGCGGGGCGGTATCCGATTGCCAATCTTCCAGAGTAAAGCTTAAGTTCCGTGCCACCGGGAGCCTCGAAAGAGAAAATGCGCAGTTTTAAACGACCGGATAGAACCTTCTTAAATAAACCGGAATGTGAAAGACTATCGTAGATGGGAAATAGTAATGAGGAAATTGTTTTATCGATAGAGCGAATTATATGGATTCTCCTGAACAGCCCATGAAAATATCCTAAACTTCCGCCATGCAGGCGTTTAATTTTCCTACCCCTCTGGATATAATAAACGATGCCGATAATATCATCCGACTGTAACAGATAAGGGTCGGAGCGGGGATTGCGGTCACCGCGGGTTGTGATGCCGGATTCAGTGATGGAAATGACTCGGTGTGTGGCTTTGCGTTCCGAACCGGGTATCTTGAATACGATCACATCGCCGCGCTTGATCTCCTGACCGGTATAAGGTGTAACATAAAGAAAATCCGGTTCTTTCAGAATCGGATTCATACTCGGACCGGTGTAAAGCATTTTTCTGGATGACTCAGACTGCATGCCCGTTAACCTTTTCCACCTCATCCCAGAACCGACCGTCCGGTTTCACCTTGAGGATGAATGCCGGAATATGTTTTGCCATTCGACATGAATTCCCGAACAGTTTTCTCCTGCGCAGCTCTGCCGCCTCCGGATCGAGTTTCTGCCAGCCCTTATTAAATACCTGTATTGCGGATTGATTGATACGAATGGCAGCTTCTCCTGCACCGATACGAGTTGCTTCATCTACATCCGACTGTTGCAGGAAAAAGATAGCTGATACCGGTATATTGCGCTCAACGTTCCAGGTACGTTCAGACCTTCGCCATAAGTAATCACTCCAGGTTGGGAACGGGTGTGCTGTGTATTGTTGTCGGTCGCTATAAGCTACAAGAATCTCATCATCGCACAGTGCGCGCCACGGTGAAGGAAGCCGGTTACAGCAGGTTGTTTTTCCGCTGCTCCCGGAACCAGATAGAATAAATCCCTGCCCATCTTTTTCAATTAAAGCGGCGTGCAGCGGAATGCCGCCGGTTTGCATTATCCGTTCATAGACAGGCAGCAGCGCAAACCACATCCTTACCGTTGTTAGCTCATGTTCTCCTTCATGGTTGATTTCATAGATCATATCCGGCACGTCGTTGTGGACCCAGAGTTTCAGGAGGCGAAAGTCCAGGAGAAGCCAGTCATGGTCGGGAATTGACATCCGCAGATCAGGATCGAGACCTGGCGTGGGGTCATTACCGTCGATTTCACTTGAGCGCTCGCTGGTAAAGATCAGTTTCGGACTGCCGTTCATCGGTTGGGATCTCAGCTCCATTATTCGCGTCAGCTTCTCAACCCATTGTTTCGTCCTGCCAGCAGCGATGATGTTCCATTCCTGACCATCCGCAAGTTGGAGACCGTAGCAAGAGGCTATATTTGAATTAGTTACTTCGGACAAGTTGATCCTTTTCGATCAAGTTGGAAACAGTTTAACAATTCTTAAGAGAGCAGCTACCCTTCATGATAACCATTAGCTTTAACTATAATCAGTAGCTGTCGTCCAGATTAAGATTTATAACCCTGATTAAGAGTTGTCGTCCTGATTAAGAGTTGTCACCCTGATTAAGAGTTGTCGTCCTGATTAAGAGTTGTCGTCCTGATTAAGAGTTGTCACCCTGAACGCAGTGAAGGGTCTCGCGTATGACAAACGAGATTCTTCACTTTGTTCAGAATGACTCTCTTAAACCGTTCAGAATGACTCTCTTAAACCGTTCAGAATGACACACCCTACAACCGTTAAGAATAACTTTTGTTGAGTTCTATCACCCTTTGTGATTACAACCTTATGTCGGGGGGATTACCTCAGAATGCTTATACTGTGTTGTGCTGCTTATGCGGTTAATTGGCCGCACCCTCGCTGCACATAGCACCTGCTACGGTACCGGATGAGCAGAAATCTAAATCAGCGTATCCTGCGCCACAAAAACCCTCGCCGCGGTCGGTGTCAAGTTCTTTCAGTTCGGGCTTCTCGTATTCGATTTTATCCACGAATTCCTCCTGCGCGGTTGTCTGTAATAGCTCGCGCCTTTATTAAAAGATTACTTAAACTGCAACTATATTGATACTGCCGCCTTGCTTAACTGTTTCGGAATCAGGCGTGTTTCGGGAAACAATCCCTGCTTTAGAGCCTGTTCACAATACCAGTATGAAGCCCAGAGACTCTGACTGCTGTAATAATTCTGAGCTATGCAATGACCGAGACACCGGGAGATCATCAGGCACCGGCTGCAGATCCCCTGTATCCCGTTGGGGAGCCCTTCGCGAAGCTCCTTAATTACTTCATTATTGTGCCACACTTCATCCAGCGGATCAACTGAAGCATGTCCGAAAACAAGTTCCGGCACTGATTCCCCAATCCCACACAGTGCGTAAGAGCCATCAGCCAGCACACCGATGATGCTTCGTATGCCGCATACGTAAGCCTTTTCAGCCTTTTTTCCAAATATCTTACCAAGCGGACGGAATGCTGTAGGGTGATACGGAATTATCCTCAGATTCGTAGTTGACGACAGGTCATTTTCAATCCAACTTCCCAACTTAACCAGTTCATCAATAGCAAGAGTCTCACCACTCCTGTGCATCTGTTCGCCCCGGGCAGTGGGTTGAACAACGTTGAACTTGACAGAACCGGCGCCCAGCGATTCAGCGAGCCTGACCAGCTTCTCCAATTGATTATGATTGTGAAGCATAACGGTCATTATGATTTGAGGCTTCAAACCCGCATCGACGAGGTTTTTGATGCCGTTCACTGCCGCATCGAAAGCCCCGTCTACTCCCCTTATCCAATCGTTTGTTTCAGCGTCTGCGCCATCCAGGCTGACCGCAACAGACGGATTTCTGCAGGAAGCGATCAGTTGAGAAAGTTCGGCTGTACATAAAACTCCATTGGTTTCAAAGGTCAGTCCTAATTCCTGTCTTTTGACCTCCTCTAACAGATCCAGTATCCGACTGTGGAGAAGCGGTTCGCCACCCGTAAGCTTGACCTTTGTGAGACCTAACGGCTTTGCCTGTTCAATAATAGACTTGAAAAGATCAAAGTCAAGCTCGGGATAGGTGTTCGCACCCGACTGATACTTCGGCTCGATCCAGCAATGCCGGCAACGCAGATTACAACCCTTTGTCAGATAAAAGTAAATCTGGTTGAGGTGGTACCTGTGTTCCTCGGATACTTCAGTCTGGTTGTCGTCGGACATCTTTGCCATCAATACTTCGCACCGTCAAGGATTTTCTCTTCAGGCAATTTCCCTCCCGCTTCAAGGAACCTCTTGAGGCATGCGTCGGGACTGGGGTGAAAGTCCACTCCTGTTAGCGTATATGCCAAAGCCGGACAACCGCCGGTACAGTAATTAATATATTCGCATCCCTGACAGAATTCAAACTCGCTCAAAGGTACAGCCCGGCGCTCCCTTAGCCTGTTGAGTTCAGGATGATCCCGCCATACCATACCGAAGTCATCCCGGTTGATTCGTCCCAGCTCGACATGGGGCATCTGTATGCACGGTACTATTACCCCATCCGCCCTTATCGCCAGTTGGGATAAGAATCCCCGGCAGGCTGTCAGGTAACCGGCTTCTGAAAAACCGTCCGACCGGGCGCGACGGGCTTTCTCCATCCTGAGCCAGCATTCCGCTTCGTACAATGGACCTGCAGTGGCGTTGACGCGCCCGTTATATTTTGTGCGAAGTCTTAACATGGACTCCATCGCAAAACTGCGCTCTTCAACAGTAAGCTGAACCATTTCAGCATTAGCCCGGCAGAGCCCCATGTACGAGGCGGCATTCGTAGAGAAATTCGGGATCCGCAAATCGTCCAAAAGCAGCTTTGCAATTGCCTCGATATCCCTGACATTCTGCTTATGAATGGTAACCCTGACAGAGACGTTGACGCCGTTTTTTCGGAGACACTCAATTCCTGCGATTGCCTGTTGAAAGCTGCCTTTACCGCGATTGGCGTCGTGAGTAGAAGCCGTTGAGCCGTCGATGGACACCTGTACTCCATCGCAACGACCGGTTGCAGTCAGAAATGCTGCTATCTTGTCGTCGATCAGCGTGCCGTTGCTGAGGATACTGAAGCGCATCCGATTGCGTACGATGCCTTCGATCAGCTCGGGAAGATCATCCCGGTAAAACGGTTCACCGCCCTGCAGAGTGACATTCATTATTCTACAGAAGTTTAGCTCTTCAAAGAACGACAACCACTCATCCGTCGGCAGATCGCGGTCTACATCACCGGCACTTGAAAAATGAGAACAATATCTGCAGCGCAGATTACACTGGTTTGTTATAGCCAGCTCCACGCTGCGGGGTGAATTCATCACCTTCATCGGTAGTTACGCCGGTGCGAGATTATATTCGGCGTATCCCCGGTCGACCAGATCCTGAATGAATTCTTCGATATGATTCTTAGCCGCCTCCGGGACGTTATCACAGTTAATACGCAGTTCCCTCAGAATATCATCTATTGTGTTTGTACCATCCAGGTGCTTCCAGATGAACACACTTACAGGATTGATACCGAAAGCCTTACCTGTATCCGGATCAAAGAGGATCGCCCAGTCGTCGAATTCCTCGCGGAGTACAATTGAAGCATTGGCTATTGGTTTGTCTGTATTCGTCATTATCCCCAATTTCGCATCGATGCTATAAAAAATATATTAGACTGTAAATATAGTAATAAACAAGACCCCTGTCAAGACTGTCATAGTGTTGAATCAGAAAGTTAATGCTTGGTCTTCTGCGTTGACAAGATATGTACTATCATAGGCATACTAACTGTTTTTCACAATCCTCAGTCAATATTATTCCTTAATATCCGACACCTCATACTCAACATCCGTAGATTAATAAAACAAAACCCACCCGACGAAATGACGCCGGGTGGGCTTCAGGAGAGTTCTATGCTTAAGGTTACTTGGTTAACATCATCTGACGGGTAGTGGTGAAGCTGCTGGTCTGCATCCTTAACAGGTAGACACCTGCAGGATTTGACTGCGCATTCCAAGTCAGTTCATGCACGCCGGCTTCCTGAATACCGTCGACCAATTGTGCAACTTGACGTCCAGTCATATCATAGACCGTAATTTTTACGTTTGAAACTTCCGGCAGCCCGTATGAGATATTGGTGGTCGAGTTGAACGGGTTCGGGTAGTTCTGGGTCAGATAGCAATCATTCGGTAGCAAATCATCCCTGCAAAGCTGAATCGCTTCACCAACGCCTGCGTTCTCATCTCCTAATTGACGCAGGACCTCATTAGAAGCTTCTATAAAAGCTCGACCCTGGTCGCGGGAAAGTATTCCCCAGTACATCAATGCAGCTACGCGGATATCGAAGTCGACCATGAACCAGACTGTCCAGAATACCCTTTCACGGTTATAGTAATAGAGTGCCCGTTCAAGCCTGGACCTGATGAAACTTGCCTGGTTTTCATTTAATTGCCTGTCTTCCACCAAGTTGTTTATATCTTCAATAAGGGCTTCGATCATTTCACCAGCCGTAAGCTCAGACTCTTCTTCAACATCATCTTCAACATACGAACCCATACCAAGACCAGCACAAGGACTGTCTTCACCCAGTGTGAAATCACCACTCTTGGGATCGTTAAACAGCGGATCCTCGTCTATGTTGTCAACACCATAGTCAAGATCACCGTTATTGTTAGTTGCGATGTCGTCTTCGCCGCCTTCGATGTCCGAGTTGTTGATGGAAAGGTCGCTGGGATCTCCCCTTAACGCCATGGCAAGCTGTTCAGGAGTATTATTCCAGAGGATGCAGTTCTCGACGGTCAATTCGGAGTCGAACATAAAGATGCCGCCACCTTCGTCCATTGCCATATTACCATATATGGTGCAGTTCGTCACTGTCGAAATGGAGTTAATGAAGAGCATCCCACCTCCGTAATTCGCCGAATTCTCGTAAACAGTGCAATAACTGATCGTCGGATTACCTTCAACAATTAGGAGACCACCACCAGAAACCGCACTGTTGTACCTGACGTGGCAGTAACTGATAGTCGGATTGGCATTCAAACAGAAGACACCGCCGCCGTTGTAAGCCTCTCCGTTTTGAACAGTGAAACCTGTAAGCACGGCGCCATCACCTTCGATGTCGCGCATGCAAACCACGCTGCCCTTCACATTTCCATCGATGATCGTAGATTCTACGTAATCAAGATCACCAGTTGTCAGGAACAGGCTTGCCACGGTTATTGCTTTCCCCACAATCACCAAGTTTTCAAAGTAATATCCTGGCTCTACCAGAATTGTGTCCTGGTCTTCCGCAGCGTCGATAGCCTCTTGGATGAGATTATAATCGCTGGGAACGTTATACACTTCCGCATTAGCCGTTGTGCTGGTCAATACCAGTAACAGGATCGCGGTGAAAATAATTGTTAAATGTTTCATATTCATCCCTCCTTTATTTAATTTCTAAATTATCGATGTAAATTGCGATTGGTCAGTGCAACGATGTTGTATCAATCCGTTTTCGCTTTACCAAGTTGCAACCGCCGTGCCAAAACTATTGAGGGATGAATTAACTAACCTGTTATTAATAACTTAAGGATAAGATTTGATTTTGTAACCAGGGAGTGATGCAATGGATAGAATCTATAAGTGTAACACAATGATGCAATAAGTTACGCTATGTTGCGGTAAGCAGATCGTCCGTCGAATTCCGGCAGTTTTATTCCTAATTTGTTTATCTTCCGGTTAAGTGTAACCCTGTGAATTCCCAATTCCTCAGCCGCAGCGGTACGGTTCCAGCGGTGCTTCTTCAGGCTGGCAAGGATCAGTTCCGCTTCATGCTCCTGCATGGTGCCTGGTGTAACGTTTTCAAGTATCAGCCTGTCTCTATCCGGAGGTGGTACAGTGTACGATGGAGCTGTAGAGGTTTTTTGTGACAGAACAGGCAGATGTTCCGGCATTATCTTATCACCCCGGCAGAGTAAAAATGCGTGTTCAACAAAGTTTTCCAATTCTCTGATATTTCCGGGGTATTGATAATTCATCAGCATCCCCAAAGCCTGTGGTGAAATACTGGTGATATCCTTCCCGAACATTCCCCTGAACTTGCCGATAAAATGCTCAATCAGGAATGGAATGTCTTCAAGGCGTTCGCGCAAAGGTGGTAGAAACAAACGAACCACGTTGATTCTATAGAACAGATCGCTGCGGAATGTCTCCTCTTCCACCATCCTATCGAGGTCACGATTGGTGGCAGTGAGAATGCGGATATTGACCTTTTGCGATTCCTTGCTGCCTAACGGTTCAATGGTTTTTTCCTGCAGGACACGCAGCAATTTAACCTGCATGGCGGCGGATATGTCTCCGATTTCATCCAGGAACAGTGTTCCGCCTTCAGCCTGGGCGAAACGCCCAGGTTTATCCTCCTTTGCATCCGTAAATGCACCTTTCTTGTAGCCGAACAGTTCCGATTCAATCAGCGTATCCGGCAATGCGCTGCAGTTTACAGTTATGAGTGGTTTATCACAACGGGGACTAAGGTTATGGATCGCTTGGGCAATCAATTCTTTACCGGTTCCACTCTCACCCATGATGAGGAGTGAACTGTCGCTTTCGGCTATCGTTGGCAGAATATCGAAAATTTTCAGAATCGCAGGATTCTTACTAACGATCTCCTCGTAAAACGTGTGGCGTCGTGCGACCGCTTTTCTGACCATGCTCGAGATTTTCTTGCCTTGAGCTATACGGCGGTCTTCAATGTCCCGCATGGTGAAGACATTCACGGGCTTTCCCTGCCAGATTGTTTTTAAAGCCGTTAATTCCAACCTTGAATTAGTTCCATTTTTGCAGACTATTTCTGCTTGGAATTGACGCGGGCTTTCGGTCTCTTCTGTCCTCTTTTCAATTCTGCTCACTACATTGTCAAATTCAGCAGGCGGGAATAGGTCCTTCACTGTTAATGTCAATAAATCCTTGTGATTATAACCAGTGATTTCGGTTAGACGTTTGTTGGAAAATACTATCTTATGGTTCGTGGTTGCCACTAAGAAACCATCTGCTGAATTGCTGATCAGGTTTCTGAAGTTCTCTTCACGCTGGAACAGTTCCTGTTCACGCCGCTTGTACTCCTCAATTTCTTTTTCGTGTTGCTGTTTAATCCGATTGAGTTCGTGAGATTGCGGGTCAATACTTTCATCTATCTTCTTTCTGATTTTGTTAAGTTCCTGTTCTATAAGTTTTTGCTCACTTATATCCATAGATACTTCGACGAACGCGACCAGGTCTCCCTCGGTTGAGTATTCCTTATAAAGGAAGCTCTTAATCCAGGCATAGAACCCTTCCTTGTGGTGCAGCCGGTAATTCAATTCTAGTCGGCTGTCCTTTTTCGATATCTCCCAATCTTGGACCAACACAGTATATTCATCCAGATCATCAGGATGTATCCAACTGCTGCGGTACTCCCCGCTCATATCGTTCCACTCGTTCAATGTATGACCGGTCCAGAATTTTTTAGAATTCAGAAACACAAATTTCTGCATTTTAATATCATAACGGAGCATCTTTGCCGGCAGGTTCTCCACAAGCCTGTGGTATCGCATCGCGCTTTCGCTTAGTGATGCAGCAATAGCTTCAAGGTCTTTTTTGTTGGGACCTGCCTTGGATCCTTTACTGGAAGTTCTGGCTGCCGTTGTTTTGGTGCGTTTGGATTTCTTTGTTTCCGGCATGGTATTGTATCCTTTTGATACACTAATTGTAAAATATTGTTGTAATGATAAGCATTTTTTTCATAAATATCAAGTATGGTTGTTATTATTATTGTAGCGTAGGCTATTGTTGATCATAGAAAGACAATCTTTCTCGAAATCTAAAACGAAGCTCAGCAAGATCAAGTGTGAAGAAAACTAAAAGAACAACAACAATAAAAGTAACTTGCATTAGATCGTCTACTTCTATATATTAAAAGGAGTAACTCATTTAAATTGCCTAAGCAAGATATTGATTAAATTAGGATTAGTACAATAAAGACGAAATTGAAATTAACAATTCATATTCTCTCGCAATTAGTATTGTTTTCTTCCTTAATCGCGCAGACAATAGATTTTGAGAGAACCTATGGTGGCGATGAGAACGATTACTGCAACGCACTTATTCGGACCTTGGATGGTGGATATGCACTCGCTGGGCAAACAGGATCTTTCGCTGAGGGCGAAGGTGATATGTGGCTTCTGATAAGTGATGAAAATGGAGATTCTCTTTGGAGTGTTACTGCGGGAGGAGATGATGTAAGTAGCTGTAATGACATCATTCAACTTGATGATGGTTGCTTTATATTAGTAGGTTGGGTAATAACTCCTCACGATGACGATTATCAAGGGAGAGTAGTTAAAATTGATGAAGACGCCAACATAGTCTGGGACTATGTTTATGGCGGGGATAACGAGGATCGTTTAAATGCCATTACACAAATAGATGATGGAGGATTCATTCTATGTGGTCAAACATACAGTTTCGGTGTTGGAGGCTCTGATGCCTGGCTGCTTAAAATTGATAAAGATGGCGAGGAAGTATGGAATCGCACTTATGGAGGTCGTTACGACGATGCTTTTTTACGTGTAATACAGACAGAAGAAGGGAATTTGGCTTCAGTGGGATTTAAATCTGATGGTGATCATTTTCTGTATGATAAGGACTTGTACTTCGCTTTAACAGACGAGGAAGGCGATATCATCACAGAAGCAAGATATCTTTCCGAATATGGTGCACAGGGAAACGATATTATACAATTGGATAACGGAGAATTTATCATAGGTGGTTATTTCATAAGTGATTACCATGATGATTGGGATCATGACAGGGACAAAGATTGCTGGATATTGAATGTTAATGCAAGGGGTAACATCGCTTTTAATCGAAAATATGGAGGAAACGGGCATGATGAAGTTATGAAAATAACTAATACAATAGATGGCAATTATGCTTTCATTGGGAAATCGAGATCTTATAATGGTCGTGGAGACAACATATTGTTCATTATTATCGATGAAGAAGGTAATTTACTCAGGCGAAGAGTTTATCGTGGACTTGGAAAAGCTCGCGGTAAAGACATATTACAAGTAGACGATAATGGATTTGCTTTGGTTGGCTCAATGGATCCCGCTGGGGACAGAAGATCATTATTCTGGTTGCTTAAACTATCTGAGATAAATTTCAGAGAACCCTTAACTCAAATTGTTCCCGATGATTTTGATTGCATACAAGATGCTATCGATGCTTCCGATGAAGGCGATACCGTATTAGTAAGACCTGGCACATACGAAGAGAACTTCCAGTTTGAGAATTATGGAGTTGTTGTAGGTAGTTATTTCCTGCAAACAGGAGATACTTCATATATTGCATCTACTATCCTTGACGGAGGCGGTGATGGTTCAGTTGTGTGCTTCAGATCGGGAAACTGTGACGAGTCCTTATTATCAGGTTTCACCATTACAAATGGAGTGGCAGTGAATGGAGGTGGGATAAACATGGAACGATGCGGTGCAACACTAAGTAATTTAATAATATGCGACAATACTGCCAGTCGACGCGGAGGTGGAATATATTGCAATTTGGCAGAACCTCGAATAGAACGCGTCAACGTGATCAGGAATCATTCGATGTATGAAGGTGGAGGAATTTGGACTCATCTTTTCTTTGGAGTGATCAATGATTTATTATTATCTGAAAATGCTGCCGATACTGCTGGTGGCGGATTTTGGGGTTCTGTTAATAGACTGGAGAATGCTATAATAAGTAAAAATTCCTCAATTTTTGGTGGTGGGATGTATATCCCGGGATCTTGGAATATTATTAATAATGTGGTAATAACAAACAATGAAAGTGTGCGAGGAGCTGGCATTTACCTCTGGAGTGGAAGGAATTATTTATCCAACACGCGGGTAGTAAACAACGTTGCACTATACAATGGGGGGGGATTATACTGTAATCATAGTACACTAATTGCTGATAATTCAGCGATCATACAAAATGAGGCAAGTGTGGGTGGGGCGATATTTCTCGATTTTTGTTATCCTTCGTGTGCTCAAATCACCAACCTGACAATCGCAGATAACCTGGCTCATAGTGATGGAGGGGGAATTGTATGTTATTCCCGTTCCGAAGCCCATTTGGTTAATTCAATTCTCTGGAACAATCAACCTGATGAGGCTGTCTTATTAGAATCTCATAGCAATCTATTGGAATTTGACCACTGTGATATAGAAGACGGTGAGGAAAGGATTGAGATAAACGACGCTGGTGAAGTTATATGGCGAGAAGGCAACATAGATGCTGATCCACTTTTCATCGATCCGGACAGCTACGATTATCACCTTTCAGAAGACAGCCCTTGTATTGATGCTGGTGTTTACGTAGGATACGAATATGTTGGTGAAGCACCCGATATAGGAGCGTATGAGTATGGTTTGGAATGGATTGATCCTGGACAGATTGAATCCCCGGTTAAATTTATACTCTATTCGAACTACCCGAATCCGTTCAATTCACAAACAGTCATACGATATAAATTACCATACTCAACACCTGTTACTCTGAAAGTATATGACCTATTAGGTAGGTCGTTGTTAAAGCTTTACGAAGGTTATGAAACTTCCGGACTCCATACAAGGGTCTTAAATGGTAATGATTTACCTTCTGGGATCTATTTCATTAATTTGCAGTCAGCCGAAAGGCAATGTGTCCAAAGATTCATTATACAAAAATGATTCAAGTGTCACTACTACCTACTTGCATAAATAACTGGTATTTAAAAATCACGGATTTGTCATTCCCGCGCAGGCGGGAATCCAGGCAAACCACGTAATATCAAATGCTTATCTGGATTCCCGCCTTCGCGGGAATGACAGCAACTTACTTACGTCCTTTTACTCAAGTAGGTACTACAATAAGTTGGGTTTAAAACTTAACATTTTCACGAATAAAAGATTGATTAAAATCCTCATTCCAATTGCCATTCTGTCTCTGGTTGTTGTTGGCTGCGAGATTGAGGAATCATCCCGACTCGGGACTGGAAGCATTGCCATTGCTGCGTTTGATTCAACGGATGTTGAGTTGACAGGTGGGAAGATCTACCTGGACGACATCGAACGCCCGGAAACTACACCCGATACGATCCGGGACGTCGTCGTCGGTAGTCATCAGGTTAGAGTAAAGGTTCCTGGATTCGATCCCTTGCAGCACGATATAGACGTATACGAGGATCAGGTGTCGAACGCAACCTTCATCCTTGCCCCTGCTCAATATGGATGCCTGCATGTCGATTCCGATCCGTCCGGTGCGGGAATAGTCATCGACCTGAACCTGACCGATCAGGTTACTCCATACCTTTTCACAGAGATAGAAGCTGGATTGCATACTATCTCGGTATATAGAAACAGTTACCTCACTGTACCTCCGGCGCTTGATTCAGTTCTTGTTCCTCCGGAAGATACTGCTTTTGTAGATTTTTCTCTACAAAGCGGTGTTGCCGGCAACGCCATCGGAAACGTGGCTTTTGACTTCACACTGCCTGATGACTTCGATAATCTGATAAGTCTGCATGATTACCGTGGTTATATTGTGCACCTCAGCTTCTTTTTCAAGGATTGCCAGCCCTGCATGGACGAATTTCCTGATATTGAGATGGCTTCGCGGGATTACGCCCGGTATGGCGTGCAGATTATCGGCATCGATCCGATGTACTTTGACGATTTGGAAGATGTACGTGGGGTGCGGGAAAACCTGAATATAAGCTTCAAACTGGTTATGGATGAAGGCGCAGTTACCACTCAAGCCTATAACATTGCTTTTTTTCCAACTAATATCGTTATTGCTCCTTCCGGTGAGATCGTTTACATAAAGGTTGGCGGTGGTTTGACCTACGAAGAATTAACCGGCGTGTTCAATCAGATACTAAGCCCGGAACCCGGGTAGGGTGATATAATCTTCTTGAAATAAAGAAACAAAAGGTAGAACCGATGAAATCAAAAACAATAATTTCCTTCATATTGTTATGTCCGTT
>CAYYHI010000054.1:0-17953 GCA_964471745.1 uncultured bacterium | reverse complement strand
CTGGCAGACGAGGGCGTCTGCCAGCGGGCAATTAGGACTTTTTCAACAGTAACTAATTATTCATAATAAACATCAAAATAAATGGAGTCAATACTGCGCATCTGTTCACTTGATTTCTAGAAACTTGGACGGCTACACTTAAGGTTCAATAAAATGGCTAATTCAACCTCAAGCAGTATACGTGGATACCTTTTCAGAGAGTTAATTTAAACTTCCCTGTCTACAGCAGATTCAAATCGTAAGAAGCGCATTTTAGAAGCATAGCAGTTCCGGGAATATTGGATAATCCGATTAGAACATAAGAAAATGTGAAGCTGATTATCTGGATAATATATTAACATCTCTTTGTTTTACCAAATATCTTCATAAGTTTCTGACGTTATACGCTCGGAAATACTTGCAATAAGATGTTTAATAGGTTATGTTTATAGGGTTAGAAACCAAGAGCAAAACTGCTTTACATTCATCAAGCAACCAAGAAATTTCCACTCAGTACAGGAGGATGGATCATGTCACGTCGTTTAATCCTTTTATTCTTGCTGGTAGTTCTTCCAGGTTCAGTTTTCGCAATTCTGTTCAACCCACCACTGGAGCGAGGAATAGAATTCCCCGAGACAATAGTAAATGAAACCAGTACCGTTAATTTTATCGTTTCCGAACCCAATGATGTACCGCCGGTTGTGGTGATGATCGATCAACCTCAACAAGAGGAGTTCTCGGTCGAGCCGAATGAGCAGATACTCAGAGCTGGTGAACAAGTCGTATTTAGAGTCTCATTTTCTCCAGAGGAACCGGGTGAGGTGGAGGGTCGGCTGACAGGAGTTGTTATAAGCCCGGATGGCAACGTGTTTGAGTTCAGCACCACCCTCACCGGCGTGGGTATTACGGGAGAGTCTCCAGTTATTGAAGTTCGTCCCGTGGAGCTTTCCCTCGCACTTACTGAACCAGGAGACCGTGATGAGGCGACCGTCGATGTCGGCAATGGCGGTGAGGGAGATCTGGAGTTCGAGGTGATTATTGCCGAGGAGTGTGACTGGCTGGATGTGGATCCGGAAGGTGGGGAAATCGCAGGCGGCTCTGATCAGATAATACAGCTCACCTTCAGCACAACCGATGCCATCCCCGACAGCGGTAACGCCCATACCGAAGTTGTTATAAGCTCGAACGACCCGGAGAACGAAGAAGTTATCGTCGATGTTACACTTCATGTCGAGTATCAACCGGCACCGGCAATAATGGTGGATGCAGAAATTATTGAATTGAGTATCACCGAGTTTGACCAGCATGTGCAGGATACGTTGACCATCTCAAACAGCGGTGAGAGGTTACTCGAGTTCGAAATTGCCGTGCCTGAGGTGCCGTGGATAGCGGTGGAGCCACTGGCAGGTGAATTGGAACCGGGCATGGAACAGGAGATAGTAGTCGAAGGCACCCAACGATGAATATGAGGTTAATGTTATTATCAATTCCAACGATCCGGAGAACGACGAGATTACGTTGAACGTGAGGTTGATAGTCAACATAGAGGACAATGTACCCCGGATTACGCTAAGCGCAGACACGGTTATGCTTGAGATACGTGAAGCCGATCAGCAGGCGATTGATACCGTGCTAATCGGCAACAGCGGGTATCAACCACTTACATTCGCGCTGGATATCCCACAAGATCAAAACTGGTTCAACGCACAGCCTGACACAGGGATTGTCGAGCCGGATGCGACAATCGAGATTGTTGTCTTCACTACCGATCAACTAACGGAGAATGGGGAATATGAAGGTAGTATTGGGATTACCAGCAACGATCCTGAAAACAGCGAGGTGAGCATAGAAGTGCGCCTGATAGTAGATATACAGGGGGTAAGCGAAAGATCTGAATCTCCTCTGCTTCAGGGATATCGACTATCAGAGCCGTTCCCCAATCCATTCAACTCGCAGTCTGTAATAACTTACGTAACACCCAAAGACACTTATGTCAAGCTGAGCCTTTTCGACATCAATGGGCGGTATATCCGGCAGCTTACGTCGGAGTGGGCTTCTGCAGGGAAACACCAAGTCGTGATTAATAGCCAGGACCTAACCGCAGGTGTTTACGTTGTCAGGTTTGAAGCTGGCGGGATGGAACTCGAGCGGAAGATCCAACTTGTCAAGTGAACCTCATTCAGACCGGTCATATTGACGCGATCTGAATCATTGAAAGTGGCGCCGAGCGTTTTTTGTTCGGCGCCACTTTTTGTCTTCAGTTTGCCATTTATCCACTTTTTCACGCCAGGATAATTTATTCAGGTGATTGCGCAAGGTTTTTACGCAATCACCCAAATATTTGTTATTCTTATCTAATAGGGTATTACCTTTTCCTTGAATTCGATGTTCAGGCGTGCCAGTTCATCCAGCACGGGATTATATAAATCCGGGGATACAGGGATATGAACACCGGTGGCGGTGATTTGACCATCCATTATCAGACGTGCACCAACTGCTGCCGGCAGCGACACAGTACGAGCCATGGACGAATCACCATTCGGGATACCGTAATCGATCAGCGTGGAGGTTATCTTCTCCTTTTTGCTCGGATATTCGGCGATAAATTCATGGTGTAAAACTATCATGTCTCTCTCGCCGGGAGCGTAAGGCATTTTCTCGTTCATAACGTGGCAGAGAACGTCCAGAACGCTGCCCTTCTCGAAAGGCAGTGGCATGTCGCTCAGGACTCCGAGCCATTCAAGCTTGGAGATCGCCACGTCTGAAACATCGGTGTTCCAGAACTTAGCCAGATCCTGTTTCAAATCGCTCCCTGTCGATCCTCCCGCCAGTTGACGAATCAAATCACCACAGGTCAAACCTGATAAATCGCGTTCGTCCAGGTTCAGGAGTCCCAGGTCCGCCCATTTCTTCATGCTGTCGCACCAGGTTGGATAGCGAAGCGTGCCACGATACATGGTGGGGATGTCTTCAAGACCATATAATTCTATATAACCCAGGGAATTCCGATTGGTGTAAGCCTCCATTTCAGGAAGCCCCTCGATGTTCATCGCCCAATAGTGGGAGAAGAGGTCGGGACCGGGAATATAGATTTCCTTACCGTCCTGCAGATAGCGACCATCATTGCGGCTTGCCAACAGCACGGCACGAGGGCTCCATGAGAATTTATATCCCAGCGGGTTGTTATTGGCTTCTGGAGCGGGCAGACCACCACAATAGGAGCGGAAACTTATGACCTTGCCGCCTTTGCCTTGGACTTCATGGATGATCCTCATGGCGGACATGTGATCGATGCCAGGATCGACACCTATCTCATTCAATACCATAACACCCGCATCTTTTGCCTTGCCATCCAAAGCCTTCATGGCGTCGCTGACGTAGGATGTGGTGACCATCTGCTTTTTATGCTTGATGCATAGTTCCGCCACGGTAACGTGGTGTGCAGCAGGTAAAAGGCTTATGGCGAGGTCAACACCCTTGACCATCTCTTCCAATTCTGCGGTATCGTCCGCCAGCCACGCCTGAGTGGAACCGTTCGGATGTCCGTCGATCAATGCTTCAGCTTTACTGACGGTACGGCTGGCAATTTTCACGTGAAAATTGTGATCGAGCAGGTATCGAACCAGCGGTTTTGAAACCAAGCCCGCACCTAAAACCAGAATGTTTTTCATTTTTTAAGTCCTTTTTAATCAAATGGTGATGTTTCTTGATGATTGTTATTCCCACTAAACAGTGTGTCCGAGAATACAAAATTATCTCGGGATTCATCATTCCAACGGAAGTTGGAATCCAGAGAAGTTGCTGATATTACATGCGTTACTGGATTCCATCTTTCGATGGAATGATGAAATTCGGTGCGTTTTTCACATTCTCGGACACACTAAAAAGCGAGAATCCAGTTCTTTGTTTTATAGATACTTATGTTAAATTATTCTAAGCATGTAAGGGGATGTTACCCCCGCTTGTATGTTAAAGGTATTTCTCCAAATATCTATAGTCCGGCGTCAACTGCCCCTGATATAATATCACGGCTTTCTTTACCTCTTCAGGTAAGACGCACTTATCAAACGAAACTGAATAATCGGCGCCGGCAATTGCAGGTACGAAAGGTCTCAACATCTCGCTGAAATCATTGGACGATTCACGTGGCAGTTCGCTGGGCAGATTATCCACCGCCAGGATCACAGGTCCTAACCCAGCAACACCGTTTTCCGATTCACCGGTAAGTGGATTGTAAACATATACCGGATCACCGGGATCGGTTACGCGGGAGGTGCATTCGATGGCGCCTTCTATGTCGCAGCCAATGTCACCTATTACTCGCAGGCAGGATTTGGGGATTCGGGAGAACAGTTCCTTCAGCCCTGCTTTGGTCACCAGTCTCGGATAGCGAGAATCCCAGTAGTTTGCGTTTATTAACACGGTCAGGTATGGTAGGTATTCGTCAAACACGGAACGGTACTTCTCCGGATGATCATAGTAATCCTGAAGTTCGAAACTCTGTTCGGGTGAAATAGGTTTAACCAGATGTTTTTCCTTAAAAATCACTTTGTACAATAGATTACGGCTGGTCGATCCACTTTTCATTAATTTGTGAACCTGCTCAGGCTCGATGGTTTCAACTGGAAGTAAATCGAATATCTCCTGTGCGCCACGAGATACATTTCCATAACCGGCAAATCCGAAGATCAGCGGGCATATATCAGGGTGAAGACCCTTGGATTTTATCTGTTCGCCAACCTGTACGATATGCTTTTTAGCATCCGTTAAATCGCGATACTGATATGCTTGCTTAATATCCCTGAAGGGACTGGGAATACTCTCCCAAACGAGACGCTGACCTAATGCCCATAACGTGTCAATCATCCCAGCCAGTCCTGCATGCACACCAAATAGAATCAGTCGTCGGTTTGCATGATCGGTAATCTTTTCATAATCAATCAGATTGCACTTCAATTCCATCATTCTCTTCAGCATGGGTATGTTGTCCTTTTGACCTTTAATTACATGCGAAAAGAATATATAGCTTCTTGCCGGTTGAAACATGCCCGATGGAATTTCTTTCACCGCGAAAACCACGGCACAGGATGAAAGATCTTCATCGATTCTCGCGCCCGCCCTTACGTAGTCATCATCTGAGAACGCACGGATGTCCGAAGGTTGCACGACGACATCGAATCCATGGTCATGTATCAGCGCCGCCACATCATCAGGAATTAGCGGTACTCTTCGTTCCCATTGGTTCTTATCCTCGCGCCGAATACCAATAACGGTTTTCATATAAGCCTATTATATTAAAGTTATTTACACTGATTAGGACAGATTGATGAATTATTAAGCTTAGAGTATAATCGCTCGACTTCCAGAAGTCAAGTAAATGGGCTTTGAAGGATCGGTTGACAGGATATTCAGATCGTATTAAGAACCGGGGATTATAGTTACCCACTCCAAAGAATTGGATAGGGTGTTAAGGTCGAAGTTGTCTTGAAGGTGATCTAACTTGGTGGAAGAACGAAACGGAAAAGTTACAGTGTATTTAAAAAGCTTAAACCAATCTTGATGCTATCCGATTCTAAAAAGCGGCGAACGAGATCGTATAATCTGTGAGCAACAGGAGGTTTCAATCATTAGCTGCGTCAACTACAACCTTATAGTCGACCGCGTTCTGCTCCGTCTGAGATTACAGATGAACCTGCTGCACAGCTTCCTTAGAACTCCAGACTGACCCCTATTGAAGGCAGTAGTCCGATTGATTCATTAGCACGAACGCGCTCATTGCGTTCATCCCATTGAGGTGGTGACTTAAATCTGTAGTTGTAAATATTTTGAATATCCAAATAGGCGATCAGGTTTGTTGTTTTGAAACCCCAGTATCTATCCAGTCTTAGATCAAGGCTGTGATTGATATCCACCCGTTTGCTATGATAGGCAGCAACATCCTGTGTTCCATCCGGATTGAAGGGAGTATATGGTTGACCGGTGACCAGTCTGAATTTGGCAGCCAGTTCCCACTTCTGATTAAACAGGAAGCCCCAGGCAAGATTGAATATCCAGCGCTGGTCGAACTTGCCAGATCTTTCAACGCCATCGAGCGCAGTGAAGTAGGTCTCGCTGTAAGTGATGCTACCGGTTCCGTAATGAGGATGCTCAGCCATCTTTTTCTGAACAAGCAGTTCGATACCGCGCGACCGGCCTTTACCTTTACTAATCAAGGGATCGAAGCCGTAAGAAGTAAAGCCATCAGATGTTCCGCCGAAATCACCGCCGGTATTTGACATTATCAGGTAAGGACGAAGGATACTTGCAGGATAATCAAAGTAACTCTTGCAATATCCTTCTACTTGAACTTTAACATCGTAGCGGAGCAAATGAGTGATACTCAGCACGGTTTGATCGACGCTAATATGCCTGAGATCCCGGTTGCTCTCATTCGCGGTAAGCCATATATAACTCGGAGCTTGATGATAACGACCAATACTGGCATTGAAAGTTGTAAATGGTGTGTGGGAATAGGTTAAAGCCAAGCGCGGCGCAAAAACCCAGGGATCTCGCAACAATGCAAAATTATCTCCGCGTCCGCCCAAAGTCAGGTTGAATTTCCCGATACGCTGTGACAATTGCGAGTAAATTGCGCTCTTGGTTGTTTTTGTATTGAAACTTCGGTCTAAGGTAAGACTGTCACCATAAGTTGTCGCGTACGGTCGCAAGAACAAATCCGCTTCAAATTCAATCAGCTTACCGATTATGCCGGTAACCAGACGGGTTGTATAGATTGGATTCCAGACCAGTTCACTTTTTAAATAAACCTCACGTTCACATGAAATGTTTTCAAATATTGGCGTCAACAGACTGTCAGATTGTCGAGCGTTGTAGTTTACATTGTTGCTGCCTAAAATGACATTTGTATAACCTGAACTGAACAAGTGCCGCCAGGAGATACCACCGAAATATTGATCCTGTGAATTAGCCAGTATGTAGGAATTAAAGTACCGCTGATCCTCATCGTTGTTGAACTGACGGATGTTGTCAATCTCCGTAATTCCGATCAGGCTCAAGCGATTTAATGCATCGATCTCATAGTTGCTCTTAAACAGGAAATCCCAGTATTCCGGCACGAAGGCAAATCCCGCCAGCTTGAAGATAAAATCCAGGTAACTCCGACGGGCGGTGAATAGGAACGAGCTGCGGTCTGCTTTAATCGGTCCCTCCAGGTCGAAACCGAACTGTGATGCGGAGATCGTGGCTTTACCACCGAGCCTGTCGGTGCGTGGATCACGAATATCGATCGAAAGCATGGAAGACAAACGGTCACCGTAACGGACACCAAAACCGCCGCTTGAAAAATCAATCCGATCCACATAATCCAGGTTTATGAAGGACTGAGGTCCGCCTCCTGACCCTTGCGTTCCGAAATGGTTAATATTCGGTATCTCAAGATTGTCAACCAGAAACAGGTTCTCTGACGGAGCGCCCCCGCGTACGATCAGGTCATTTCGACCCGGTCCCACCTGCGATATACCCGGCAAGACTGCTACCGCACGTGAGACATCTTCGAATCCCCCCGGCAGGCGGCGTATTTCCTCATTGCTTTGGCTGACGGAACTTAATGGTGAATCGGCTGTTCGCCTGAAGAAGCCGGGCGTGACCTTCACCTCTTTAAGTTCGATGGGAGCCGGTTCGAGATTGAAATTAACTTCGACCGGTCGGGCATTGCTAACCAGTATATCGGTGCGGGTTTCGGGCATAAAACCCAGGATTGAGACTTGAATGGCATACGTACCTGTAGGTATATTCACGATTCTGAATTTACCTTCCAAGTCAGTCGCCGATCCGTAATCCGTACCCCTTAATACAAGATTTGCATTGACAACAGGTAGGTTATCAACACTGTTAGTGACCCGCCCAAAGAGAACGCCACGCATCGAGTTCGTAGTATCCAGTGAATCTTGACCGTACAATACAACCGACAACATCAGGATGAATTGTATTGAAATTATATATCTCATTTTTTGATTTTTACGATCTACTTTCAGAACATTTTGGAAAGTCCTATGAACACGCTGGAAATATATTGGACATAACACGGACATATTTTATATAGATTATTATAATAACATATGTTATCATTAGTCACTGGATAGCGTGACACTGGCTGACATGTGTTTTGGAAGATAATGGATGGTATCGACTGAAAGCCAGATGATTCAGCGTGAAACGGTGCACGTAAAATCCGAACTGAGCTTGAGTATAGTTATTACTGCTTGATCTGTTGTGTTTTTCCCAATATTGATATTGTCGGGGTGACTGGATTTGAACCAGCGACCCCCTGCTCCCAAAGCAGGTGCGCTACCGGGCTGCGCTACACCCCGAAACTCCCTATGTAAAAAAGATTCACCTATTAAGACTGAAAACTATGAAAGTGCGGTTGAGTCATCATTCCAATGCAAATTGGAATCCAGATAAGTTGTTGCTATTATAAAGTTTACCTGATTCCATTCCCCGCGTCCGCGAGGCCATGTTTTCGATAACAGAAACTAATTATACAGAGCGTCATAAATAATTGCGCATAATCTTGGGTGTCATTCCAGCGCAAGCTGGAATCCACAAAAGCTTAACTTATTGTATACATAGAACCTGGATTCCGGCTTTCGCCGGAATGACAAGTCACTGAATGCGCATAAACATACAACGCTCTGTATAATTGTCATTGTGAACCGACCGCTGATGAGATTGCTTCGCTTCGCTCGCAATGACGCTGTTAGTTCGCAATGACGTCGGCGGTCGGTGAAGCAATATCTGAATGTAAGACAATTAGCATGACAGTCCATTAGATCATCTTCTACCTTAATATAATCAATTCATTCAACCGAATCAAAGAATAAGCAGATAGAAGGTTTATATCAGGAAATCTCATGTCAATGAAACTGAAAGCTGCAATTGGGAAGTATACTTAGTTGCAGATTCTTCACTTAGTTCACAATGACTACCGGGAGTTATCGCTGGATTACGGTATTTATTTGACAATTATGATTTCACAGCCTATATTAAAGTTAACTTTATCT
Source organism: uncultured bacterium (assembly GCA_964471745.1). GTDB lineage: Bacteria > Electryoneota > AABM5-125-24 > Hatepunaeales > Hatepunaeaceae > CAYYHI01. Next base: position 8,912 of record CAYYHI010000054.1, on the reverse strand, counting down.
GTAATACTTTCCTTTAACCCGAATTCGTTCAACTTCACAATATAGATTTCAATCCAATCGTTCTTAGATAGCAATTCTTTTCGATTACCCCGGTGCACTCGCTGTGATATGTGTGAATTCTGCGCATTGGCAAATTTTGTGTTAGGTTAAGACTTTATTTGACAGGTAGATAGTTATGAATTGTTTCGTCCAACCAGGCTTCAAGCCTTTTTACTCGTTCCAGTTTCCAACTGCCCTGCAGGCGTGTTATGCGCGCTTGTGAGGGCTTTTTCTGTTTTGAGGGGATAATGAAAACCACAGTCTTATCAATAATCTGCGTATTAACAATAGCATACATCGCAAACGCCTATGAGCTGCCGGAGGTGATCGGCTTCATCGTGGGACATGTACCACAAGAGCGCAGGGAAAGATTTGCAGTTGATTTCTGCTGTGTCGGTGACCAGAATGGAGACGGATGCGACGAACTGATGCTCAGCCGTGATCCTTATAGTCCCTACTGGCCCGGAGATGATTTCACCAATCAAGTCGAGATTTATTACGGCGGTGAAGAGGTTGACAATGAACCTGACTTTATTTTTACCACCGATATAGAAGGTGAAGGGATCGGACACAAATTACTTTATTTAAATAACTTTTTCGATGGGCGTTTCCCTTTTGTTTCCTTTACGAGCCAAATAGAAAATGACTGTCGCATATATCTGTTTGAAACCGGTGAATCCATTGACGAGGAACCTGAGATTACATTCAGAACTCAAGTTGAAACTTACAGAAGTATTGGCAGAGGTCGAATGAACAGCCCTACTGACCTCAATGGAGATGGGTTTCATGATCTAATAACAACTAAGACTGTAAATGATTCAACAAGTAGATTGGAGGTTTATTTCGGTGGCGGTGATTTCGATACAATTCCTGACTGGACTTACACTTTAGTAGGATCACCAATTCACGGTGAACACACGAGCGGCTATGACATTAACGGGGATGGTTGTGATGATATTTTACTAAAATGTTCGCCTTATTATATCCTATTTTTTGGCGGTGAAGAGATGGACACGATTCCCGATTTGCAGCTTCACTATCAGCATTTTGAGAATAGAACCTTATGTTATAGTTTTCGGATGTTGCCGGATATCAACGGCGATGGTTATGACGAATGGGGAATTTATTTCAGCAGTCGAGGTGCAGATTACGGTTACTACATCTTCTGGGGCGCCGAGGAACCGAGTATAGATGATTATGTAGAGATCGAAGAGGTTCACGGCTTCGGCAGCAGCATGGGTCAGTTAGTTGGAGGTGATTTCAACGATGATGACTATGGCGATGTGGTAACTTGTTCAAGACATGCCTTTTACATGCATGGTGGTATGACATTTCATTTCGGTTCACCCTGGTTCAACGGGGAGCCGGACATCACAGTGCATGCAACCAGGGACTATGGCGATGATTATTACGGTCTTGGCGTTTATATTGGTGCGGTAGGCGATTATAACGGTGATAAGGTTGATGACTTTGTAGTATATATTATATGGCAAGATGATCAAAATCCAGCGCTGGCGATTTTCGCGGGCAACCATGAATGGAAGGTTGGCGTGGATGAAGATACAACTCCTGAAGATTATGATCTATTACTTGAAGCCAAACCTAATCCGTTTAATTCACAGGTTGATATTGACTATGAAGTTCCAAAGGTTGATGATATTTATTTAGCAATTTATGACACTCAGGGCAGGTTAATTAGACACCTTGAGAATGGTCAGAAACAACGTGGAAAACACAGTTTGAACTGGAATGCACGGACGGCGGGTATTTACTTTATTTTACTGCAAGCCGGAGATGCAAGAGTGGTCAGGAAGGTGGTTTGTCTGCCCTAAGAATCGATTTACCACTAAGGCACGAAGACACAAAGTTTTAGGTAATCCCCCCCTAAATCCCCCCATGCAATAGCAGGGGGGAAGCCAAAGTAACTGTAGTTATCCCATCCCAAAATAATAGGTCTCTTCTCCAGATAATGAATCCCTACTCTGTTTACACTCTGTAAACATCTTGCCAAAAACTGTCAACTCTTGTCGGTTTACAGTTTGTTAACACTCTCCTAATTTTTGTTTCATCCCTAATAAGACACTCTCCTTTAAGTATTGTATTAACACCTTCTTATCACAAGATTTCGGTTTTGGCACAGTCGTTGCCTGATATTGATCGAAAGTGCAACAGACAAAAAGGAGAGATAAATGACACAGGTAATGACATTCCCCCAGGAATTGGAACGCAATTTCTTTCGCGATCTCGATTATACATTTGCCGCGATATGGCTGGCAGCATTTCTGATCTTCAACAGCACGGCTTTCTATATGCAGTCGCTGCCGGTAAAGCCGTTATCCGCTGAAGAAGTCATGAAATTCACTCAGGCAATTTACCGTGTCAAGGTTGAGAAAACTAAACCTGAAGTGCAGGATGTTCCAAAGACAGGTGTTTCGACTGCTGAACCAGTGTCGGAACCGGTGATTGCCAGCAAAGTCGAGGATGATAAACTTCTGAGCGTCGAAGAGAAGCGGGCACAGCGTGAGATGAAAAAGATGCAGCGACAGGCTGAATTCGAAGCCAATCGCAAAGCCATCGCCAACCGGTTCAAGATCCTTGCCGGACCAACCAGCAAGGGTAACCGAAGTAAAAGGAGCGCAGAATCCGCTGCTGCAGCGGTGGGTTTGCAAACAAACGACGATGTGAGTGGAGTTGACTTGAGCAAGGGTGTGCTGGGGATTGTCTCAAATGCAAAGGACGCACAAACAGTCAAGTCCGCCAGAGGTGACGGCATAATCACTGAGGATATAGGCGATCTCTCCGTCAGTGATATCAACAACCTCCTGAAACAACCGGGGAGGCTCGAAGAGATGCTTCAAATGGCTCCACTGAAGCTGCCGAAGGGCACTGTCACCAGCCCGGGAACCAGATCAAAAGCTGCCGGGCGCAGTCAGCAGGCAATCAGCCAGGTTGTACTGGCTAACCAGAGACAGGTGCAATACTGTTACTGGATGCATAAGCGGCGTGTTACCAACCTGACCGGTCAGGTCGTAGTCGAATTCACAATTAGCCCCAAAGGTGCGATTACCAAGGTTGGATTTCGGAAGAGTGACTGGTCGGTAAGAGCCGTTAGAAAAGAAATCGAACGCAGCATTAGAAACATCATCATGCAATGGCGTTTTGATCCCATTGCCGAGAGTGATGGCGATGTTGTTGCAATCGCCACATTCATCTTTGAATAGCAGAAAACTGTAGAAAAACAATAAAAGGAGTCTGTCATGAACACCTTAAACGACCGCTTTAATGCGATCTTCATACTACTGGTACTGATGTTGATCGGCTGTCTCGTCTTGAGTTGCAGTCGCAGTTATCACAGTACGCAGTATGCCCGACTTTACGGCACGACGGTTGATCGTGATACCGGAGATCCGGTTCGGGAAGTCGAGATCAAACTTGGCGTTGCCGGAATCACTGCCACAACAGATTCAAATGGTACGTTCAGCTTTGAAAAGATACCAGCCGGGACACTTGTCGTAGAATGCTCGCATCCTGAATATAATACCAAGGCTATCGAGGACCTGGTTGTTAATCCTTTCACTGAACTTGAACTCAGCGTTGAACTTCGCCGGATAACCGGTTCTGATAGTGGTGATCCTGAGACCGAAAGGGCTGCCGCTGTGAAAGCCGTTGTAAAGAGAAATTCCATCGGACCGTATGACGGCACGGGAACTCTAACCGGTAAAATCATCGGCAGCGACGGCAAACCCGCTTCTAATATCGTCATACGGGATTCAGAGTTCAATTGGACAGGTATGACCGATCTCAAGGGCGAGTATTCGGTAATCCTTATCCCGCCGGGTAAATATAAGGTCATAGCCGGCGACTGGGGAGTTGGTTCCATGGTTCTGGATAATGTAGAAATAAAAGCCAACAGCGTGAAACAACTGGATTTAACGCTTACACAAAAGGAATCTGATGAAATTGCTGAATTATGCGAAGAGAGTGCTACACGAGGCGTCTATTCACTCAGTAAATCGTCAACCTCAAAAAAACTAAAAATTCTGAATGAAGGAAGCCTCAGTGCAACAAGAGCAATGGGAGCCGCGGGTTACGACAATACTGGATCTGTGATGGGAAAAGAGGTAATGCGCTGTCAGGCGATTCCCAGCGCTACCCGCAGTGGAATTTTTCAGCAGACAGATTTCAACACCGAGGACTATAAGCGTATCTTTCCCAACGAATTCCTGTCAGCAGTGGAGAATCCATTATCGACCTTCTCCATCGATGTCGACGCCGCGTCTTACGCCAATATCAGGAGGTTCATAAACAGTGGCGGTCTGCCGCCGAAAGATGCGGTTCGAATTGAGGAGATGATAAACTACTTCAGCTATGATTATCCTCAACCTGCAGGCGAACAACCCTTCAGCATCACAACGGAAATCTCAACCTGCCCCTGGAACGAAACGCATCGTCTCGTTCATATAGGTCTGCAGGGAAAAAGGGTTGAGACCGGTGAAATGCCACCGTCGAACCTCGTATTTCTCCTTGATGTATCCGGATCGATGGATACACCATTGAAGCTGCCGATGCTGAAGGCGGCTTTCAGGCTGTTGGTTGGGCAGCTTCGTCCGGAGGACAGGGTTGCCATCGTTGTATATGCAGGTAGCGCCGGATTGGTGCTGGAGTCCACGCCCGGCAATCATAAGCAGGAAATCCTATCCGCGTTGCAACGGTTGCGAGCCGGGGGATGCACAGCCGGTGGAGCGGGCATTAAACTGGCTTATAAGCTGGCAAAGGACAACTTCATCGAAGGAGGAAATAACCGAGTAATCCTTGCTACCGATGGTGACTTCAACGTTGGTGTCTCCAGTGAGGGCGAACTTGTTAGGATGATCGAGGAAAAACGGGCGGATGGGATATTCCTCACTGTTCTCGGTTTCGGTACCGGAAATTATAAGGATTCCAAGATGGAACAGTTGGCGGATAAGGGAAACGGTAACTACGCTTACATCGACAACATCCAGGAAGCGCGCAAAGTTCTGGTCAGCGAGATGAGCGCAACGCTGCTGACGATTGCCAAGGATGTGAAAATCCAGGTTGAGTTCAATCCTACCAGGGTTCAGGCATACCGGTTGATCGGTTACGAAAACAGGATGCTGAAAAAGGAGTATTTCAACGACGATACGGTGGATGCGGGTGAAATCGGAGCCGGTCATACAGTAACGGCTCTGTACGAAATCGTTCCGGTCGGAGTGGATTTCAAACTGTCGAGTGTGGACGACCTGAAATATCAGAAAAATTCAATCAGTGATAAAGCCTTAAAGAGTAAGGAACTATTAACCGTTAAATTCAGGTACAAAGCACCTGACGGGAATGTAAGTAGGCTGATTGAGGACACTCTGGCGGATCGAGACTGTGACTTGGATAAGACTTCCGACAACTTCAGGTTCTCGGCTGCGGTTGCGCAGTTCGGAATGCTGTTGAGGGACTCGGAATTCAAAGGGGATTCCGATTATGATAAGGTTATAATGCTGGCTAATTCGTCGCTTGGCGAAGACAACAAAGGATATAGAAATGAATTTGTCAGGATGGTTGAAATGTGCAAGTTACTGGACAGTGTGTTATAGCCGAAGACAGGAGGCAAGGGAGCAAGGGAGCAAGTAGAACACCTGCTAACTTGATACTTGTTTACTTGCTCCCTTTATTGTAGAAGAACTCAAATTCTTAAAGAAAACAACTTCATTCTATCTTCGTGTAATCTCTGACTTTCCATACACCGCATCGCGGCAGGGCTTTACGATGAGCAACAGATTGTAATTGCGGGTGACCATCGGGATAATTCAAAAGACCATATAAAAACGGTCTGTATAATGTTTCATATCTGCTCAGAAATAAATACTCGATACCGTTGTTCTTCATCCACTCCACCAGCTCATTTATGCTTTTCACTAAAGGTATTGGTACGAACTCATGACCGAGATGGTACGGTCCGTGTGGTTTTCGAGCCGCCATTCGACCAGGATGTAAGCTCTCAAGGACATCATTATCCACAAATTCCCTGATTTCATGAGGTCCTCTTCGCATTTTATATATAACACCCCTGATATTGGCTGGAGTACCGATAATTACCACTAAAAAAGCCATCGTTAAAACAAACTCGAATTTCCATTTAAACAACCTTTTATCCAGAGAGATTCTAAGCGAGGCGAAGAGATAACAGACGACTAATAGATATATCGGGAGCAATGGCAGTGAGAAACGAATATTATAGAATACTAAACAGAGGGATGTATATACTGCAATTCCGACTGCCAACACCCATCCTAAGTTCCCAATCCTGAATCTACGAAATGATATATAGATAATACCGGCAACCACACTCCAACCCAGCTTCCAATTTACCAACTTCGACATGTCTTCCGGAAAATGAGTTACAAGATTGTTGGCAAATGTCAGTATCAATTTCATTGGATTCTGCAACACTGTGGTTGTTAATGAACCCGATCCGTTTACGGAATTTGAATACCAGAATTGATCCCAGGTAATTTTATTCGCGTCATATAATCCATAAAGAATGTTAAAGCTGTTAAGACTATAAAAAGGATTTCCTGTGTTCAGGTATAGAATCAGCATCCAGGGGAGTATTATCGGCGCCAAACCGATAATCAGGAGACCTAACCTGCGAACCCTCGTCTTTGAATTACTGCTTCGGTCATTTAAAAGAACCCAAAGCACGCAGATCACAATAAGTACAGCACCGTTATATCTCGTTAGGAAAGCATACCCACAAATTACACCCAACAAAATTTCCAGACCTCGAACTCGCGGAATCGTCAACAGATAGCAGACCACCGTACAGAGTGCCAGAAAAGGCATATCCGTTCCGGCGCGAAAGCTGTATTCGGAAAAGTGGTGATTTAACGCCAATGCAACAACTATCCAGACACCCCAGACAGGATTGATGGTTCTACTTGAAATTCTATATGCGAACCACAAAGTGACCGCTGCTGCAATCAGAGCTAAAAACCTGGCGGCGAGGAAGGAATCTTCTAACAATACAATAAGAGGAACTAATAACAGCGGATAACCTGGTCCTCTAAACCGATAATGCGAGATATCTATCTCACCATGGATCAGTTCTTCAGCCGCAGGAGCGTAATCCCAGTAAAAATCTGTCTCAACGTCCCAATCACCGATTAAATGATACTTAAAGGAACCAATCCCTATTAAGACGATAAACACCAAGCCCAGGAAAAATGCGACCGAACCGGGTATCCGGAATCTTTTAGATGGACGGAGCAGTAATTGATGAAATAGTCTCAAGTTCGATACTCTCAGGATACGTCATTATTGACTCAGGGTTCATCATTCCAACGAAAGTTGGAATCCAGAGAAGTTCCTGATATTGTGAGCGTTACTGGATTCCATCTTCCGATGGAATGATGAGGTTCGGTGCGTTTTTCACATTCTCGTACACACTGGCAGACGGGAATCCAGACAAGTAATTGTTATTAGGTGAATTCTATTTTTAGTTTGAATAACTATATGGTGAAATTTGCATTAGATTCTGAACTTTTTCAACAAAGACAATTTAATGTCCTCGAGTAACATCAAAGATGTGGTTCTTCATTAAATTACATGGTTAGTGGTTATTAGTTGAATCCGTCTTCTTCAACAACACCCTACGACTGCGTTCATTTCGATCTGTCAGGAGTAAAACGCGCAGTTGACTCCACTCTTCGGCAGGATATTGTGATTTAAAGAGATTCGTCCGGCGGCTGATTATAACTCTATCTTCCTTTTCAACTTTCTGGATCGAAAAGCTCCCCGCATCGTTTTCAAGTGTTCTGTCCTCAGGTAGATAAATCAACTCCCATCCTTCACTGTCCAGACTTAACTCAACGACCTGCTCCATCCGTCCGGGTAGTCGAACCGGCGATCCACGCTCGTCCATGTAAAGACTGACATCCTCCGGCAGCATTTCGAACACGCCTCCCGTCGGCTCACCGATGGTCAGGTTATATCGACCGTACGAATCTTCATCTCCCAACGGAACTGTAAACTCGAATCCCAACGCAATAGTGAAGCGGTTGAACGTTACCGGATTGTAGTTCGTAACCTCAGCGCCCTTCAATACCCCGGCAACAACCGACTGCAGGTAATTTTTCGCCTGGTCATCCAGCCCTTCCATTCGGTCAAACGGTGTGAAACCCTGGGTGGTCTTGTAAAATCCCCTCCCGCGCCAATGCTTTTTTTCCGAGTCGTAGCTGATTCTGAGCCGCACTTCGAGTTTGCCGGCTATACCTTCCCCGCGCCAGGTTACGGCAGGTTCATCACCGCTTCCGGGGATCCAGATCGTACGTCCGAAGATCGGGGATAAACCGTTGTGAATCACGCTCGTTACCGGATCATAGTATGCCTCGACCTCGTCCTTGCCGCTGATCCAGACTAGGGTCCCATCCATCCGGCTTGTGGAAGCGATCCCTTCATTCATATCGCCGTAACCTTCGCTGCGGTAAAACGGAAAAACCAGGAAACCTGCTCCCCGAAAGAGCGCCGCGGCGAGGATTGCGCGATCAAGTCGGTGACCATACCCTGTTGTATATGTATGACTTGCCATCCGTGGAAACCATGTCCAGTAGCGTTCAGGGTAGTTGATATAACGAGTGGTCCGCTTGATAAATTCCGCGATGAACTTTGCTTTCTCTGTCAGTGCCCGAGCGTCGTCCAGCAATCCTTTCAGACTGTCCTTCAGCGCATCGTCCAACTCGAGTGCAGATTCAAATGATCTCTTCAGATCGTTACCGTACTCCTGCCAACTCTCCCACGTCGACCACACCACATGAGGTGTATACGAAGCCGGATCGACCGTATGAGGCAGAGACATTGCGGGA
>CAYYHI010000053.1:0-18170 GCA_964471745.1 uncultured bacterium | reverse complement strand
CTCCGGTAAGCTGGTGGGTGGATGCGGTTTCCGATACTGACGTTGTTGAGTGCAATGAACGTTTTCAATTTCGGGTGGTGTTGAGTAGTGTCGATGTTTCGGAACGTATTATACCGGCAGAGTTTGCGATCCGGTCGGTGCATCCCAATCCGTTCAACTCACAGGCGACCGTCAGTTACAGCCTGAACCGTACAGGACATACGCATTTGAGGGTCTTTGACTTCGCTGGACGTGAGGTGGCGGGATACGATTACGGCGTGAAGCAGGCCGGTTATCACAGCGCGGTGATCGACGCCGGCGCTCTGCCTTCGGGCGTGTACATTGTTCAGTTGACATCCGGCGCCGAAGTCAGACAGGCGAAGATGGTGTGTATTAAGTAGTTACTGTTGAAAGGATCGTGTTGCGTGCTGGTGGACAAGCGCGTCTGCCAGCACGTTAACCTGGCACCCATACTACCATCCTGACCGTCGACAATCTGTCGTTGGGGTTGTATTACATGCATCTTGAAGCATTTGGGAAGTTGTTGTCAAGAAAAGAAATGATTATCAGATAAGGGGAAGGAACAATGCGTTACACAGTCCTTTTATTAGCAATCATCTGCATCGCATTAGCAGTTAATGTAGACCTTTTCGCACAGGACAGTTTGAATGTTCAACAGGTCGGGCGAATCTACAATTACTGGCAAGGTCCTGCAGATGTGTTCGTTCAGGGTGATTATGCCTATATAGCAACAGGATCATCAGGACTCCAGATCTTAGACGTTTCTGATTTAGATTTAATACGTGTAATCAGTCAATGCGAAGATAATCCAAAAGATGCCCGCAGTGTTTTCATTCAAGATGATTATGCTTACGTCATTGGTGGGAGCGGTTTTCTCGTAATAGATATTTCTGATCCTGAACATCCTGACGAGTTAAGTTGCAGTGATATTCCAGGGGACGAAATAATGGTCGAAGGTAACTATGCTTATGTAACAGCAGGAAGAGATGGGTTGAAAATAATCGACATTTCTGATCCTGAAAGCCCGGAAATAGTAAGTGTTTGTGATATTAGATGCGGTTATTCCTTCATATCAAATGGTTATGCATACGTGATTTCAATTGAAGGAATTATTGTTATTGATATTTCTGATCCTGAAAGCCCAGAGGAGGTTGGTTCATTTGAGTTGGAATACACTTCGTGGTGTATCTTCGTGTCCGGTAATTACGCCTTTATAGGACGTATAGATTATTTATATATAATAAACATCGCTGATCCGGATAACATTACCGAAGTTAGTAGATGCCAGGTTCTTGGGGAAGTAGTCTTTGATGTCTTTGTAAATGGTAATTATGCATACGTAATGGAAGGCAAGTTTGATGGCTATTCTGAGATCGAATTTTGCGGTTTACAGATAATTGACTTATCCGACATTGAAAACCCTCACGTTGTCGGATCTTTTAGAACCGGTGTCCAACCAAATGGTGTTTTTATAGCCGGAGATTATGCTTATTTGACAGATGACAACTGGGATGGTCTTAGGGATTATCTGCGTATTGTAGATGTTTCGAATCCAGCAAGACCTCTCGGTATATGTTTATACGATAGAGATAAAACTTACAGTGTGTTCATATCTGGCGATATTGCATACGTAGTAGCAGGAGATCTTCTTACCATAGATATTTCCGATTCTGAGAGACCGAACGAGCTCGGATTAATAAGAAACGTTGGACGCGCAAAAATCCACGTAGAGGATAATATGCTCTACATGGCTCGTAGTGATTTGAAGATATTCGATGTATCAAATCCATCAAGACCTAATCAAGTGGGTCAATGCGAAGCTCCGGGCGCTATTGATATCGCAGTATCAGAGAACTACGCATATATTATCGGTTTCGATGATGATTTCTATATTATCGATATATCAGACCCGATCAATCCTGAAGTTGTGAACACAAATCATGATTTAGAGTATCTCATTAGTGTGTATGTATCGGGTAATTATTGTTTTATCGCAAATGAGATTGGCATTCTTTATATTTTCAATATTTCAGACCCATCTGAACCAAGCTTGGTTGGATCTCATATAATAGAAGATTATGAGATTACTGATATTTCTGTAGGCGCGGACTACGCTTATTTGGTTGGATATTATTGGCCTAGTTTTTCTACCTTACTAAAAATTATAGACATATCTGAACCGGATAATACCGAAGAAGTTGGAAATTTTGAATTAGATGATTTAGCATCAGCGGTGTTTATATATGAAAGTTACGCATACATAGCCGAGTGGCAAGGAATCCGTATAGTCGATATTTGCGATCCTGAAAATCCAATTGAGGTTGGATATAATATATCTCGCTCAGGGATAGCAAATGATGTTTTCGTTTTTCATAACTTAATCTACCTTGCTGATGAGAAATACGTTGGTATTTACCACTTCACACATCCAGAGTTTATTGGTAATGGTTCATTTAATCAAACGCTTAATGAATTCTTAATATTCCCCGCCTACCCCAATCCCTTCAACTCCGCCACCACAATCACTTACGGACTGCCATATCAGAGTCAGGTGTCTCTTCAGATATACAATCCATTAGGACAGCGGATTAACACTTTATATGAAGGCTACCAGTACCCCGGCATCCACACCACAACCCTAACCGCCAATAAACTGCCATCAGGGTTGTATTTTATCAGGCTGGAAACACCCGGACAGTCGTTGTCGAATAAGATAATGTTGGTGAAATAGAGGGAAAATTTTACTATATTACCTTCCATATTTCCTGAAATCATCAGTTCTGCAGGCTCATAACAGACTTCTTTTCATTAATTAAACGGAAGAAGATGCGATATGAACTCCACATTCAAAGCGATCATCCTGGTTTGCCTGATTGCCACAATTCCCGTATCGATCCAAGAGAACTCTTACGAATTCAAATCCCCTCACAAGGACAGACCATTAACAGAACCAAACGAATGCACCACGGCGATAATCTCTGGAGAAGTAACTGCTGACGGTCGTCCGCTGCTGTGGAAAAACCGCGATGTAAGTAATCCTGAACAGGAATTTGCCTATTTCGATGATGGGGAATTCGAGTATGTTACCAACACTTATACAGGGCAGGTGGATGACGCCTGGGGTGGCGTTAACTCGGTCGGATTTGCCATTGAGAATTCCACGGCTCTTAACCTTCCCGACTCGGTGGAAGGTCCCGATGACGATGGACGCATTATGAAGTTGGCATTACAGACCTGCCGGACTGTCGACGATTTTATCGGCATTCTCGATGCTACCAACGAGGTGGGTCGCACCACGCCGTCTAATTACGGAGTCATCGACGCGGAAGGGGGAGCTGCCGTATTCGAAGCCGGTTTCAACAGTTACCTGCGGTTTGATGCAACGGATTCGGATGTGGCACCCGACGGATTTCTCGTTCGAACGAATTTCGCATACAGTGGTGTCGACACTGGACGCATTGGGAAATGGCGCCACGACAGAGCTTACCAGTTAATACTCGATGCCATAGAGGACGAATCATTAACCCCACAGTATCTATTTCAAACTGTAATGCGGGATATCAGCCTAGAAACCCTTAATCCGTATCCACTCCCATTCGACAGCGTCTATCAAGCAGGTGGATTGCCTTGGGGAATTATTCCTGACCATTCAGCGATTAATCGCGATATCACCCGCAGCGCAATCATCGTTCAAGGTATTCTGAATGATGAAAACCCGCTGCTCAGCACAACGTATGCGGTTTGTGGCGAACCCATCGTTACGGTTCCCGTTCCACTCTGGGTTCATGCTGCCGGTACGCCGGTTGAGCTGAACGGGGATTCCACTGCGCTTCTCTGCGACCTTGCCAAACAGTTTGTCCAATTTGTATATAGCTCGATCCACGCCAACGATGCACTTAACACATTCCAACTGTTGGACGGCGCCGGGAACGGTGTTTTAAAGCTGACTAATCCGGTCGCCGATACAATCTTCTCACGCACTCAAGCAGCCTTGGATAATTGGCGAGAAGATCTTCCCGAAGGTGAAACGGTAGCGGATTTTCAGAATGAACAGGCTGGATATGTGTATGAAACCTTGAACGACTGGCAAAGAACGACCAATCGTCATGTTCCCGATGACTGGGAGACAATTCAAACTGCGATAAATGCATCCGCCAATGACGACACGGTACTCGTTCAGCCGGGAGTTTATGAAGGGGTGATTGATTTTAATGGCAGGGATATCATCGTAGCCAGCCTCTTCATGATGACCTCTGATATGTCTTACATCGACTCGACGATATTGGATGGAATCGCAAACGGTCGGAGTGTGGCAGTTTTTCATAGTGGTGAAACAGTTAATGCAAAACTGGTTGGTTTCACTATGGTGAATGCAATGACCGGTCTCGGAGGCGGTATATACTGCAACGGAGCAAGCCCGACACTGCAGAACCTAGTCATTAGAGACAACCATGCCACGCGGAACGGGGGTGGACTTTACTGCACCCAGGGATCGAACCCAAGCCTGATAAATGTTACCATTACCGGTAATCTTGCCGACGGAGTCGGCGGCGGCATTCATTGTTATGACAACAATTCGGGAGCTACCATTGTCAACAGCATCGTCCGTAATAATCAACCAGCGGCGCTTCCGGCGTGGCTTATTATCACCTACAGCAACATTCAGGATGGGTTCGCAGGCGAGGGAAATATCGACCTCGACCCTCTATTCGTAGAACCGGACAGCGGCAACCTGCATCTGAGCTGGGACAACTTCCCGGTTGAGGATGAAACCAAATCTCCGTGTATCGACAGCGCTGATCCTGCATCGGCGATGGATCCCGACGTTACCCGTGCGGACATGGGCGCGTTTTTCTTCCATCAGGGGAATCCCCAGGAGATAGATGTGGACACGGGCGAGATCGTATTCGTTGACATACAAACGGAAACCTACGTAAGTCAGTCGGTAACGATCTCAAATGTGGGGGATCGTCTCCTCGCGATATCGTCCCAGTCCATAGTGATAATTGAAGGACCACCTTTTATATATATCGACCAGGGAGGTGGTCCATTCGAAATATGGGGCGAAGGCAATCACGAAACTGTAATCACCTTCGCGCCCTGGATCGCGGCGGAATACAGCGCCATTTACCGGATCGAGTCAAACGATATGGATGAAGGATCGATCGAGATACCCATCTCCGGCAGCGCATTGGGAGTGGGTACAGGAACGGCGGAATTGCCTACAGAATTCTATATGACGCCAGCACATCCCAATCCGTTCAATTCAAGAACATCGATCACCTACGGATTGCCTGTTCCGTCGTACGTTTCACTGGATATATACAACTTAACCGGATGCAAGGTCGTCACATTATTTGCAGGTTACAGACAACCTGGCATTCATACCATCGAATTGAATGCAACCAATCTGCCGTCGGGGTTGTATTTTGTGAGGTTGGAGGGTTCGGGACAAATGCAGTCAAGGAAAGTAATGCTGATAAGATAACCTGAAAAAAAACAGGATTCGTTAATCCGTAAAACACAAGAGACAAAAAATGAGAACAAGATTATTCACTATCGTAATAATTACGATCTTAATGCCTTTAACGGTCTTTTGCCAAAATCGCCCGCCTGTGTGGATTACGGATATTGAAGGCATAGAATGTAGTGAGAATGCGGTTATACTATTCACAGTTGAAGGCGATGATCCGGATGGAGATGATTTAACAATAACGTTCTATTCAGATGATCTGCCAAGAGAAGTGATATTTGATGATAAAGGTAACGGCACAGGTTTATTTCTTTGGGTTCCCGGATTTGAAGATGCGGGTTGTTACTTAGCTAATTTTGTTCTCAGCGATAATGAGTTTGACGTTCTTCTTGATATTTTTATTACCATTTGTAATGTAAACCGACCTCCCTGGGCATATCAATTTGACGAAATCCCGGATTCATTTCAGTTAGATGAAGGTACTATTCTTGATATATTTATAGATATTAATACTGAAGAAAATGAAGATCGTGTTCTTACTTTTTCTACTAACGATCTTCCGGGTGATGCAACTTTGACTCTTAATGACGATGATGTTTATGAATTCTGCTGGCAATCCGATTTCGACGATTCAGGACAACATACCGTTACTTTTATTCTATCTGACGGGGAGGATGAAGAGAGAAAAAACGTTGGAATTATAGTGAACGAAATATATAATCTCATTTATGATTCTGGCAGCTTCGCGATACCTAAAAAGATTACGTTAAGCCCCGCCTACCCCAATCCCTTCAATTCATCCACCACTATCAAATATGGACTGCCATCCCCGGGCAATGTAGCGCTTCAGATTTATAATCCCCTGGGGCAGCGTATTTATACTTTGTTCAAGAGCTATCAGCAAGCAGGCACTCACGCCATAAACCTAAACGCCGACAACCTGCCGTCGGGATTATATTTCGTTCAACTTAATGCAGACACAAAAACTATAACCCAAAAGGTCATGCTGGTTAAATAAAGGAGATGTACAATGCGTAAAACAATTCTTTCAGTGCTAATCGTTTTATTTACATTATCAAGCACAGCCCTCGCTCAACCCGAAATCGACTGGTCGCAGACTTACGGTGGCGAGAGTTCGGAATATTGTTATTCCGTCATCCAAACCGATGGCGGAGGTTATGCCCTGGCGGGATGGACTACTTCATTCGGTGAGGGGGAGGAGGACTTTTGGCTTGTGGTAACAAATGAAGATGGTGAAGAGATTTGGTCCCAGACCTATGGCGGTGAAGAGGAAGATATTTGTTATTCTATGGTCCAAACTTCGGATGGAGGATACGCCCTGGCAGGAATAACCCAGTCGTTTGGTGAAGGGAGAAGCGATCTCTGGCTGGTCAAAGTTGATGAAGATGGAGAAGTACAATGGACACTATCATACGGCGGTGAGGATAATGACGAATGCCGCTCAGTAATCCAAACCGAGGATGGTGGATTTGCACTGGGGGGATGGAGTCAATCCTTCGGAGATGCCACAAACACCTGGTTGGTACGAACTGACGAGGAAGGCGAACTGGATTGGTCAAATACTTACCCAAGTGGACACCCTGTTAATGCCTGTTATTCAGTTGTTCAAGCAAATGATGGCGGCTTTGCTCTGGCTGGGTTTACTACCTGGGATCCTCCCGATGGGGTCGACTTCTGGTTGGTCAGAACCGATGATGAAGGTGCTGAGGATTGGATACAGACCTATGGTGGGCGATTGGGAGATTGTTGTATGACCGTTACACAAACCGATGATGAGGGTTTCGTTCTGGCAGGTTACACAGAATCATTTGGCGAGGGTGATCAGGACTTCTGGTTGGTAAAAACGGATGAGAATGGAGAAGAATCATGGTCTGAATCCTACGGAGGAGAAGAAGATGAAACATGCTGGACAGTCATTCAGACCGAAGAAGGTGGCTATATCCTGGCTGGAGAAACTGAATCTTTCGGAGAAGGTAATAGGGACTTCTGGATGGTTAAAACCGACAATAGAGGCGAATTAATCTGGTCGCAGACTTATGGCGGAGAGAGTGGGGACAGATGTTTTTCAGCCATCAGCACTGAAGATGGTGGATATGCTCTTGCTGGATTAACTTTCTCCTTTGGAGAGGGCAGTTCAGACTTCTGGCTGGTGAAGACTGAACGGGATCCAGATTTCCCGAGCGGGACACTTGAAGGAGTGGTACTCGATGCGATTGACGACAGTCCGCTGGAAAATGCAACGGTCATGACATCATACGGCGCTTCAGCCCAGACCGACGAGGATGGCTTCTGGCAGATTGAAAACGCCAGTAATGATGATTTTGACATCACCGCATCCATGCAAGACTATCTCGATTCCACCTTAATCGACCAGCATGTTGGTAACGATTCCACCCTGGAGATTAACTTCAGCTTATTCCACTCCGGATGTAACGTAAATCCGGATAGTGTATATGTCGAACTGTTGCAGGATAACGAAACCGAGGAACTAATCGAGGTTTCCAACGAAGGCAACGGTCCATTGACATACACAGTTGAGAGAAGAATGAACGGCGAAGGTAACTTCGATCCGTGGGATATCCGGGTTAACATTGAGGCTGGAGAAATCGTCGATGATGACCAGCTTAATGGTGTCGTAGTTGTCGATGGGCTTATTTACATATCAGGAGGTAACAACGGAGAGGATGTTAACAGGATCTATGTGTTCAATGCTGAAGGCGATTTCCTGCAGGAGTTCGACCAGTTTCAAGAATCCCGTTACGGCATGCGCGACCTTACCTGGGACGGCAACCTTATTTGGGGTGCCGACGAAACAACATTATATGGCTTCAACACCGATGGCGAGCTTATCTCGACCATTGAAGGACAAGCCAGATCTTACCGGTCTATGACCTGGGACCCTGAACGTAATGTCTTCTGGTCGGCTAACCTTACGTCCGACATCTATCCCACCAATTTGAATGGTCAGGTCGGTAATGAAATAGAAGCTCCCGAGGATCTGCGTATTTATGGATTGTCGTACTGGATGGGAGATCCCGACGGCTACTGCCTGTATGTGGTCTCAAGCGGCGAAGCGGTTGACCTCCAGGTGAACAGAATTAACATCGATAACGGGGATGTGGCGCATGTGAGAGACTTGAACATGGAGGGTAGACCGGGAGGAATCAATATCTCCAACCAGATGGACGCTTTCAGTTGGGTGTTGGCGAGTATGGTACAGAATCCCGACCGGGTGGTTGTCTGGCATCTTGAGGGACTATGCGATTGGCTCCAAGTTGATCCTGAGGCTGGTCGAATTCCAGCCGGTGACAGCGAGGATTTATTCCTGACTTTGGATGCAACCGGACTACCGCCAAGACTCTTTGAAGGTGAGTTGGTTTTCCTGCACGACGGTATCGGTGGTGAGACTCACGTTCCGGTTATTTTAAACGTCGTCGATGAACTGCCGAACCGACCACCATCCGGATTCAGTCTGCTCGAACCCCAGAACGGCGATACCTTAAATCCGTTTGAGGTTCAGGATGTTACGTTTGCCTGGGGGCATTCGGTCGATCCTGATCCTGACGACGTGGTGACTTACAATATCTGGTTTCAGACAGGTGAAGACTCCGTGGATATTTTACTACAGGAAACTACCTTAGCCGTCAACCTCGAAATCCTCGCAGACAGCCTTGGTATCTCGCTGGATATGGACATCCCGCTCACCTGGTGGGTACAGGCGTTGTCGGATGAGTTTGTGGTTGAATGCAACGAACGATTTGCTTTACGGTTGCTGTACAATGCAGTTGATGAGAACGATGAAAATCTTCCATTGGTTTTCGATTTACGACCGATCTGTCCAAACCCATTCAATTCGGTCGCAACGATCACGTATAGTCTCCCGCATCCAACTGACGTTACAATCCTGATCTACAACACTTCAGGGCAAGAGGTATTGACACTCTTCGAGGATTATCAACACCCCGGCGTCCACACTACGACTATGACAGCCAACGATTTGCCGTCGGGATTGTATTTTGTTCGACTTAATGCAGGCACAATAAACATGACTCAAAAGGTCATGCTTATCAAATAAAGGAAAAGAACAATGCGCAGAACCATCTTTTTATTCACCGCTTTTTGCGTTGTACTAACCACAAGTCCGGGTCTTTTTGCCCAGAGCCACGAGAACGTTGAACTCGTGAACCAGTCCATGCTTCGCTGGTTTGGCGCTGAGGAAATTGTTGTTCAGGATCAATATGCTTACATCGCAACCGGTCTGTCAGGTCTGCAGATAGTCGACATATCCGATCCTGAAAATCCGGAATTAGCTGGTTATTACGATTACCCTAATGAAGCCACCGACCTGGCGGTAGAGGGGAATTATGCCTATATAGCCGATGATACAACCGGTCTCTGGATTATCAATATCTCCGATCCGTCAGCACCTGAAGTTGTATCATTGGTTGACCTGCCAGGAAGAGTTCTTGATGTGGCAGTTCGGGACGGGTTCGCTTTTGTTGCAGCGGACGGGTTCGGCGTTATCGATGTAAGCGATCCTGAAAACTGGGACATTCTACGTCATATTGACACCCTGATGTGTTATGAGGTTTGGGTTGAGGAGAATTACGCTTACCTCAGAACACTGCCACAGTATGATATATATATAGCTGACATTACAGATGAGGAAAATCCTGAAATCGTAGGAAGCTTCGAGAATCTTAATATCCGAAGAATACTAGATTTCGCTGTAGAAGACAACCTTGCGTATGTGGTTACTGACAGGAGTTTACAGATAATAGACGTCGGCAATCCGCAAGAACCGGTTGAAATAGGCTACTATAGTATTGAAGATTATTCCGATCAAAGGAGATTGGAGGTTGCAGGAGATTTGGCATACGTGGAGGATCGGTATTCCAATTTCATAATCTTCGACGTCTCCGATCCCGAACAACCGGACTCAATCGGTATGTATGAGATGCAGGACATTTACATATACATGGGTGATTTCACGATTATTGATGACACAGCCTATCTGGTCGGTAATATTCACAATCGCGAATATAGAAATGGATTACTGAACATCGTCGATGTTTCCAATCCGGCGCAACCGGTGGATATTGGTAGATGGGTTGATTTTGGACAGGTTATGGGTATATATTTACAGGATGGCTACGCCTATATTGCGAGCGGTGAGAGTGGTCTGAGTGTGATCGACGTGTCTGATCCATTCTCTCCTGTCGAACTTGGCAAACAGGAGCTGCCCTGGAGAACCGAACGTGTTAAGGTTTACGACAATCTGGCGTTGGCAGTTGACCGCACTCTTTATCCTATTGACGTATCTGACCCGGAAAATCTCGATACGTTATCGAGGATTCTCCCATTCTGGTATGAGTGGAAGGGTACATTCCTGGACGCAACGCTGCGGGGTGATATGGTATTTACAGCCTGGGAAGCTGATCTGGACGCCGGCATACAGGTTTTCGACATATCCGATCCGGAAAATCCCGATTCGGTGGCTATGTTCTGGTCGATGGGGGGTAATTATACCGGAGGTTATCTCTCATGCATCGAAGTTGTTGGTGATTATATGTATGTTGGTCATAGTCGGGGATTTATAATCGCGGATATATCGAATCCCGACACCCTGATTGAAATCGGTTCAGCGGGTGATTATCAATGGGCGCCATCTGATCTCACGATATATGGCGATTATGTTTATGTGTCGGATCAATGGAGCGGCTTGCATATTGTAGATATCTCTGATCCGGAGAACCTCGAAGTGGTGAACGACTATGAAATCGATGGCGGCGCCTGGGATGTTGCGGTTCAGGATAATCTGGCGGTCATCGCACTGCGGCAGAGGGGATTTGAGATACTGGATGTCTCCAATCCGGAGAGCCTCAGAGTGGTCGGTTACTTTGATACCCCTGGCAGAGCTTTCGAGGTTGCCATCGAGGGTGAGTATATCTATGTAGCCGACAGAACAAACCTGGGGATTTACCACTTTACCGATCCTGCCAGGGTGGATGATCAATTCATCCCTCTCTTACCTTCATCCTTCATCCTTTATCCGGCTTATCCCAATCCCTTCAACTCAACCACTACAATCAGATACGGTTTACTCCATCCGGATAATGTTTCACTACAGATTTATGACCCAATTGGACAACTGATAGGCACACTGTTTGAAGGCTACCAACAAGCTGGCGTCCACACCACGACCCTGAAGTCCAACAACCTGCCGTCGGGGTTGTATTTTGTACAACTTAATGCAGACATAAAAACCATGACGCAAAAGGTCATGTTAATCAGATAAGGAGATAGAATAAATGCGTAAAACGATCCTTTTATTTACAATAATCTGCGTCGTATTAACAGCGAACGCAGACCTATACGCCCAGGACGGCGAAAACATCGAACAGGTCGGTCGGATTTACAATTATTGGTCTGGTGCATCAGACGTCACCGTTCAAGGGAATTACATTTACATAACAGCCGGAATTTCAGGACTTCAAATACTTGATATTTCAGATCCTGCTAATCCAGACATGGTTGGTTTTTATGATAGCGGTTCTGGTTCAGCCCACGGTGTGGCAATACGAGATGGTTACGCATATGTGGCCGACGGCGAGGATGTCGGTTTGCGAATAGTGGACATCTCCGATCCCGAACACCCTGTAGTCGTTGGTGTCTGCGATACGCCGGGAGAAGCCTATGGTGTAGCTGTTTCAGAGGAATACGCTTATGTTGCCGATGGTCATTACGGACTGCGCATAATCAACATAACAGATCCTGCCAATCCATACGAGATCGGTTGGGTAGATACTCCCGGATTCGCCTTTAACTTGGCTTTGTCTGGATTTTATGCCTTTGTCGCCGACGGAGACCAGAATGGAGGTTTGTGTGTATTCGATGTTGAAGATCCACAGTATCCGCGTTTGGTAGCTCACATACTCGAAGCGGCGTCTCAGGTGGCTCTATCGGAAGATTATGCCTATGTTGTGGCCAGTTTAGATGGCTTGTTTGTGATAGACATATCCGATCCTGCCAATCCCGAAGAGGTGGATTTTTCCCGAAGGCCCCAAGGCTCGAGGTACTCCGATATTGCCATCACCGGCGACCTTGCTTATGTAATTGATTCGGAAACAGGTCTTCGTATTTTTGACATCTCCGATCCCGAACAAGTTGAAGAGGTGGTTTTCTACGAAAGTGACAATCAATTCAGACATATCGCTCTTGTCGGCGAAACTGCATACCTGGTAGGCAGTTACAGAGGGCTTGCAATATTTGACATTTCCGATCTGGATAACCTTGAAGTGGTGGGTAATTATTACGAACCGGGTATAACTGATGCGGTCGATAAGGCAGGAGATTATGCTTATGTCGCAGGCGGTCCGGCAGGATTCAGAGTCGTTGACATCTCTGAGCCCGCAAATCCGGTCGAGATGGGATCATGCGAAGTAGGCAGAGGCGCCAATTGTGTTAAAGTACAGGATGAATTTGCATACATAGCTGCCGGGCAATATGGTCTACAGGTGGTGGACATCCACGACCCCCAAAGTCCTGAGTTAATGACCACCTACTACGATCCACATTACAGCCCACAGAATTTGACGGTATCAGGCGACTATGCCTATTTGGCTGGAGAATCCCAGGGGCTGGTTATTATTGACATCTCTGATCCTGAGAATCCGGACTCACTTGGTTGCTTCCCCGAGCTTCCCGAAGCTGAAACAATCAACGTCACGGTGGTTGGGAATCTTGCCTTTGTCGTAGGTACAGGACGTGGTTTTTGTATCGTCGACGTTTCAGACCCTCAAAATCCTGAATTACTGGGCACTTGCAACATAGGTACTCGTCCATTTGCTGTGGCAGTGAGAGATAAGTACGCCTTTGTAGGGGCTGGTCAACTGGGACTTTGTGTGATTGATTTCAGTGACCCGACCAATCCTTTCGTGGTGTGCTATGAAGATTCGCCGAACTATGCCCATGAAGTGGATGTTTTCGGTGATTTTGTCTTTCTAACGGATCATGACAATGGTTTTTTTGTGTACAATGTGTCTGATCCTGAACATCCGAGGAAGGTGGGCTATTATGACACGCCGGGATATGCAATAACCTTGACTACAGATGAGAATCTTATATATGTCGCGGATCGCACAAACCTCGGCATTTACGACTATTCCGAAGCGATGGGTGTCTCTGAACCGTACAAGCCAATTCCGACCGCTTTTGCTTTACTTCCCGCCTATCCCAACCCCTTCAATTCGACAACAACAATCACTTACGGACTGCCATATACGAGTTATGTATCACTTCAGATATATAATCCATTGGGACAGCGAATAACGACGCTGTTCAAAGGTTGCCAGCAACCCGGCATCCACACCACGTCCCTGACCGCTTCCAATCTGCCGTCGGGGTTGTATTTTGTGAGAATGGAGGCTGCGGGGCAGTTGTTCACAAGAAAAGTAATGTTAATCAGATAAAGGAAAAAGAACAGTGCGTAACACAATCTTTTTTTACATCAGCATCTGCATCGCAATAACAGCGAACGCAGACCTTTTCGCCCAAGACGGCGAGAACATCGAACAGGTCGGACGGATTTACAATTATTGGGCGAATGCATCAGAAGTGATCGTTCAAGGGAACTACTGTTACGTTGCAAGCGGAATCTCAGGACTTCAAATTCTTGATATTTCTGATCCTGCCAATCCCGACCTTGTTGGTTTTTTTGATGGAGCTTCTGGTCTTGGAGAGGGTCTTGCTGTGGATGGGGAAATTGCTTACCTGGCAGAAGGAGATGATATTGGTATTCGTGTGATAGACATCTCCGACCCCGAAAATCCGGAAGAAGTCGGTTGCTACGACACACCTGGCAATGCTTACGGCGTAACTGTTGAAGGGGAATACGCCTATATTGCAGATGGAGTAGTTGGCATTGTTATTCTCGACATCTCAAATCCTGCGGACCCAACTGAGGTGGGGACATGTGACACACCGGGACGGGCATACGAAATAGCAATTGAAGGTCGTTATGCCTATGTTGCGGATGGATCTGTCGACGGCGGCTTATGTGTGATCGACATTCTCGATCCGGAGAATCCACGTTTGGTGAGCCACATCCTTGAAATGGGAAGACATGTAGCTGTATCCGAAGGTTTTGCCTATGTTACATATATGTTTAGAATGTTTGTGATTGATATATCCGATCCTGTTCATCCTGAATTAGTTGGTGACTACCATCCACCAGACCGATCCAAATGCGATGACGTGACTGTTATCGGCGACTTTGCTTATATACCGGACACGGAAAACGGCTTTCGTATAGTTGATATCTCTAACCACGAACAGCCTGAGGAAGCGGGTTTCTACGAAAGTGACAAACAATTTTGGTATATAGCTGTCGATGGTGAAGAGGCTTATTTGTTAAGCAAGTACAGCGGTCTTACAGTAATGGATATTTCTGACCACGACAACCTCGAAGAGTTGGGTTCATATTACGAACCTGGGGATATTGACTGGGTGGATACGGTAGGAGATTATGCCTATACTGTGGGAGGTCCGGCAGGATTACGCGTTACTGACATATCCGATCCCGAAAATCCAGTACAGGTTGGTTCACTCGACATCTCTTTCATGGCAAATTGTGTAAAAGTTGTGGATGACTTAGCATATGTGGCTGCCGGGATGGATGGTCTCCAGGTGATAGATGTTCACAGACCCGAAAATCCTGAGTTGGTGAGCAGCAGCTATGGCGCATATTCTTATAGCGCAATGAATTTAGCAGTATCAGGCGACTTTGCCTATTTAGCACTTGGTTTGGGAGGTCTTGTTATTTTTGACATCTCTGATCCGGAGAATCCGGATTCGGTTGCCGGTGTCCCAGAACCGCCGGACGCTAGAACACAGGATGTCGCTGCGGTTGGGGACTTAGTTTATGCCGTAGGTTCGGGAAGGGGTTTCAGTGTAATTGACGTCTCAAATCCTCAGGAGCCTGAAATAATGGGGTCCTGCAACATAGGTCATTTTCCTTTTGCTGTGGTTGTGAAAGACAAATACGCATATATAGCGGCTGGACCCTTGGGACTTTGTGTGATAAACATTTTTAATCCGGAAGATCCCTGGGTGGTGAGTTACGAAAGAACACCAGACTATGCCCAAGCGGTGGATATTGTTGGTGATTTTGTATTCCTCGCAGATCATGCCAGAGGTTTTTATGTGTACAATGTGTCAGATCCACAAAATACGGAGGTGGTGGGTTATTATGACACCCCAGGTTATGCTTTAGCCGTATCTGCTGTTGGTAATTTGGCATACGTAGCGGATCGCACAAACCTTGGAATTTACGACTATTCAGAAGCAATGGGTATCTCAGAATCGTACAAGCCAATTCCGACCGCTTTTGCTTTACTTCCCACCTACCCCAATCCCTTCAACTCTGCCACCACCATCAAATACGGATTGCCATATCCAAGCCATGTGTCTCTTCAGATATACAATCCTTATGGACAACGAATAACCACTTTATTTTCAGGCTACCAACACCCCGGCATCCACACCACGACCCTGACAGCCAACGATCTGCCGTCGGGGGTGTATTTTGTTCAACTTAATGCAGACATAAAAACCATGACTCAAAAGGTCATGCTGATTAAATAGGGAGATAAAACAAATGAGCAGAACGATCCTTTTATTCATAAGCATCTGCATCGCATTAACAGCGAATGCAGACCTTTACGCCCAAGACAGCGAGAACATCGAACAGGTCGGACGGATTTACAATTATTGGGGTTCTGCTCACGGTGTGGCAGTACATGGCAATTACGCCTATGCAGCTACTGGACAATCCGATCTGCAGATATTAAACATCTCGAACCCAGCCAACCCGGAGATTGTTGGTTTCAATGACAAAATTCCCGGACAATCTAAAGGAGTTGTCCTACAGGACAATTACGCCTACGTGGCAAGCAGGGACGGGGGGCTCAGCGTCATCGACGTCTCTGATGTAGAGAATCCCACCGAAGTGGGTTTTTGCGACACGCCGGATGACGCACTCGGTGTGGCGGTAGCGGGGGACTACGCCTATGTAACCGCCAGGAACGAGGGACTCCGCATCATCAACATATCCGACCCTCAAAATCCAGAAGAGGTAGGCAGTTACACGTATAACGCCGCAGTTGCATTTGAACCTGCCGTAATCGACACTATTGTATATGTGGCTTGGAGCTACGGCGGACTCTTTGTGATCGATGTCTCCGATCCGGAAAACCCGGTTAGAATCGGGGCTTGCGGAACTCGCCACTATGCACAGGATATAGCTGTAGCTGATGGCTATGCGTACCTCGCTACGACCGGCGGAGGGCTTAGGATAATGGACGTCTCCAATCCCCGTGAACCTTTTGAAGCGGGCTTCTACGATCCAGAGCACCAAACCGCGCTTGGAGTCGCTGTGGCGGGCGATTACGTCTATCTTGCTGAGGGTGACGATGGATTTTTCATTATCGATATCTCTGACCCTACAGATCCGCAAGAAGTCGGATTTACAGATGTCCCTTGGGGGCTTGATATAGCCCTGGTGGGAGATTACGCATACGTCAGCACTACGACTTCTCTTTGCATTATTGATATTTCAACTCCTGCATCTCCGGAGATCATTGCCGATACTCGTGATTTCACCTGGGGAGCCGTTATCGATGTGGCAAAGGTCGGAGATTACGCTTGCGTTGCTGCCGGAATGGCAGGTTTTCGTATGGTCGACGTCTCAGATCCCAGTAATCCGGTGGAAGCTGGCGCAATCGACCTGGAGGTTAACGCAGAAATCCAGAGGGTGGTCGTTTCCGGTGAATACGCTTATGTGACCGAGTGGGATGTCGGTCTGCAAATAATAGACATTTCAGATCCAGCACAACCGCAAAGAGTCGGATCGTTTAACTTTAACTGCGCCATGAATTTGGCAATCGAAGGCTCTTACGCCTACGTAGCAGATGACTTGTCAGGTCTCACCATAGTCGATATTTCCAATCCTGAGAGCCCGGATTCGGTCGGAAACTGTGAACCAGACGTGGATTGCCGCGATCGCTCGGTGGCGGTAAGCGAAGGTTATGCTTATACGGCGTGCGAATGGAGTGGTATCAGGATTATAAATGTCACCGATCCAGCAAATCCCCGACAGACCAGATATTGCCGAACAGAGAGCACGGCTCTCGGTATAGTTGTTAAAGGAAAATACGCCTTTGTCGCCGACGGCGACGCCGGACTGTGCGTGGTTAATGTATCCGATCCCGAAGATCCGTATGTGATGAGCTACTACGACACGCCCGGTTGGGCGCATGAAATCACCCTGGTCGGCGAATTTGCTCTCATAACAGATTGGGATGGCGGGCTGTTTATATACGACGTTTCCAATCCGCAATACCCTGACGAAGTCGGCTATTACGACACACCCGGATATGCTCAAGGTATCGCAACCGATGGAAATCTCGCCTATGTAGCAGATGCCTCCAACCTCGGCATTTACGACTGCTCACAGGCAATGGGTATCTCTGAACCGCACAAGCCAATTCCGACCGCTTTTGCTTTACTTCCCGCTTACCCCAACCCCTTTAACTCAACCACTACCATCAGATACGAGCTGCCCAATCCGGGCAGTATTTCGATACAGGTTTATAATCCTCTCGGAGATAAAATAACC
>CAYYHI010000052.1:0-18207 GCA_964471745.1 uncultured bacterium | reverse complement strand
CACATGCGTGGTAATCTCCTCGATGAGCTGCGGAATCTTGAATATCATGTCTTTGATTATGCCGTCCTGTTTCAGGTCACCGTTTACCCAGACGCGCAGACGCTTGTTGTCCAGCGGTTCAGCCTCATTGCACAGAACAACAGCCGGACCAAGCGGTCCGAAGCCGTCCATCGACTTGGCTGCATACCAGGGCAGACCGTTGTTTATAAGCTCCTTCTGAAAAGTGCGCGCTGTCACGTCATTAACTATTGTGTAGCCAAGTATGTACTTGTCGGATTCTTCAGCCTTCACTCGCGTGGCTTTCCCTGAAATGACCACCCCTAACTCGCCTTCGTGATCGACCTGCCCAATACCTTCCGGCAGTGGGATCGGTTCGCCGTAACCAATGGCGCAGTTGTCCGTCTTTACGAAATAGAACGGTTTTTCAGGCGCTTCATGACCACCCTCGCGAGCGTGGTCCGTCCAGTTGCGGGCAATGCAGACGATCTTACCCGGTCTCAGCGGCAGCAGGGGTTCCAAACCACAGACATCGAGCAGATCGTGCCTGCCGGTGCGTTTTGCCCACTCCAACTCTTCGCGGATGAAATCCTCCTCGAACATACCCCGCCTGAGCATCCGGATGATGCGGCGTTCCGGATCCTTGTCTGCCAATTCCGATACGTAGCCGTGTGCTTCAAGTATGCCGCCGAAATCAACATAACCATCACCGGCATCGACAGCGATGGTCGGGTGACCGGCGATTCTAAACCTCGCAATACGCATGATTCCCCCTGTTTATTTAGTGCCTGTTGAAAACTCGTTGAAATCGTCACCAAACCACTGGCAGACGCCCTCGTCTGCCAGTATAATTGTTGTATATCAAGTGCTTGCCTGGCAGACGAGGGCGTCTGCCAGCAGGCAATTCGTACTTTTTCAATATAACTATCTAATGATAGACTTTTTCCCTTCCCAAACACAATCGTTCCAAAGCGGGCAGTCGTCGCAATCCGGATTGCGGGCGGTGCAAATGGTTCTGCCGAACTTCAGAAGGTTCAGGTGAAACGTTGCCGCTTTCCCAGATGGGATGTTCAGACGGATCTTATAGAAAGCTGCTTCGGCAGTTGTGTTATGGTTCACCCAACCCAACCTTCCAGCGATGCGGTGAACGTGGGTATCGACCGGGCAAATATCCCGCCCGAATCCGAATGCCAGAACCACTGCAGCCGTTTTAACACCTATACCTTTTCGAGCGGTCAGCGTTTCGATAGCCTCGACATCTGACATTACTCCCAGAGGGCTCAGATTAAATCCGCCGAACCTCTCTTTAACCCATTCGAGTGTTTCCTTGATCCGTCTTGACTTCTGTTTCCCTAAACCTGCCGGACGAATCGCTTCTTCAATAGTCGAAACATCGGCGTCAAGCGCTTTCTGCCAGGTCGGAAATCTGACCCTTAACCGCCGGTATGCCGCATCTCGATTGCGGTCGTTTGTGTTCTGGGACAGAATGGTCACTATCAGTTCGTCAAGGGGATCTTTAAGCTGCCGTGTGGGTATTCCGAACCTCTTCTCAAGAGCAGGAATCGCTCTGGTAATTTTTTCCTTTATATCCAATATCGGTTGTTATATAAAAATCTACACCAATTCCATAGCCATTCTCGCCACCCTCCCGGCGGCACCGGATTCCCCTAATTTCTCCCTGACAGTCCTGTATGCTTCTTTGATTTCAGCCTGCCTTGCCGGATTGTTAAGCAGTATCTCCAATTCATCCGCCAGCGCCCGTGAGGTGAGGTTTTTCTGGAGCAGCTCCTTCACGATCTCCCTGCCGGCAACTACGTTGACCAGCGCTATTCTATCCAGTTTTATGAACTTTCGAGCAATCAGGTAATTCAAAGGCGATGTCCGGTAGACAACCACCTGCGGAGTGCCGAGCAATGCAGCTTCCAATGTTGCAGTCCCCGAACAGACAGCCGCCATAGTCGCATCAAGCATCAATCGGTGGCTGTCTTTATACCTGACAACCCATTCTCTTTCACCAACAATAGCCGTATAGTACCGTTCGTCGAGGCTGGGTGCGATCCCCACGGCGACTTCGATCTCCGAATGCTTGCCACGCAGTCGTTCAGCAGCCTCTATCATAACCGGCAGATGCCGCTTGATCTCTTGGGCGCGGCTCCCGGGTAACAGCGCTAACAGAGGCATATCGGAATGCTTTTTGCGTGAATCCATCTGCAGGTATTCGCTCAACTCGTCCAGCAATGGATGTCCAACGAATTCAACCGCAACTCCTTCAGCCCGGAACAGATCGACCTCGAACTGGAACACAACCGCTAAACAGTCGATAACATCGCGCATTTCCTTTATGCGACCGGGTCTCCATGCCCAAACTTGCGGAGCAATATAATACAATATCTTCGGTGGATTGTCCAATCGCTTCAAAACCCTGGCAAGGTTGAGATTAAATCCCGGGTAATCAACCAGTATGACAAGGGATGTGTTGCGTTCTTTGACCTGCTTAAGGATGGTTCTCCTGAGTCGGGACAGAAACGGCAGCACTCTGGGTATATCGCTGAATCCCATAACGGCAAGGTCTTCAATTTCCGCCAGCAATTCAACACCTGCCTCACGCATAAGCGGTCCTCCGGTTCCCCAGAAGGATAAGTCCGGATTCAAGCGCTTCAATTCAGAAATCACCGGCGCCACATGCAGGTCTCCAGAGACTTCGCCGGCAACCACGAGGATGTTCCCGGTCGACATCAGAAAACCAACAGACGAACTGCCAGCAACAGCCATACAAGCGTGAATCCGATGAGCGTACTTTTCTCATTGCGTAACGCCTCAGTCAGACGCAGATTCGGTCTGTTTCTGATATTTACGCCAAAAAGACAGGGGAAGAGCCCGGGTACGCGTCGGCGGTAATCGGTGTACTCCGCGCCGAAAAGTTTATCCAACGTCTTCTCTTCGAGCTTGACTATCATATAATACTGGAAATAAAAATACATGAAAGCAACGACCGGCAGGTATGGGAATAAAGAACCTGACGCAAGGGCAAAACCGGTGTAGATCATCATATTCGCAACATACAGGGGATTCCTGACACGGGCGTAGGGTCCACTGGTGACCAGGGAAGGCGCGCCCACATTCCTCGTTCGAGTTGCACCACCGGCATATCGAACAGAATTGATGCGCAGTAGTTCACCCAAGATCGCCAACAACAAACCAATTACGATAAACGCCGGTCGGATCTGCGCCCAGTAAAGTGCAATGGCTATAAAGGGAATCGGCGTGAAACTGCGTATGCGAAACAGCAGGTCAGCAAGCTTCACTTAGCGCTCCTTGATCTGCGTGACTATTGATTCCGCAAGTTTAAGTGCCCTCAATCCATCTTCACCCGTAACCGGTGGTTCAGTATCCTGCACAACGGCATCCCTGAAGGCTACAAGCTGCAACTTCAGCGCATCACCTTCTTCAGCGGGCAGGAAGCGACGGTACAGCAACCGCTGCATCTCACCCTCACCCAGCGCACCGAGAAGCTGCGATCCGACAGGGATTTGGCTCTTGTCCGATGTAACGCCGACATATTCGCATGTACCGTCCGCGAGATCGAGGGCGATGTATTCACTATCACCGAACAACCTCAGTTTGCGCATGCGTTTCAGTGAAATCCTGCTGGCGGTAACATTGGCAACCAACCCGCTTGCGAATTCCAGACGGACATTGGCAATATCAACCGAGTCTGTCACGACTCCGACACCGTTGGCGTGAATCTGTACGGGGAAATCATCGGCGAGTGTCAGGATCAGGTCGAGATCATGGATCATGAGGTCGTGCACAACCGCAACATCACCTCCGCGCGGGCTCCATGGAGCCAGGCGGTGCGCTTCGATGAAGCCCGGTCGCACCTTCACGCTGCCAAGGGCGCGAAAGGCGCGGTTGAAGCGTTCGATATGCCCCACCTGGATCGGAACTCCAGCAGATCGGGCTTTCTCGATCATCTGCAAGCCCTCGTCGTAAGTCGCGCATATAGGCTTTTCCACGAAGAGCGGCAGTCCAGCCTCGATCACCTGAAGCCCGATCTCATAATGGGTTGATGTGGGTGTCACGATATCAACAACATCCGAACGACTGATAAGATCTTCCAGATCAACCGCAACCTGAACGTCGAATTCATCGTTCGCTTTCTTTCGGGTGGCGGGATCCATATCCCACACACCGGATACTTCAACGCCCTCGATGTCCAATAGATGTTTAAGGTGGCGACTGCCGAGGTAACCGCAGCCGACCAAGCCGATCTTCAGCAATGCATTTCCTTTGAAAACAAGATTCTTCACGTTGTTCAGAATAACTCTCAGTAGCGTCACCCTGATCTCAGTGAAGGATCTCAATGACACAAACAAGATTCTTCACTTCTTTCAGAATGACCAGAGGTTCCTGATAAATGTAAATTAGAGTAAAAAACTTGAGCACACTACTCGATCAATATAATATAAAAACGGGATCGACCAAAGTTGTCGATCCCGCTTATAATTGCAGTTGTTACTAAAACCTTACCCTAAGTAAGTACGGAGTGATTTGGAGCGGGAAGGATGGTTAAGCTTACGGATGGCTTTTTCCTTGATCTGGCGCACCCGTTCACGGGTCAATTTGAACTCGACACCGATCTCTTCGAGTGTTTTCTGATCTCTCCCTATACCGAAGTAATACCTGATTACTTCCGCCTCACGTTTAGTGAGTGTGGAGAGTGCACGTCGGACCTCCTGCTTGAGCGATTCACCCATCAGATAAGAGTCGGGTGGGGGTTGCATATCGTTGCGCAGTATGTCGAGTAGCCGGTTATCCTCGCCGTGCGCAAAAGGCGCATCCATGGAAAGATGCCGTCCCGCCATCTTCAGGGTATCCGTGACCTCGGTGAGGTTCATCTTCAGTTCGTCAGCGATCTCATCCGGTGAAGGTTCCCGTTCGAACTCCTGTTCCAGAATGTTAAAGACCTTGCCGATCTTGTTTAAGGCTCCAACGCGGTTGAGCGGCAGACGAACAACACGAGATTGCTCGGCAAGTGCCTGCAGTATCGATTGCCGGATCCACCAGACCGCATAAGAGATGAACTTGAACCCGCGAGTTTCATCGAAGCGCTGTGCAGCCTTGATTAACCCGAGGTTGCCTTCGTTGATAAGATCGCCCAAAGACAAGCCCTGGTTCTGATACTGCTTGGCAACTGAAACGACAAACCGCAGGTTTGCTTTGACCAACTTGTCAAGCGCTTTCTGCTGGTCCCTGGTGCCGTACTTTGGGGAAGATCCGTTCTTAACTTCCACATCCTCTTCCGGCTTATAATTGATGATCCGCGCCAAATGGATCTCCTCGTCGGGACTGAGAAGCTCAACCTCCCCAATTTCCTGCAGGTAACGCTCAAGCGACTGGTTTGTTCTAATACTCGGTTTTTGAGTTATTTTACTCATCGCATCCGGTTGGTTTAAACACCAGGCTGGGAATGACCTATGTAAAGGCTGCCGGAGGTCTAAGATAAAAATGGAGATATCTTAAACGAAACCTCCGGTAAATGAGAATCCTACAATTTATATGACTAAACATAATACGTTAGAAAAATGTTTTTGTCAATTGTTTTTTGGGTTTTCTATCCTTGAGTAGTATTTTTAGGAGGGCTGACTTGTCCAATCACAACCGAATAATCAAATCCGACAGCAGTTGATGGGGATGTGTTAAATTTGGTCGTGACAGCTATCCATTGTCATTCCCGCGAAAAAGTGTGTTCGAAAATGATTCAGAGTTGCTGTCACTTCTCCGCAGGTGACAGCAACTGACTCTCTTATTCTCAGATAGACTGGAAAGCTGGAATGACAGCCATCATGGGACACCACCCTAAATTAAGGGCATCTACCGGTATAGGTCACAAAGCTACAGAGAAAAT
Organism: uncultured bacterium; assembly: GCA_964471745.1. GTDB lineage: Bacteria > Electryoneota > AABM5-125-24 > Hatepunaeales > Hatepunaeaceae > CAYYHI01. The sequence continues at coordinate 12,302 of CAYYHI010000052.1, read as the reverse complement.
AATCGGAGGTGGGAGTAACTCCGACTAATGAATTGTCTTGTAAATACAGCGCTTATCCGGTATAAATATCAGGTTCAATTATTGGAAGTATCTTCTTTGAGCTTTGGGATTAATCCTGCCAAACCAATGATATCGTCGTGCAGCTTGGCTAACGCAGTTGTCGGGTCGTTTAACAGATCCTCACGCGTCTTGGCATAATCAGCGGATTCACGTGAACCGGTCAGATAATGATAGTAGCTCATCGGTTTCAGCTTAGCTTGAGCAACAATTTGCTGACGGTCGAGGTGACCGACTGCCAAGGCTTTCTCCAATAAAAGATCGGTCGCTTGCGAGTAGCCTTCAACACGACGGAGGATTGTTTGCTGATTCATCTTTTCAATGGGCAGAATCTCAAGGAGCTTCTCAAGAAGCTGCTCGGGGGTTAACTCAATGGCACCCTCTGTATACTGTTCTATTAACCCGGCAATCTGCTCGTTGAGATCCTGTGTAAGGTAATACGTCTCGCTGTGAGGCATGTTTTCTTCCTGGAAATCTTATATCAGAGGTTTGATCCATGGGTTCCGCATACCGATTTTCCATGGATGTCGTTTTACTTCAACAACCTTTTAGATAATGCGGACAATTCAATTAGACTTGTTACTTAACTCTCCCAACAGGCTTGCCATACCAACAATATCATTTGAGAGTTTCACCAATGCGGCATTCGGGTCGTTGAGTAGGTCATCGCGTGTCTTCATATAGTCAGCAGGTTCGCGCGATCCGGTGAAATAATGGTAGTATCCCATCGGTTTCAACTTCGCTCTAACTACGATGTCCTTGCGGTTGATCGCGCTCTCAGCTATAAGTCTATCGAAAAGAAGATTACTGGCGTGAAAAAAGCCTTCAACCCGTCGGCAGACAGTATTTCTGTCCAGCTTATCAACAGGCAGCATCTTTTTAAGACGAAAAGGAAATTCCTCAGGACTGATCTTTATTTCCCCTGATGCGAATTCATCCACCAAGTTTAATATCTGCTTACTTAAATTGGGGTTTATATAATGTAAACCCTTGTAGCGCATAAGCCCTCTCCTGGGAATCCCATAATCTTTTCAGATTTAAGGGGATCCGGGTTGAAGCTCCTTAATTACTGAACTCAGTTGACACGTATTCAGAATCAGTCAGTAGACCTGCCATGCCGATAATATCATTGGAAAGCTTTACCAGTGCGGCAGATGGATCGTTAAGGAGATCGTCTCTGGTTTTCAGATAATCAGCAGGTTCGCGCGAACCGGTGACATAATGATAGAATCCCATTGATCTCAGCTTGGCTCTGTCAACTATCTCCCTGCGGTCTTTGGTCCTATTTGAAAGAAGCTTTGCAAAGAGTAGATTACTGGCATGAAAATACCCCTCGACTCTCCGATGCACGGTATCCCTGTTCATTTTATCGATTGGAAGCATCTTCTTCAAACGAAAAGGGAACTCTTCGGGTTTCAACTTGAGAGAGCCTTCGGAAAACTGATCTACCAACTCTGAAATCTGCCTGCTCAATCTGGGATTAACGAAATGTAAACCCTTCCTGCGCATGTGTCTCTCTTGGAAATCTTTTAATTCCTGCAAGATATTCCGGGGACAAGACTGATGAAAACAACAATTAGGCTTATGAAGCCCTGTTAACCGTCAAACTCGCCTGCCGGTTAATTAAAACACCAGACACCGTGCAGTTGCTCAGTTCGTAACGAAATTTAACTTGATACCCGATTGCGTCTGTGTTAAATTTTATGTATTATATAAAAACTAACAGTCAAACGCAAGTCCCGTTGCAAAGAATGTTGATCATATCGGTTGAACATTTACAATTGGGACTGAAACGACACAAGGAGGTACTTACATGAAGTGTTACGTCAGGATTTTATTAGTGTGGATTATTCTTGTCATCCCAATATCCACTTTCGGCAACCAACCAACGGTAAATGCGAAAGTTACGGAAAACCATCATTCCACCAGTGTGGTTCCACTGCCCGTTCGGGACGAAGCAGATGATGACAGCGTTGTTTACGAATACGGATTCGAGGACGACTGGAGCGGCTGGACATCAGTGGATCTGACCGATGTTCCGTCGATGTGGCATATCAGTGAGGAACATGCATACCAGAACGGCAGCAGTTGGTGGTGCGCCGACGAAGAGATCGATGGGTACGGTAATCACTGGCTTCAATATCTGATGACCCCGGTGCTGGATCTGAGGGATATGGAAAATCTTCGGCTGCGATTTATGTTCTTCACTGCCATCGAGGACACTTCCAATGGTGGTCCTGGACCAGACTTTCCCGAATACACCGGCTGGGATGGCGCGAATGTATGGATATCCACCGATGGCGGGGAAGAGTGGGAGGTGATCGAGCCTACTCAACCGGAGTACACCTACGAGAGCCTATTCAGCTTCGGTTACGAATGGCTAATGGATCCCGGTATTCCCGGCTGGGCAGGCTTCTCAGAGGATTGGATTGAAGCAGAGTTCAACCTGGATGAATATGCAGGTGAAGAGGAAGTCCGTATCCGGTGGGCTTTCTGCAGTGATCCTGCGTGGAGCGTGGAGGATGGTCATCCTGAAGCGATCGGGTTGCTGGTGGATGAGATGCAGATCCTTGCCGGAGATAATCCTATCTGGGAGAATGACGGCACCGAGGTAGGAGATATGGAAACCGAGACAATGGCAGAGAGTTACGGGGACTTCTGGGAGCTTACCGATGAGGACGCCCATACAGGCGAATTCTGTGCTCACTGTCCTATCGAAGCCAATCTGATCAACGGTTTGATATCCCCTCCACTGGAGATCCCTGGTGAAGGATGGTACACCCATTTCGATTTCTGGGTTTTATGTAACACTCAGGCTCAGGAAATTGACGGTGACGGCAATTTAGATGACCTTTTCGACGTACAAATTAGAGACGAAAATGGTGTTTGGACGCGAATCATTTACGACTATGGTGGACCTCAACATCCACCACCTCATGATTTTTTCGAGGATTGGGGTTATTATGGACCAGGGACCTGGTTTCAATCCAACATGGAGGAGTGGCGATTGAGGCTGAACCTGACCCAGTGGGCTGGTCAAACCGTGAATCTCGTCTGGCGGGTTTTAACCGATGACTACATGGAACATCCCCAGGGAAGTGGTCTCTGGATCGATGATTTCAGACTGCTCACCCTATCACAGAGAGAAAATAACGTCGGCATAGAGTGGATGTATATCGGGTATCCGGTAAGTACCGAGGCAATTACTGTCTGTCAGATAATGGTTAAGAACTACGGTATGGCAACGCAGAACTTTATACGTAAGTCCTTCATAGTTGACGAAATAGGAGCCACACCTATACCACCTAATCAGGAAGACCTGCTACCGGATTCGAGCAATACCTACAACTTCCGCCTGATGTTTCTGCCCTATTCCGGTATGGCTACTGTAACCGCCTGGGCAAATCTGGTGGGTGATGAGGAACCAGCCAACAACCAGGCGGTCGCCGATGTGGTTATCTATCCTGAGGGTATGGCAAAGCTCGGCTATGATATGCGTTTATGGGACGATCAGATATCCTTTCCTCAGTATAACGGTCCTGCCGTTCTGTTCACGCCTTCCGATGACGACTTCGCAGATGAGTTTGACCTGAACGCGGTCGAGGTTCGCTGGAGTAACGCCGTGCAGGACGAGGATGTTAGCACTACTCTGTATATATTCGACGAAATCAACAACAACATCGGGCAGGAGTTGTATTCGAGAGAGATCAACGTCACAACCGATGATCTCTACCCGAACGTTCAGCGGATCGACCTGAGCGATGTGGATGCGCTTAAGAACCTTGACGAGGATTTCTTTGTGTATTTCCACATTGACTATTATGATGAAGAACACGATTATTGTCTGCCCCAACCACTGGGCAGGTGGATATCAGAGAGTGATCCCCACTGGGGTGAAGGACATTACTTCGTTTCCAACGGTCAGGCGGATTCGTTGTGGAATAACCTTGAGTTCCAGATTCAGGCGGTGTTGTCCGAAGCCGGCACGCTTACCGAAGGGATCGATCTGCTTGCCAGCCGCGAGGAAATCGATTTCGGTGAAATCCAGCAGGCTAAGACCATCCGCCTGACAGCATTTGGTAAAGGAACCGAACCGGTCACAATCCAAGGCGTTGCAGTTGACAACGAAGCGTTCACTGTTACGGCTGAGGATGAATTCCCGATTACACTGACAGCCAGTTCTCATACGGTCTTCAGTATTACGTTCAGCGTTGAGGAGATCGGCGATTACAGCGGCACACTTACTTTCGACTGTGACGATGAAACGCCGCCTGAGGTCGCCTTGAACGCCGTTTACGACGTTAAAGATGATGAAGTTACAGCGCCCGTTGAGTTTTCGTTGGGTGCGGCATATCCGAATCCGTTCAATGCTTCGGTGGCGATTCCGTTCAGTCTACGCAGCGCTTCTGATGTGAGTCTTGTTGTTTATGACCTGAGCGGGCGCAAGGTGACAGATCTGGTTTCGGGTAGTCTGGCAGCTGGCAGACACGAGGTTACCTGGGATGCTGAAGGTCTCGCGGCGGGTCTTTATCTTTACCGGCTTGAGGCGGGAAGTTTCTCAGCGGTTCAGAAGGTTGTGCTGGTGAAGTGATCTGGTAACTCCACCGTTATCCCCCCTACTCTATAGGGGGGGATAACGGTACAACCGTCATGCTGAACGCAGTGAAGCATCTTATCCGTGTGGCACGGGTAACTTGACCCGTGTTTCAATCGAACATCAATGAATCCTGAGCTATCAACAGAGATCCTTCACGTTCGTTCAGGATGACTAATTAGTTCCTGTTGAAAATGTCCGATTGCCCGCTGGCAGATACCCTCATCTGCCAGCGGATTGGTAACGATTTCAATGAGTTTTTCAACAGGCACTAATTAGAAAGTACTATAATCCTTTTTACATAAGGAGGTATAATTGTCATATTCTCAATCCTCCAATTCAAGTACTAATCCATTGGAAATGGGACAAACGGCGCCGTATTTCAACCTGCCCGGTGTTGACGGCAGGAACTACAACCTTGATGACTACAAGGGCAAGGTCAAGGCACTCGCGGTTATATTCTTTTGTAATCACTGCCCTTACGCAATCAAAACACAAGATCGCTTGATCGCGTTGGGTAGAGAATATATCGATAAAGAAGTCGGTTTCGTTCTAATCTGTGTTAACGACGTGGTGAACTACCCGCAGGACAGCTTTGACAACATGAAAAGGCGCGCCAAAGAAAAGGGATATCCTTTCCCCTATCTTCATAACGAAGACCAGAACGTAGCGCATGCTTACGGCGCTCAGGTTACACCGCATGTATTTCTGCTCGACGGTGATATGAAGCTCTGCTATCGAGGCGCCATCGACGATAACATCGACAATCCCAACGCTGTCAAACGGCAGTACTTAAGGAACGCAATCGAAGCGTTACTTGCCGGAACTCCGGAAAAGATTACAAAACGGGATACCAGACCGATAGGTTGTTCGATTAAATGGAAGTGACGTCTTCTTACACCGTAGTCGTTAGTCTGATTAGTCCGTAGTCTTGGTAATCCGACTACCGACTAACGACTACCGACTAAAAAAACCGAAACTCTTCATGTCGCACTTGCTACTCAACTCCTTTATAGTATTAGCATTTCTACTAATCAGCCCTCTCTCTGCCATTGCCGCTCCAAAGCTGCTTATCCAGATGGATCTGACCCAGCGCGACCATCTGAAGGCTTATGGTGTGGCTTACTGGACGGTCAAGCAGGGCGGAAAAGCTGAATGGTTACTGAACTACCGCAGTGGATCGTTCCTCTGCGACCATTACACGCAATTAGAGCGATTATGCCGGATCCGCGGTGTTTCGTTCGAGTTGGTCGACGGGGCACAGGTGGCGAAAATATATGCTGAGATCGAGGATTCGAACATGGAGGTCGTACCGCTGGAGAAAGCGCCGCGTATCGCGGTTTATGCACCGGAAGGCTATGAACCGTGGGATGATGCGGTAATGCTGGCGTTGACCTACGCCGAAATACCCTACGACCAGATATACGACGATGAAGTGCTCAAGGGGCAGTTGAATGAATACGACTGGCTGCACCTGCACCACGAGGATTTCACCGGTCAGTACGGGAAGTTCTTCGCATCGTACAAGAATGCAGCCTGGTACCAGGAGAATAAGAGAAAGAATGAAGCCCGTGCCGCGCGCTGGGGTCTTCCGTCTGTCAGCGAGATGAAGAAGGCTATTGCACGCGAGATAAAACTTTATGTACAGAAGGGTGGCTTCCTATTCGCGATGTGTTCGGGAACAGACTCGTTCGACATCGCGCTTTCGGCGGAAGGTGTTGATATCGTTGATACTCCCTACGACGGCGATTCACCGGATCCGGATGCCCAACGTCGGATCGATTACTCCAAGTGTTTGGCGTTTTATAACTTCAAGCTGATCACCAATCCAAAGATATACGAATTTTCCGATATCGACATGACCAGGGACTCGGGACGAGGCAATAAAGGTGAAGCCGGCGACTATTTCACGTTGTTCGAGTTCTCGGCGAAGTACGATCCGGTGCCGACGATGTTGACGCAGGATCACACATCGGTAGTGAAGGGTTTCATGGGGCAGACGACCTCATACCGCCGGTCGCTGGTCAAGCCTTCTGTGACGATCATGGGGGAATACGAGGGGCGCGACGAGGTCAAGTACATCCACAGCAATTACGGAAAAGGTTTCTGGACATTCTACGGCGGACACGACCCTGAGGACTACCGCCATTTTGTCGGCGACCCGCCAACCAATCTCGAACTGCACCGCAACTCACCTGGATACCGGTTGATCCTGAATAACGTGCTGTTCCCCGCCGCGAAGAAGAAGAAGTTAAAGACGTAGGTTTAAGATGAGGATTTGGATTAATTCTTTCGGATTAATATTAGACATTATAGGAGTTATAATATTGTTTTGTTATGGTTTTCCTTATAGCGGAAAGTCATCATTTTGGACTTCTCCGGAAATGATTAAAACCGATGAAACAATAAAAGAAAGATTAAGAAAATTCCAGAGAATCGCGATTTTTATTATTGTATTTGGTTTTGTATTACAACTTGTATCCAATTTCTTATAAAGATAGTTACTTGTTGTCAAACAGAATGAGTTCTTTAATTTATTTAAAACTATCAGTGCAACATTCCCGATTACAGGAATGTCATACCGACTACCAAGATGTTATCCCGACTACCGGAATGTCATCCCCGACTTGATCGGGGATCCAGAGAGGTTCGGATTGTAAAATATATCAAATCCAGATTTTATATTGTTAGGCAAAGTTCAGAATCTTTTTCCCCGCATATGAGTCTGTCCGATAATGTGATAAACGCACAGAACTTCATCATTCCATCGAAAGATGGAATCCAGTAACTCCTGCGATGTCAGCAACTTCTCTGGATTCCAACTTCCGTTGGAATGATGAAACCCGAGACATTTTAGTATTCTCGGTCAAACTGATAAGAGAGGATGACTCGCATGTGTATTTAGAGAATATTTCGAAAACTCGGGATGTTTGACAGCAATCAAAATATCCATGTTGCTTTAACAGAAGTACGAAAGACTAACCTTTAAACCCAGGTTGCTTATGAGCAATAATCCCGTCATACACACCGAATCACTGACCAAGCACTATAAACCGGGACTTACCAGCAAAACCATCGAGGCTGTCGTCGACCTGACCCTCGACGTGAACGAGGGCGAGGTATTTGCGTTCATTGGGCTGAACGGCGCCGGCAAGACAACGACCATCAAACTGCTGCTCGACCATGCAAGACCCACTGCAGGGAAAGCCTTCCTGTTCGGTGTTAACGCCATGAATCCGAAGTCACGCACACGCGTGGGTTACCTGCCCGACCTGCCTCACTTCTACAATTTCCTGACTACCCTGGAGCTGATGGATTACGCCGGCAGGTTGTTTGGTCTTTCCAGTGTCGAGCGACGCGAGCGAACCGAACGCCTGCTGAAGCTGGTCGGTCTCGAAGGTCGCAGCAGCGAACGCCTTAAGGGATTTTCGCGGGGGATGCTCCAGCGGTTAGGTCTGGCGCAGGCGCTGATTAACAAACCCGACCTCGTTATACTCGATGAACCGTTGGGGGGGCTTGATCCCATCGGGCGGATTGAGCTTCGCGACGTGATCTCCGGCTTGAAAAACGAAGGCTGCACGGTATTCTTCAGCTCACACATCCTCGACGACGCCCAGCGCATCGCCGACCGCATCGGCATCATCCACCACGGTCGGATGGTCGCCTGCGGTTCCCTCGACGAACTGCTGTCGGGGAGTCCCGACTTGGAGGTTGAGATCTCAGCTTTAGACGACTTCGATCTGGCAAAGGTTTGTGAGGGAAAAACCTGGCGAACTGAGCGCCACGACGGTCATTTCAAGGTTATAGTTTCGAATGAAGAATCTATGCGTGAACTGTGCAGCCTGGCGTCCGAAGGCAGGATCAAGCTGTTGTCGGTAGGACGTAGGCGGCTCAGTCTCGAAGAGGCATTCCTGGAGGAGCTTAACAGATGGAAAGAGTAACGCGCATTCAAGCGGTCGCCCAGACCACCTTCCGTGAGACCATCCGTAATAAGATACTTCACAACATGCTGGGATTTGCGGTGGTGATGTTCGGACTGTCATGGGTAATCAGCAGTTGGTCGATCGGTGAACCGGACAAGATCATTACTGATTTAGGGCTGACCATCACGGTTCTTGCCGGAGTTGTAATCGCCATATTCGCCGGTATCGTATTGGTTCATGGCGAAGTCGACCGCAAGACGATCCTGCCGATCCTCGCCAAACCGCTGCACCGCTGGGAGTATGTGTCAGGCAAGTTTCTCGGGTTTTCAGGAGCGGTTCTATTGGTTTATATCGGGATGAACGTGATCCTGGTGCTGTTCCTGACAGCGCTCGGCGGATCGGTAACTTCGCAGCTTATCCAAGCGATCTACCTTTCGCTGTGGGAGGTGTTGCTGGTGGTGGCACTGGCGCTGATGTTTTCGACCTTCACCTCGCCGTGGCTCGCAGCGCTTTGCACGATTATCCTCTTCGTTGCCGGGCGTTTCTGCTATGACATCAAGTTCTATCTGGAAGCCAATCCCGACACGGCGACCGCTCCGCTGCTGAAGGTGGTCTACGTTCTGCTGCCGAACCTGTCCTATCTGAACCTGCGACACGAAGCGGTTCATGCGCTTGACATACCGGCTTCGCTGGTGTTGACGGCAAGCCTGTACGGTCTGGTCTACTGCGTGATAGTCTTGATTATTGCGTCATTGGCGTTCAGGAACAAGGATCTGGCATGAAAACCCGGCAGACTAAAGGCTTGGTCAGCGCCCTGATCGCCGCGGCAGCCATCGTGATCGGTTTCGGCATTATTTCTGTCTTGCAGGGAAGGATGGAGACTATTAAATCGCAGCATCTCGATTTCGGCGAGTTGTTGTGGGTTCCGGACTGGAAAATACCGCATATCCTGGCGCTCGGCGACGATGACACGGCGGCGGATCTACTCTGGGTGAGAAGTGTGTTCTACGTCGGCGCATATCACGGACATCACGAACACCATCACGAGGGTCACGGCGAACATGAACACAAACATTCAGATTACGGGATCCACCACGACGACCATGATGATCACGAACATGAGCACGAGGTTCACGAGCATGAACAGGAAGCTCACGATGCGCCGGTTGAGCCGTCAGCGCCGGACAGCGTGGATTTCATGGATGTCGACCTCCGTCAGATTCCGGCGGTTCGCAATGCATTGCAGCCTCATCTCAGCCGGGAGGATGCCCTTCACATGTTTCATCTGTTCAACGTGATCACGAACCTGGATCCGCTGTTCGTGACGCCATATTACCAGGGAGCGATGTACCTGACGCTGATGACGGGGCGCTGGGAGGAAGCGTTGATGCTGCTTGACAAGGGCATCCGTCAACGCTCCGACCGGTGGGAGATGCCGTATTTCAAGGGCTTCATTCACCTGTTCTTCATGAACGACAAGCTCGGCGCGGCGCGTGAAATAAGGGCTGCCGCGACGAAGAGGAACGCGCCCGGGTTCGTGATCCGGCTTGCAGCGGCGCTGCAGGTCGGGCTGGGACGGCTTGAGACGGCGATTGAGTTTCTGCGCTCGCTCGCCGAAGTAACCGAGGACGAGCAGTTGAAAAGACAAATCGAAGACATTATCTTGAACTACGAGCAGCAAAGGAAGATTAAGAATGATGGATGAGTGGGGTGGCATGGGTAACTTGTTACCCATGTTTCAATTAAGTAAAGATGCGTGGGGGGGTGGAGGGGGCGTGGTACGAAGACATCGTAAACCACACAGCAGATGGACAGTGTGCATGCTAACCAAAAACATACTTAAAAACAAGAGTCAATGGGAAAGAGAAGAAAATCTCCTATAGCGAGAAATCTGGTTAAGAACTCTAAGGCAGCATTGCTCGCTGCCATTGAGATTCACAATAAACCGACATTTAGTTATCGATATGAAGTTGTGGTACTATTGGCACTGAACGCTTGGGAATTGCTACTGAAGGGCTATATCTATAAGTATCACAATAAAGTGAAGCTATTCAAGAAAGATGGCACAACAAAACAATTCCCTGAATGTGTGGCTTTCGTTGCGAGTCAGCTCGGTAATGATTTTCAAGTAACGAAGGAGAATATCGAAAGGATTTACGAGTTTAGAAACAATATTGCTCATTTTTATTCCGAAAAACTTGACATAATAGTGTTTGCTTTACTCAAACGCAGTGTTGAGCTCTATCAAGAGTTCATACTAAAGTACTTTAATCTTGACTTATCGTCTAATTCTGATCTCGTGCTTTTACCCATAGGATTCAAGAAACCATATTCTCCATTTGACTTTATATCAAATAGAACCTTATTAAGAGAATCTTCGATAGAAGTTAAGCGGTTCATTCAGAGCATTATGGATTCAACAATAAGACTCAACGAAAATGGCATTGAAGATCCAATTATATCGGATTTTAAGGTAAGCCTAATAAATGAAAAGAGAATCAAAAATGCTGATATAATCGCAGGAATAAACAACAAAATTGACACTGGAATCGATATTACCGTATTGCATCCGAAGCAGGTTTTCCGCTTGACCAATGATCTTTGTGCACCGGAAATCAAACTGACGAGAGATAAGACCACTACAGTTGGAACATTTATTCAAGAAGAATTATCAGAAGAACTGTTTAATGAAATAAACAATGTTATCGATACAAATAACATTCTTGTATCTGGTAAACAAGAATTCCTTTTCGGAGATCGTGTGTATTATAGGATTTATGCTGAACGCGACCATGTGAGCTATGATGTTAAGAATATTGAGCTTCTAGCTCGTACTGGACTTGGTTTCTATGCTCCTCATCTATTTTGGCTTGCTATACTTCCACCAAAATCATGTGCAAGTATTGTTCTAGATTTTGTTAGACTTGAGAAAAACCTTCAAATGATTCTAATTATACGGTTTGCTGTGTTATTGGGTTCAGACGCATGTAAATGGCTTTTCAGTAAACTCTACACAAAATGGAGCAACCATCCTCAACCACCTAATTACTACTGGAGCTTAAAATCGCTTGTTGAGCGAGATTGGAAGAAAGATTGTCGTTTTGTGGCACTCAAGAAAAATACTTCTTCAACTTTGATGCTCCCTGACGAACTAATCCAACATTCTCTTGAGAGCTTCACAGAAGACCAGACTGCCGCCTCAAGTGGTCTGTCCAGGGTCTGCTTTTCAGTGTTCGGTGGAAATAAATCACATAAAGACAATTGTCGCGTGTTGGATGTATTGACTTACGGTAAAGAAATCACAAATAAATCGCAATCTATTATGTCTGAAATTATGAAACTCGATGTAGCAGGAGGATGAACACCAACATTTCACTATTCTGGACTACTTACCACAAAGCGGTTGGTTTCCTTGCTTCGCGCAGCGTCCAGTGATCCTAATATTTAGTATAGAAAATTGCGAGCTAACCACTATGACCAAAACCTCAAAACACCTTCTTTTCTGGACGCCGCGGGTGATCTGCGTCCTGTTTGCGGCGTTTATGAACCTGTTTACTCTCGACATCTTCGATGAAGGATATGGTGGGTGAAAGACCAAAGACTGAGGGGAATACGGATTTGCTTTCACACTTTTACACTTTCACACTTTCACACTTAAACAGGATGCACTACCATGCCCCTCCTCCTCCTCGGCACAGCTCAGGACGGTGGCGTACCACAAGCCGGCT
>CAYYHI010000051.1:0-18859 GCA_964471745.1 uncultured bacterium | reverse complement strand
AGTCTGGTTGAAAATCTAAAGCCTGAAAGTGATTTTTTCAGTGTCGACTAAATAAACCAGAATTCCTAAAAGGATATGAACCGTTGATTGGTGATGAATGCGTGAAGATAATGGAATTGACTGCAAGAGATTGGACTATCGCAGGAAATAAATTTGATGTCAGACATCATGAGGTTGGTACAGTAAGAATCGAACACATGTCAATGATTGAGTTTTTCTTTTTCGAGATGCTTGTCCTGATCCGATTTATATTATCTCTAAGACAGGAGCTTGCTGGCAATGCAGATGGGTAGGGAGACCCGCTCCACCAATGATAACAGGACGACAACCAGAAATGTCTGTCCCACTAAATTTGGAGGCTCAATGCCAACATTAACCATAAATTTCGACGAGCTAATGACATAAATTATATTTCAGGAGTACAGATGACCTTTCATGTGAACCTGGAGAAGGCTGAGGACGGCTGGTTTGTAGTTGAATGTCCCAGCCTGCCAGGCTGCGTCTCGCAGGGTAAAACTGAAGCCGAGGCACTGGAAAACATCAAGGAAGCCATCGTCGCCTGGTTGTGGGCGGAAGACCAGAAGTCCGCAACCAAGCTCCGCCGTAAGAAAAATTACTTCCCCATCGTTGTGAGCGTCTGATGGCTGCCCGTTTAGCTGGTATCTCCGGCAAACAGGCGGTTCGTGCCTTCGAAGAGGTCGGTTGGCGAAAAATCGGTCAAGTCGGTTCGCACGTGGTGCTTTCACGGACAGGCTGCTCTTATCTGTGAATCTGTCAGACAGAAGTGTCCGATCTCCCCAAAATTAGAATCGCCTTCACTACCCCTTCCTGCGTATGCGGCGCTGCTTCCGCTGCGACTTTCATGCCATAACCCTCAATCACCTTTGTAGTTACAGGACCTATCGATACAACCTTTGACCGCGCAGCAACCGACAACGCATCCTTCCGACCGAGTATTTTAACGAAACCATCGACCGTCGAACCGCTCGTGAAGGTGATATAATCAGGGGGATCCTCCCTGACAACCTGCAGCCAGTGAGGCTCCCATTCGGGAGTTACGGTGCGATATACCGTCAACCGAACAACCCTTGCCTCCTTCGAACTGACAGCGTTCTCAATCGTGTCATCACTCAGATCACCGCGTATCCTTATAACCACTGTGCCGAGCAGGTCGTCAGCCGCAGCACTCTCTTCTGCAAGACGTGCAACCGTTGCCTCGCCGGGAATCAGGTCTGCCTTCAAACCCCGCTCCCACAGGATACGAGCGGTTGCTGGTCCGATCGCGGCGATCTTTAGATTGCTCAATGCGCGCAGATCGTAGCCGCGTCGGGTAAAACCGTCCAGGAAATGCTGAACACCCGACCGACTAGTGAATACAAGCCAGCCCGGACGTCCGAGTGACTGCGCAAACACGTCCCAGCCCTCAATATCTTCATACGGTTCAATCTGTATCGTCGGGAGGGGCAACGGTTCAGCGCCGTGACTGCGCAGTATATTGCAGAATTCAGCGGAAGTCTCACGCGGTCGGGTTATCAATATTCGTTTGCCTGACAACACGCCCGGGGTCATCCAGTCCATCCGTTCCATTTGTTTAACCACATCGCCTATTATAACCAGCGCGGGTGGCTGTATGTCATTTTCCTGGCAGCGTTGTGGCAGTTCCTCAAGCGGGGCTGTTATGATGCGCTGGGCTCCTGTGTATCCGCTGACAACAACCGCCGTCGGTGTGTTCGGCGCGGCTCCCCCCGAAATCAATCGTTTCACTATGTCAGCCAGCGCACCGACACCCATATAGACCGCCAGCGTTCCGCCCTTAAGTGCAGCGATCTCCTCCCACGGCACCGGCTGCGACGCTGAAGTCGCTTCGCGACCGGTCGCTATCATCAACCAAGCTGACTTCCGCCTGTCGGTGAGAGGAATCCCGGCGCCGGCGGCAACTGCTGTCACTGCGGTTACACCGGGAACGATTTCAAAACGCACTCCGGCTTCTTTCAGACTGGTTGCTTCCTCACCACCCCGGGCGAAGATTAATGGATCGCCGCCCTTAAGCCTAACCACATTCAGCCCTCTTTCAGCCAGGCTGATCAGCAGGTTTGTAGTGTCTTTCTGCGGCTGGGAATGTTTGCCGGCGCGTTTGCCCACATAATACCGCTCCACGTTCGCCGGCAGCTCGGCAACCAGTTCGTAAGGAATAAGATCATCGTAAATCACCGCGTCGCATTTCTGCAGCAATTCCAGCCCGAGTCTTGTAATCAATCCCGGATGACCCGGACCGGCGCCGACCAGGTAGACGGTTCCTTTTTTTTGGGTATCCCGGCTCATGTATTCTCATTCGGAAAGCTTTCCAGCCAGGAGATCCACTTGTCAAGGTCAGCATCTTCGGGAGGCGCCATGTCGCTCGGAGGTACACCGGCAGCTATGAACTTCTCATGAAGTTTACGCCGTTCTTTCGCTTCGTCGGTGGAATCTCTGACCAGTTTCCGGAACCTGCCGGCGATCCTGACCCATCTGCCCCATCCTTCGATACTCTTACGCAGCCTGTTCCGTAGTTCCGCCGCCATAAACGGAGCCTGACCACCGGTACTCACCGCCATAACCAACGGTTCATCACGCAGGATGGCAGGAAATATCACACTGCAGAGCTCCGGCGCGTCAACGACATTCACCGGTATTCCCAGTGCTCGCGCCTCTTCAGATACTTGCGTGTTTACCTCTGTATCGTTGGTTGCCGAGATTACCAACTGGTTTCCCATACAGTCGCCATACTTGTATTTTCGCTGCAGATAAGCGATGCTCCCATCTTCGACAAAATCGGAAATCTCCGGTACGATCCGCGGTGAAATAACCAGAACCTTGAAGCCGGCTTTCAGCAATACTTCGATCTTGCGTAAAGCAACCTCGCCGCCGCCAATCACCAGGCAGTTTAATATATCAGCTTTAAAATAGAGGGGGAAGTACATTTTTCCTTTAAGATTGTGGATTCATTATTCCAACGAAACAGTCTGTCCGAGAATGTGAGAAAAGCACCGAACCTCATCATTCCATCGAAAGATGGAATCCAGTAACGCATGTAATATCAACAACTTCTCTGGATTCCAACTTCCGTTGGAATGATGAATCGTGAGACAATCTGCTTTTCTCGGACATACTGGAAAGTTGGAATCCAGAAAACAGAATCCCGGACTGCAAGAGATCCGGGCTACTGACTGTTTTGTTGGATTGACAAACAAGGCATATAATCTTACGTTTTAAGCCGATCCTTGTCAGAACTTGAGTTGTTTATCCTTCGCAGGAACTGCCGATAGAGATTCCTGGTCAGCGCGTCCAGCGCCTTCCGGTCGCCCTGGCGGAAGCCGTCTTTGAACCGTGCGAGGATTTCCCTGCGGTCCTGTTCGAGCATTTGCCGAAAACCGGCGTTGCCTCCGGCTGCGGTATTGCGCCTCCAGAATTCGTAAGACCTGACTTGCTCTTCGATTAAATCCAACGCATACGGCAGATCCGCGGCACGTTCATGCTGTACGGAATCAAGATAATGCTTTAGATCGTCAAGATCAAGTAGAACCACGCCGCCGCATTCACTCACCCGCGGGTCTATATCACGTGGGACCGCCAGATCAACCGCGATCAGCGTTCGGTCACAATCCCGCTGCGAAAGGCTATCCGGTTCTATCAGGAAATAGGGGGAGGCTGTAACACTGAAGAGGATGTCGATCGAAGCCAGTGCTGATTTGATCTCATCAAGGGGTATCGCCGCCGCGTTGAACGGTCGAACCGTCTTCTCGGCGCGGTACAAGGTTCGATTGGCAACCGTTATGTAGACCTTATCCCGCGAGAGGCGTGGCAGGAGCATCTCTGTTGAGCTGTTCACGCCGACTATAAGCGCACGTTTTCCGGCAAGCTCGCCATTGAAATGTTTTCTGACCAGCTCCAGCGAAGCGCCCGCCAGTCCCTGAACTCCTGAACCGATCTGCGTTTCTGAACGAACCTGCTTGGCTATCTGGAAGGCGTGGTGAAAGAGTTTGTGGAGGAATTTACCGGGACCGCTGACCGAACAACCCACGCTGTACGCATCCTTTACCTGTCCGAGTATCTGGCATTCGCCCAACAGGGGTGAATCCAGCCCGGCTGCGACTTTGAATAAATGACGTGCCACACTCGTACCCTGACGGAAAAACCAATGCTCACGCAAGCTGTCGGGATTCTTAATCCCGCGCTGTCGGTAGAACTCAATTAATGCTTCACGAGGGTCGGGTTTTTCCGGTCCGCGGCAGTAGAATTCGACGCGATTGCAGGTTTCCAGTATAACCAGTTCATCCAGACCGGAGATGCGCTTGAAGTCGAGTGTCGCCTGGGCAAGATCGCTGCGCTGAAGTTGAAAAGGCTCCCTGTCTGCAAGGGAGCCTGTACGATGATTGATGCCACAGCAGGTTAAAGGCATGTCGGAAATTCCGTTTTCATAATAGCATACAAGATCATCCTCACGAATAAGCTGGTAGAAACAGAGCGCCACCGGCAAGGATGCCCACATCGCTGAAACCGGCTCGTCGCAGCATCAGCGCAGCATCCCAGGCTCTACAACCAGTCTGACATACAGCGACGACCTTCCCCTTGTCAGGTACTTCACTAAGACGGGACCGAAGTTCCTCCACGGGAATCGTGATTATACCGCGGGACCCGACATCGAGCGGTCGTCCTTCAATCTCTGTGGATATGCGCACGTCAAGGATAAGCGTATCGTCCGGCAAATCGCTGAACTCAAGAGGGGAAACCAACTTTATACCGGCAATCCGGCTGTTCTCAGCGATGTAAGTCAGGAAATGTAGCGTTTCAAACTGCTGTGAAAACGGCGGGGCATAAGCATGTTCGATGTCGCTGAGATCTTCCAGCGTTCCACCGGTGCGAATTGCCTGTACCGCAAGATTCAGCGTATGAACAAGCCGACCATTCGAAACCGCCTGGAAACCGAGTAGCCTGCTGTTGCTTTTATCATAGATGATTTTAGCCTTTGTTGTTCCGGCTCCAGGATAATAATGAGGGCGGTCGTAAAAAGTTCCCCAACACTCACCGAACTCATAGCCCCGCTCCTCGCAATCGATCCGGGTTAAACCTGCTGAACCGATGGACATATCAAACATCTTGACTATGGTCGTCCCCACTACCGGTCCAAACCTCGAGTCGCCGTTGCAGATGTTGTCGCCTACCACACGCCCCATGCGCGAAGCCAACGATCCCAGCGACCAAACTTCAGCCCGTCCGTCAACGGCGTTCGAGAGCTCCACGCAATCACCAGCCGCATAGATATCTGGATCTGATGTCTGAAGATGGTCGTTGACCTTTATTCCGCCAGTTACGCCAATCTCCAGACCAGCCTGGTGAGCCAGATCAACGTTCGGAATTACACCACCTGCTATCACAATCCGATCAGACTCAATCAAGTTACCGGAACGGTCAGACATACATAGTTTATCTGTTTTCTGAATGACCTCATGACAACCGCAGCCGAGTCGCAGTTTTATCCCCTGATCCCTGATCTCATCCTCAATAATCATCGCCAGTTCGATGTCAACCAGACCGGGCAGGATCTGATTCCGGATATCGACCAGATCGACCTCCACGCCCCACATCGCCCGGAATGCTTCGCAAAGCTCGAGCCCGATGAAACCGGCGCCGATTATGGTCACTTTATCGATCTTGTTGGCTTCCAACTCACCGCGGAGTTTGATTGCTTCACCAGCGGTAGTGAAGGTATAAACGCCCGGTAAATCGGTTCCTTGAATTACCGGCATAATCGGATTTGTGCCGGTGGCGATAACTAATCTATCGTAGGGATAAAATGTCTTCTCATTTCGATCGGGATAATAGCAGCGTACCGACCTGGCGGCGCGATCAATGCCAACAACCTCACACCCCGTATACACATCAACATCCTTTACATCACGGAAGTATTTTTCGTCCTTGATCGTACCGTTGGGAGTGGTGAGGAGCGCGTTAAAGCTTTCCACGTCGCCGGACAGATAATAGGGTAGTCCGCAAACGGAATGAGCGAAATACTCACTCCTTACCAGTACGCGGACACGTGCATCGGGCTGAAGACGTCTGATACGACAGGCAGCCTTAAGCCCGGCTACGGAGCCGCCGATAACGATAATATCCATTATTGAAACACTAAAAAATTCAAGGTGAACTATAAGACCATTGTAAACTGTTATATCGTCATTCTGAACGAAGTGAAGAATCTCGTTTTATTAATGGGGATACTTTATACTTGACACTCACTCCAGGAGGACGGGGCTCCGTACCCGTCCAAAAAGTATCAGGCATCTATAGAGACGGGTACGGAGCCCCGTCCTCCTGAAACTGTCAAATATTTTCCGCCCCCATTAATAATTCTACTTCTGTATGAGATTCTTCACTTCGTTCAGAATGACATTATTCAATCTGTTTCACGGGAATGACAACCATCAAGGGACACCATCCACAATATAGTATTAGTATAGAATCCTACGCAATACTTGCCCTTACCGAAAGAGCAACCTTGTACAAGATCGTAATAATCAACGCCCCGATCGCGTAAACCATCAGCGAGATAGCCAGCTCGGGTACGGTTGGGAAATATTCGGTAACTGTTCCCAGTGGATTAGGAACATAACCTGCCACAATCATCCCCATACCCTTGTCGATCCATATCGACAGAAACAACGTAACGCAGGCAATCGCCAGCACAGCTTCATTGCGTCGTGTCTTGGGAGGAATAATCAGTATCAGCGTGATAACCGCAAGGACCGAAGATAACCACATCCAGGGCACCAAAGCGCTGTGACCCTCAACTCCAACAAACATATACTTGAGATGTATAGAATGTTCCGTTATGCCGCTGTAAAACGCCGTAAACATCTCCATCAGGATCAGGAACACGTTTATGCTCATGGCATACGCGGCGATCTCACCCAACTTCTGCAACGGTTTGTTACCCGCATCGAAGTCGGTCAACTTTCTGAGTATGAGAATGAGGAGGATCAACAAAGCCGGACCGGACGAAAATGCAGAGGCAAGGAAACGCGGCGCCAGAACAGCCGTCATCCAGAAAGGTCTGGCGGAAAGCCCTGCATACAGAAACGCGGTCACCGTGTGAATGCTGACCGCCCAGGGAATGGAGATTATGATGAATACCTTTATCCATTTGGGAGGCGGGATCGACTTCCGCTCCGCACCCAGGGTGACCCAGCCGATCAGAATGTTGAGCAAGAGGTATCCACCCAGCGCGACCGTATCCCAGAACATCATAGAATGCAGCGTCGGATATAGGAAAACGTTGAGTATCCTGAACGGCTGTCCCATATCCACGAAAATAAATGCCATGCACATGATTACCGACGGGATCGCCAGGAACTCGCCAAGAATAACCACCTTACTGAATGCCTTGTAATTATGCAGGTAGTAGGGAAGCACAACCATCACCGCCGAGGCGGCGACACCAACCAGGAACGTAAACTGAGCGATGTAGAATCCCCAGCTCACGTCGCGACTGAGTCCGGTTATCGTCAGACCCTCTTGAAACTGCTTCAACCAAAACAGGAAGCCAATGAAGATAATGCAAAGCAGGAAGAGCAGCCATGCCCAATATCCCTTGCTTCCGCTTAACGCTTTATCTAACATGCTTCCCTCACACTACGTAGAAGATGGACGGTTTTGTTCCCAAACCGGGCTTGCGGCGTATCGTAAAATGAGTGCGGAGCAGCTCTCTGACTTCGGATTCCGGATCCTCCAGGTCTCCGAATGTCAATGCTCCGGCTTCGCAGGCTTCCACGCAAGCCGGTATTTTACCCCTGGCGAGCCTCTCTTCGCAGAAGGTGCACTTCTCGACCACGCCCCTCATACGGGTGGGGAAGTCCGGCTCGATCTTCTCGATATGCGGTCTTGGATCGCGCCAGTTGAAGCTGCGAGCGCCATACGGACATGCTGCCAGGCAGTAACGGCAGCCGATACAGCGATGCCAGTCCATCATCACGATGCCGTCCTTATCGCGCTTCCAGGTTGCCTGCGTCGGGCAGACCCTGACACAGGGCGGTTCATCGCAGTGGTTGCAGAGCACCAGCACCGGCAGGTGCTTGTGGTGCTTATCAGCATACTCCGGCGCCTGATCGTGAAAGACTTGCTCGAAATGCTCCTCCCATATCCATTTTATCTCGTCCTTCGGATTCTTGAAGTCCGGGACGTTATGAACCTTGTGACAGGCGTGAATGCAGGCTTCGTTACAGTCCGGATTCTCCTCGCATTTCTTCAGGTCGATGACCATCGCCCACCGTTTGGCGGTCAACGGTGATTCTTCAGGCAGCCTGATTCTGGCGATGGCGTCGACAGCCGGTTTTCCAGCTAATCCTATGGTCGACAGTCCGGCTATCTTGATGAAATTTCTCCTGTCCAGACCCATTATTTCAGCACCTCCGGTTCGATATGGCATTCCCAGCAGTACGGATCGACCGACAGGTAGTCGTGACACCGGTCGCAGAACTTATCCTTGTTGGAGTGACAATTCATGCAGGTATTGGAAAGGCTGCGGTCATATTTTCGTCCATCGGGTACGACATGTACACGCTCCCCGTTTCTGACGACTTCATCACGCCACTCGTTCAACAAGTCCATGTGGTACGGTCGCATGTACTCAGCCGGCATCACGCACTGATCCTTACCTGGAATGTCCTCAGTCGCCAACTCCAGATCGGGTACGTATGCTCCCTTCCCAGTGGCGGCGTTGAACCAGATGGGGGAGGTCATCAGGATTAGAAAAACTATAAGCCCCAATATAATCTTCCAGCCGTCAAACATCCTCTGAAGCCTCCCTTCCCGGCAGAGGTTCGCCGCGCAGATCCGCCGTTCTTTCTTTTTCGCCTTTCATTATCAATGCATTACCGACCAGTTCGTGAACGCTGCCAACCTGTACGCCGGGCACCCAGTAATCCATCAGCGCCGGTAGAACCGCCTTGTCGATGGCGCACATGCAGGTCAGTATGTTGACATCGTACTTGTCATGTACGTATTTGACCGCATTGGCTCGCGGCAGACCGCCACGCAGCCGCATCTCCATGTTCTCCTCGGTACCCAGTCCGGCGCCACCGCCGCAGCAGAACGTCTGCTCTTTGATCGTGCCCTCCGGCATCTCGAAGAAGTTGTTACAGCAGTTATTAATGACGTATCTTGGTTCCTCTAATATACCCATCGCCCGCGCCGGATTGCATGAATCGTGGAAGGTCACGCGCCAATTGTCGTTACGGCTTTTATCGAGGTTCAGCTTGTTATGCTTGATCAAGTCGGCGGTAAACTCGGTAATGTGTACCATTTTGGTTGATTTGGCATTATTAAATACCGTACCGGTTATCGGCGACTTTGGCACTTCGAGGAAGTCGGCTGGACCGTTCATCGTGTCCATATACTGGTTAAGCACCCGCCACATGTGACCGCATTCGCCCCCGAGTATCCATTTGACACCTAACCGTTTGGCTTCCATGTATATCTTGGAGTTCAGTCGTTTCATCGCCTCGTTTGAGTGAAACAGACCGAAATTACCGCCCTCTGAAGCATACGAGCTGAAGGTGTAGTCAAGCCCGATCTCGTGAAACAGCATCATGTAGCCGAGGAAGCCGTAATAGTGCGGGTCGGCGAAGTAATCCGCCGAAGGTACGACAAACAGCACTTCAGCGCCCTTCCTGTTGACAGGCGCATCGACATTGAAGCCGATGATATCCTTGAGGTCGTCCACCGCGAAATCGACGCTGTCCTGGAAGCCGTGCGGCTGAATGCCGAGATGATTGCCGGTACGGAAGCAGTTGGCGATTGGCGTGGTGACCCAGTCAATCTCGCAGCCGATCAGGCTCAACAGCTCCCTCGCCATCATCGTAATTTCAGCGGTGTCAATGCCATAAGGACAGAAAACCGAGCAACGGCGGCATTCCGTACACTGGAAAAAGTAGTAAAACCATTCCTTAAGAACGGGAATCGTCAGATCCTGCGCGCCAGCCATCCTGCCCATCAGCTTGCCGGCGAGTGTGAATTCCCGGCGATAAACTGCTCTCAGCAACTCAGCCCGCAGAACCGGCATATTCTTCGGGTCGCCGGAGCCGATGAAGAAGTGGCATTTATCAGCGCAGGCGCCGCAACGTACGCAGATGTCCATAAAAATCTGAAACGTGCGGAACCTCTTAAGCCGATCCCGCATCCCTTCGAGGATTATCTCCTTCCAATTCTCCGGAAGTTTCCAGTCGTCATCCGTGGGCTGCCACCTACGGGGGTTGGGAAGATCGAGATACTCAACACTCTTGGGAACAGCCGACCAGTTGATTACACCCCGGCGCATTACCGGTTTGATGTCCATCCACCTTTTGCGGGGTGGTTTATAGTCAACCTTGACAAGTTCTTCTGCTGTTGGCGTCTCTGACATCGTTACTCCTTATCTAACGGCATACCCGCTTCCCTCATAACCTCCCTGAATTCGTCCTCGTACTCTTCGTAAGTGTGCATTTTCACATTGGGATTCCAGGGATTGATATGACGTTTCATGCGGTTGTTGTTTGCCAGGTTGCGCGTCGGGCTGAGGAAAACGCCCCCCATGTGTATAAGCTTGCTGAATGGAATGTAGGCGATAAGAACGCTTACCAGGAACAGATGTATGTAAAAGAGGAAACTTAAACCTTCCGGAACTACCGGATGAAAGCTGAAGAGACCAAGGCTTAACTGCTTGATGTTTACAATATCAACCTTGGATATATACCGCATCCAAGCGCCGGTACAGCCGATAGCCAAGATCAGGAAAAGCGGGAAGTAGTCCGCATTCAGGGAGATATATCTCAGTCTGGAATCCAGCAATCGGCGCAAAACAAGATAAGTCAAAGCGCCCAACAGCAGCACATCGGTGGCGTAAATAATCGGCAGCCCCACCTGGAAGAACGAATCAAGCTTCTCAAGCGTGGTTATGCACCAGGGAATCGGTTCCGAAAAAAACCTGAAATGCCGTATAAATATGATTAGAAAAGACCAGTGAAAGACCAGACCACCAAGCCAGAGCCATTTACTTGAGCCATAAGTCAGCTTCGGACCCTCCTTTAGTTCAACCTTAATATTCCGAAACAGGGAGCGGAAGAAGAGTATCTCTAACAGCATTCTCAAAAATGTACTGAAGCCGTTACTTGGGTTTTCAAGCTCGTTGTGTTTTATCCACGGGAGTGATTTCTGTTGACCGCAGGTGGTGGTGATGCGGAACGGAACCGGCGACCGCGCCCATTTTATTACACGCAACACAAAGCCGGCAAGAAATGTGAGGATCGCCGCGTAAGGTATTATAACTCCGAAGAGGCATCGCAGACCGGCGCCCTGTGTCGCCAACAGCGCCAGCAGCATCAGTATAATAACAACTATCAGGGAAAATATGGCGTTCATTTGTTAGTGTTCAGTTCCAGAAATACTTATTAAGAGCCCCAATCCAGGGATACTATTGTATGTTATGACGAATAGTTGGATTTATCGTGGCGTCATGTGTCCCCTACGGGATAGTCGGATTTAACGTGGTGTCATGTGTCCCCACATGACGCTTGAAACATCACTCTACTGCCACGTGAGGACACGTGGCAGCACGCTTATCGCCGGATTAGGATAAGACTTTAAATATCATCTTCATGCTCCGGCTGTCGATCATTGCGGTTTAACCTGGCTACTATTGTGCTCTCTGTCCGCCTCAGTTCATTGAGTCTTACTTCGAAGAGCCTTTCCCGGCACTTGGAGTAGACATCAAACCCCTGCATAGCTAATTGGTCTATCCTGAGCTCGAACTTCTGCAGGTCGGTGAATTGCTCGCGGGTCTGAAGCTCACTATCCAACTCCTCACGAATAACTGATTTGAGGAGAATAATGAAGCTCACAGCCTGCGAGGGTGAAAATTCCTGAATAGACCTGATCCTGAGAATACTGTCGAGAGAAGTTGTGACTGCTTTCGGATCGACCTCATTCACAAGTGACTGGTACAGAACGTCCAATTCCCTGGAGATGGTATTCCCAACAGGATTGAGGAATTGGTTTTTCTGGTTTTTCAGGAACGCGAACGAATCGGCAGGATATGTATCCAGTGTAAGATTCAGCCATCGCTCGCGTATGGTCGACTCTCTCTGTTTTAGAAGGTTATCGAACCGCATATTCGTTATTACAACCAAATGTAATATGTATCGGTAATATATTATAATACGGGGTTCTTGAGGCTTGTTACCTCAAAAACCCCGTATTTATCAAGAACCGATCAGACACAGCCGGTCGGTTTGGCGAGTCCTGCTACCTTACAGGCGCCTTTGGCTGGTCCTGACGGAAACAGTTCGTATACCTTTTTCAGTGGAAAACCGGTTTCCTTGCAGAGCTTGCGAATCATCGGCGCGATGCCAAACTTCTGGTAATATTCGCGCAGATAGTTAACAAGCTTCCAGTGTTCATCGGTTAGTTCACTGACGGCTTCGGTGCTGGCGAGAGCCAGTGCAACACGCTCACTCCATTGGTCCGGTTCCTGCATAAAACCGTCTTCATCTACTTCGATTCTGATCTCTTCCCATTCAAAAATCATTTGAGTTCCTCCTGCTGGATTTGAATTATTTTTATTATAGACTTGCTGGATCTTTCATCTCGAGGTATCCGCAAGGGCAATTCTCAGCGCATTTATCGCAACCGTTGCAGAGCTCGAATTTAATCGTGTAAGGTTCTCCCGGAACCACCGGCTTAACGATGGAGTTTTCTCCGCAGTAACTCCAACATGCGCCGCAGTCGAAGCACAAACCGCAGCTAAAACAGCGCTTGGCTTCAGCGACGACATCGTCCTCTGAGAGCGTGGATGCGATTTCAGCCCAGGCATCGGTCAGGCGTTCATCGACAGAAAGAGATTTGTCTTCGTGACGATCCGCCTTCTCGTAATAGTTGAGCAGAATCTTTGCCGAGTTGACAACCTGTTGCTCATCCTCAGGCGTCGGCTCGATACCGCGGAAATGGTTATGGATGGTCTCAGCAGCCCTGCGACCCTGGTAGATGGCGATGGTTACCAATCCCAGGTCGAGGACGTCGCCGCCGGCGTATGTTTGGTCGTACTTGGTTTTGCCGGTCGCGTCCACCTTGACCCAGTCTCTTCCCGCGTGCAGGTGATCGAGACCGCCCCAGTCAGGCTCCTGCGAGATCGCTGAGATGACGGCTGTAACGGGAATGGTGAATTCATCGCCTTCGATGGGCACCGGACGGCGCCTGCCGGATTCGTCCGGTTCGCCGAGCTCCATTCTCTGGCAGCGCATCTCGACCGCTATGCCATCCTTCTGAATGAGCTCAATCGGTGCGGCGAGGAAGTGGAATTCGATGTTTTCATCTTCAGCGCCGACGATCTCCTCCTCGATGGCAGGCATTTCGTTGCGTGTACGACGGTAGAGCAGCGTAACCTTGGCGCCAAACCGCAGTGCGACGCGTGCGGCATCGATGGCGGTATCTCCACCACCGACAACCACGACCTTGTCGCCGACTTCAGGTGGATTTCCGGTGTTTACCATGCGAAGGTATTCCACACCGCTGTACACATTGGGCGCGTCCTCACCCGCAGCGTGCAGTTTCTTACCGCCATGCGCGCCGATGCCGACGAATATGGCGTCATAGTCCTTTTGCAACTGCTCGTAGGGTATATCTTTACCGACGGTTACGTTGGTTTTGATTTCAACGCCCATGTCGAAGATCTTCTGAGCCTCGGCGTCGATAACCTCACGCGGCAGCCGGTATCCGGGAATGCCGTAACGCAGCATTCCGCCGACCTTGGGGAAGGCTTCGAAGATGGTTACACCGTACCCGCGCCTGGCGAGGTGATAGGCGGCGGACAGTCCAGCCGGTCCTGCCCCTATGATAGCGATCTTTTCCGGGTATGTTTCATCTGTCAGCTTTTTTAGCTTGAGCCCGTGCTCGATGCCCCAATCGCCGAGGAAGCGTTCGACGTGGTTGATCGCCAGTGCGCCTTCCTTTTCCTTGCGGTTGCAGTCATCCTCGCAGGGATGGGGACAGACACGACCGCAGACAGCCGGCAGCGGATTCGTCTCGGTGAGGATCTCCCATGCTTCATTAAACGCTTCATCCTGGGATTTTTCATACTTTTCAGCCTGAGCGATCTTCATCATGAAGCCACGGATGTTCGTACCCTGTGGACAGCCGTCCATGCAGGGAGCAAGCTTCTCAATCTGATAAGGTCGGCGCGGGCTATGTTCGGCTCCCGAAGCGCCTGAAACACTAATACTCTTTATATTTAATTTCTTTTTCTTTTTCACTAAAGCCATGTATCTGCCTTTTATGGTGTACTTCTAATTGTTCTTCAATGCTGGAAATAGGCGGTGTCAGCTATTCATCATTCCAACGGAAGTTGGAATCCAGAGAAGTTGCTGACATTACATGCGTTACTGGATTCCATCTTTCGATGGAATGATGAAGTTCGGTGCGTTTCTCACTTTGGAAGTGCTGTCACGTGTCCCCACGTGACAGTTGTTCTTGTTTAACCGTCACATGAGGACATGTGACGGCACGTTTAATCCCATATTCTATAAAGGGTCATGTGATACGCTGTACTTAACCGCTGCGTTTACCATTCCCCGGCTCCATTCCGGCGTTGCCGCTGAATGAATATGCAGGTAAGATGCTAATGTATTATTTATAACAATGCCGTCCCGCTTGCTGCCGATCCCTGAACCTCTCAGAACCTTGAACGCAGTTGAAAGGTTATCTAGGGAAATCACTTGAGAATAATGAAACTCATGTCCCCGGATGAGCGTACCTTTCCCGAGGAACGGGTTCTCATCGTCGACTTTGACCTCCTGGTAACCATGCCCCTGCGGTCGATCGTGAACAACCACGTCTGCCGGCAGCACACCGGACATCGGGTAGGCTTTCCCCTGCCATTCGAGTTGCCTCGCCAGAAACATCAATCCGCCGCACTCAGCCCAGATCGGGAGCCCCTTGGCTGCCGCTTCGGATACACTTTGCATGAACCGCTGATTTTCAGACAGCGCAGCCGCATGCGTCTCCGGGAAGCCGCCACCGATGTATAGCGCGTCAATATCCAGCAATGAAGCATCTTCAAGCGGATTGATTTTCACCAGAGAACATCCGGCGATTTTCAGATCGTCCAGGTTCTCCGGATAGTAGAAGGTAAACGCCGATCCGCAGAAATAACCGATCTTACACCTGCGTTGGAGCTCTCCGGATACCGGTTCGCCGCTGACTGAACAGGTTAATTCATCCGTACTATAGGCGATATCCAGCAGTCCCTCGGTATTGACTGTGTCGCCGATCATCTGTCCGACAATTTCAATCGCCTGCCTGGCTTGTGCGTGTTCGGACGGTGTAACCAGTCCCAGGTGCCGGTTAGGCAGAATGTCTCCTCTGCACCGCGGTACGGCGCCCAACACCGGGATACCGGTTCCTTCCACGACCGCCCGCCTGACGACTGCTTCATGCCGACTGCCGCCGACGCGGTTCAGAATCACACCGGCGATATTTACTTCTTTGTCAAGGAGCTTAATCCCCAGAACCAAAGCCGCCGCTGTTCGAGTAACCTTGGTTACAGGCAGTATTAGGATAACCGGTGTTTTCAGCAGTTTGGCGATGACCGCTGTTGAATGCGTTCCCTTAGCGTCCATGCCGTCGTACAGCCCGCGGTTGCCTTCAATCAGATTCAGCTTGTCCGGACTTGAATAGCGTGTAAAAGAGCGTAATACTCCTTCATGCCCCATCATCCAGGTGTCGAGGTTATGCGTATCGACACCGGCTGCCAATGTGAGCCATGCCGGATCGATGTAGTCCGGACCCTTCTTAAATGGGATGATTTCAAGCCCCTCGCGGCGCCAGACCTGAATCAGCCCCAGCGTTACGAGGGTTTTTCCGCTATCACCGCCACTGCCGGCAATGAGCAGGCGCGGCGGATTCAATTAAGATACCTCTTGATCAGGATTAGCTGCGCCCTCAGCGTGAGGAAGCTCGATATAGCTGCCTCCGAAATACGTATAAATGCAGCGTCCCGAGTTGATAAGCTGCTTAATCGCATCCTTACAGAGCTGCTTGTCCACGCGTCCCGGATAGAGCGCTTTCATCGCCTTCTGAAGATCCATCGACTTGTATTGCTTCTGTCCGGCAGCATCCTTGATCATCTTGAACATCGCATCGGCGATCTCTTCGACTGGAACCATATCAGCCATGGTTTACTCCCATTACAGGTTAGAACCTCAAGTGTGTAGACGTCTTGAACGTCGTCACTGCATGCTTGAAGTCGTCAATATGTTCCTTCTGGAACTCTATACCAGCCATCTCGAAGAACCTCGGCCAGCCGATCCGCTCAATCCACTCGCCCATCCGCTCGTAGGGTCTGGCGTTGTCAGTCCAGATGGTTACGAGGTTCTTTACTGCAGCCACAACCTCGGGCCATCGCGGCGGATTGTTGGGAATATACGGAACAGCCAGCTTTGAGAACATCGGTTCATGTCTGGCATTGGAAACCTTTCCTCCGACCCAAATTGAGATACCGTCATACTCCGGATTGTTCAGCGGCATCGAGGGACATACCGTGAAGCAGTTGGCGCAGAACATGCACTGCTCTTCGATAACTTCAACGGATGGATTACCATCGACTGTTACAGGGCGGACTGCTGCCGTCGGACATGACGCCACGGTGTTCGGGATCTCGCACATCTTACGCAGCCGTTCGTGATCGATAGTCGGTGGACGGCGGTGGATGCCGAGGATGGCGATGTCTGAGCAGTGTACTGCACCGCACATATTAAGGCAGCATGCCAGCGCGATACGCAGCTTGCCGGGCAGGCGCATATTTGTGAATTCGTCCATCAGTTCGTCCATCACTGCCTTCACGACGCCGGATGCATCGGTGGCTGCCGAGTGACAGTGCACCCATCCCTGCGTGTGAACGATGTTGGTTATGCTGTTTCCGGTACCGCCGACCGGATGTCCCAACGCTTCGACTTCCTTCTTGATGGGTTCTATGTTCTCTTTCTTTGTGGTCAGGAATTCGACGTTGTTGCGGCTCGTCCAGCGGAGATGTCCGTCGCAGTATTTATCCGCAATATCGCAGAATTGACGTACCTTCGGCACTGATATCAAGCGTGCGGTTGCCGCCCTGATGGAATAGATCTTGTCGCCCGATTCGGCAGTATGAACCAACACGCCCGGCGCAAGGATTTCATGGCTTACCCACTTGCCGTAATTAGCTTTCACCACCGGCGGCAGGTATTTCTCATAATGCGGTGGTCCTATATCAGTCAACCTTTCAGCTGGTTCTGCTGTCATTGTTGATCTCCTATATCTTTAACTATTTTTTCTATTATATTGTCATTCTGAACGAAGTGAAGAATCTCATTTTAACTCCCCTGCTGTTGGAGATTCTTCACTTCGTTCAGAATGACTAAATGAGAGCTATCAGAATGTCAAGTTAATGCTTTGCTTCCTTGTTACCTAATAGAGCTTATGCACGTCGGTAAAGATGCATAGCGGTTCACTCTTCTTCCTCTTTGTCTTCACTCAGATCATAGAAGACGTAGGGATTCGTGCGAGGATGCGCCACCATCTCAGCTTGTGGCTCGAGACCGATGGCGTCCAGGAAATTGCCCATGCCGATTCTCTGTATAAACTCACCGACACGCTCCCGGTTCTTACCTTCTTCGCCCCACAGCTCCCAGATGTTGTCGATCAACTCGGGGAGGTCTTCGGCGGTAGCTTCATCCTCTCCATAAGGCGGTGCCATCCGCATAAACGGCACCAGAACGCTTGAAAGCTGAGCGCCTTCAAGGATAGGCGCTTTGGAGCCGATAAGGATCGTGCAGCCGCGGTCTTTGCCGGGTTTGAGAGCCAGGTGCAGAACGTTGATGCAATGCATGCACCTGGAGCAGTTGCGGTTATCGATGTAAAGTTCCTTGCCGTCCCATGCCATGCACTTGGTCGGACAGCGTTCGACGACGATATCCTCGATGTCGATTCTCTTTTCTTCGGCATACCAGCGAACCTTGTCCTGGTCGATCTGGATATTATCCTTCCATGTACCGATGAATGACATATCGGCGCGAGCGATTGAAGCTACGCAATCATTTGGACAACCGGCGAACTTAAACTTGAACTTGTAGGGGAAGTACGGCCGATGGAGCTCGTCCTGGAACTTCATCGTCAGTTCGTAAGCGTATTTCAGCGTGTCGTACATCGCCCATTCGCAGCGAGCCGGTCCCACGCAGCAGGACGGGGTTCTGAGCACCGATCCCGATCCACCGAGGTCGAATCCAATCGACGTCAGTTCGCTGAAAACAGGCTCCAGTTCCGGAGTGGTTGTACCCAACAGAATGATGTCGCCGGTCGAACCGTGGATGTTCATTATCGAAGAACCGCGCTTCTCCCACATATCACAGATTTTCCGCAATGGTTCAGTCTTGTAAAACCAGGCGGCGGGTTGATTGACCCTTAGGGTATGGAAGTGCGATACGTTCGGAAACTTCTCCGGAGCATCGCAGTAGCGTCCAATAACACCACCGCCGTAGCCCATAACACCCACGATACCGCCGTGTTTCCAGTGGCAGAGTTTCTCGTTGTAGGAAAGCTCGAGCAGACCGATCAGGTCCTGCGCCATCTTGTTGGTTTCGGCTGCAGCTTCAATCTCCTTGACGAAGCTCGGATACGGACCTTTTGTCAATTCTGCCAGCTTGCCGGTGGCTTTTTTTCTTTCTGCCATAATTTCTCCTTAAAATCGTTTATGTATGTATTTATTTTTGAGAGTATTAACAAAATGCTGATTCCACTTGTTGTCATTATGAACGAAGTGAAGAAT
>CAYYHI010000050.1:11777-19293 GCA_964471745.1 uncultured bacterium | reverse complement strand
AATGTAAATAGTTGTTTATGCTTTTCTTTTTTGATTTTTCAGAAAGTACTAAATAGATTAACATTCACCACAAATTATCTAAGGACGCCGACTGAAGTCGACGCTTCCCATATAGGACGACCTCAGTCGTCAAAATATTTCCGACATACTGAATATAACGATTAATAGTCAAAAACCATTATGCCAGTTAACGCGGCTATAATAGTGAACTATGGCAATAAACCTGCAACTTTACAACTTTTCAACTTCTCAACTTTCAAACTGAAATATCAGTTTACATTTGTATGAGAATTGTATAACTTATAGAGGTGTAAAGAATGAATACCCAGACTATATTCAGGAGCAATAGATGAATCAACCAACAGGTCAGTCAAAACAGATCCAGGTTCAACTCGATGAAAAGGTCGGGCAGGGCATTTACGCCAACCTGGCGTTGATATCGCATTCCGGCGCCGAATTCGTGATCGACTTTACCCGTATGCTGCCCGGACTGCCGAAGGCGGTCGTCCAGGCGCGCATCGTTCTGACTCCCCAGCACACCAAGGGATTGTTGCAGGCTCTGGAAACCAATATCAAGAAGTACGAGGAGAAATTCGGCGAAATTAAGACCGCACTCGATAAGCCCGGCGACCGCAACTTCGGCTTCCAGGCTGGGGATCAGTAATGAATATCGAACATCTGAAAGAGCGGCTGAAGTTGCTCAGGAGGTCTCTTTGACCTCGACGCCGGACAGAAAGAACTCACCGAACTACAGCAGCAGACATCTGCATCCGACCTCTGGAACGACCCCGACCGGGCACGCCAACTGACGAGAAAGATCGTCCGTCTCACCGAACCCATTGAGAAATGGCAGCGCCTTTCTTCTGACCTGAACGATACTGCGGAACTATATGATTTGCTGGAAAAGCAATCCGGCACGGACTTCGACGACCTGACCGGCGAACTCAAGCGGATCGAAGCAGAAATCGCCGAATGGGAATTACTGTGCATGCTCGGCGGCAGAGACGACCGGCGCAACTGCATACTGGACATCCATCCGGGCGCGGGCGGCACCGAATCGATGGACTGGGCGGCGATGCTGCTGCGTATGTACATTCATTACTTCGAGCGCAAGGGCTTCAAGGCTGAAGTCATCGACCTCCTGCCCGGTGAACCAGCCGGCATCAAGAGTGCATCGGTCGAAGTCGATGGTGAATACGCCTACGGCTGGTTGAAGTCCGAGTCAGGCGTCCACCGGCTGGTGCGGATCTCGCCATTCGACGCAACGGGGCGGCGGCATACGTCATTCTGCTCGATATACGTCTACCCGGAAACCGAGGAGACCGGGGAGATCGAGATCAATCCGAACGACCTGCGTATAGACACCTTCCGAGCCTCCGGTGCGGGTGGTCAGCATGTGAACAAGACCGATTCGGCAGTCAGGATGACACATCTCCCGACCGGCATAGTTGCCACGTGTCAATCGGAACGTTCGCAGCGTCGCAACCGGGATGCAGCGATGAGATTCCTGAAGGCAAAACTACTGAAACGCCAGCGTGAAGAGGAGGCTGAGAAACGCGACGCACTCGAATCACAGAAGGACGATATCGCCTGGGGCTCGCAGATACGCAGCTATGTACTGCATCCGTACAATATGGTCAAGGATCACCGCACCAACATCGAGACATCAAATACACAAGCGGTGCTGGACGGCGATCTGGATCGGTTTATCGAGGGATACCTGATGGGGAATGGAGGGGTTGAAGAAGAAAACTAGTACTCACTTGCATAAATTACCGGTATTGTGGAGCGGGGACGCCCTCGTCCCCGCCTTTAATGACAGACTTTTCACAGCGGGACGAGGGCGTCCCGCTACCACGAATAAAGTAGAGAGTTGATATGGAGTTTACCGGATTAAACACGGGATAAATAAAAGACGGTGGACATCAGTCCGCCGTCTTTCATTCTGATAAAATTGGAGTTGAAAACTAATCCACAAACTTCTCAATCCAGCCGAAGTAATCCTTGAAGAACTTGGTTATGTTGTACACCATGCGTGAGTTATAGATATACCACCACAACCCGGAGATATTCACCATCCAGTAATATATGACGACCGCCACGAACAGCGCGCCGATGTAAATCGCTGAAATCTTGTTGTACTTCCTGACCCGCTCGACACGCATCTCGGTCATAAAATAGCGTATCCGCTTGTCTTGCATATCGTCTTCAGTCAGAAATATCCCCATAATCGCCCATACCAGGCACAACACAAAGCTGGTTATAAACGTCACTGTCGGGACAATACCAACATAGTTGGGCCATTTGACGAGTATGTAGACCGAGAACCCTAATCCGACGACAAGACCGAAGTTCGTATAGTTGCGAAAGCGCCTGAGATATACGGGCGGTCTGAAGATAAACTTGTTCCGAACGTAAGTAACCTCCACGTTCGCCTTGGCGTAGTAATCGATTACCGAACCGGCATATACAGAGAGGATTATAACCCTGAACCAATGACCTGAGACGTAGTCGAATAGTACCCCCGAATAGAAGATCGCTTCAAAGAACGAGATCACCCATAAGGAAACATAATATACAACCGCCCAAAAGATATAGCCCTTGTCTTCGGAGAAGGAGATAAGGGACTCCTTAATCTGCTCCCTGGTGGGCACTTTCTTCAGCTTCTCACCGCAGGCTGGACAGTGTTTTTCCTTAAAGAAGTTGTAAGTAGATATAGATCCTTTACAATGTGGGCATCTCATAGCGGCAACTCGTATAAATTGATGGAAAACTCAACCCTACTGAAAATAACCAGCGGGGAACGCCTGTTTGTGGTTCTGGAGAATCTCTATTATATAATTATAAGAAAGATAATCGCTCACTTCAAACAGTTGAAGCCAACTTTAGCATAAAGTGAAAATTATTAAGCTGTAACTTTCTATTGAGCGTCGGACCCTATACAACGCCGTGTGCCCCGATTTGCTTGCTAATCGGGTTTAAGTATGCTCATTGTGTGCCCCGATTTGCTCGCAAATCGGGTTTCAGTATGCTCAATAAGATTACTGCTATGTGTATAATAATACAGGTTATTAATCTGACAAACAGCAATACCCGACGGGATTGTAAGGTTTACGACTTAACAAACCTGACCAGGGTCAACCCACTTGGTTGTCTTAGGAAATCCGGGTCATCCCAACCGTCGGTATCCAATCCAACCATTTCCTCATCCAGAGAAGAACCCTTCCAGAGGATTAGCTCGCCACCCGACTTCAGTAAAAATCCACCCCAAATCAGCAAATCCTTCAATGAACATGCCGCGCGAGAGGTCAGTGTGCCGAACCGCTCCCTGTAAGCGCTGTCATAACATATATTTTCAGCCCTTTCACGCACAACCTCGACATCATCCAACAAAAGCTGTTCTATAACCTGCTTAAGAAACAGCGATTTACGCCTGTTGGCATCCAGAAGCGTCAACGCAAGTTCAGGCTTTTCAATCTTCAAAGGAATGCCGGGGATGCCCGCGCCGCTGCCGATGTCTATCAATGGAGAACGAAGATGACAGACATCCCACTTCAACGGGAGAAGCGATTCATCAATTAACACTTTCAGTAAGTTCTCAACATTCCGTCGCGACACCAAATTCATCTTCTTATTAGCATCTACGACTATCTTACGGTAAATATCAAGCATGTTATCAACATCAGAGCGTTAATCGGTTCATAAACGTAACATATTGAATGTACGGCAAATAATAACAATGGTGTAGAGTTGTCAACATTTTATTCACAATGAAGCTGTTCGGCGTTTAAGATAGACGAGCAGGACAGCAAGATCGGCTGGAGTCATCCCAGGGATGTTTGAAGCCTGCCCCAGATCACCCGGTCTGATCTTCAACAGTTTTTCCCGCCCTTCGCAAGATAATCCCTTTATCAGAGAGAAGTCAAGATCATCTGGAATACGTTTGGACCTGTTACGACGCAGTTCAGCCGCCCGATATTCCTGCCGTTTCATATAGCCGGAGTACTTGATTTCGGCGCTGACACGTCTTGAAAATTCACCGTTACCTGAAAGTAAATCGTCACCCAGCCAGGCAGCGTCTTTACACCCTGCGAGAACCGACGAAAGTTGCGCCTCCGGTCGCTTTAGAATATCATACAAGGACAACAAATGCCCGGATTCCTCTATCCTGGTCTTCGACAGGAATTCCAGGACTTCACTCAGACGTCGCTCCGCATCCACCATTTTATCAAATTGCGCTTTTTCGACCAAACCGATCTCGTATCCTGATCCGGTCAAGCGGGCGACAGCGTTATCGAGCCTGAGCTTAAGCCTGAATTCCGCACGGGAAGTGAACATACGATAGGGCTCATCCGTTCCCTTGGTAATCAGGTCATCGATCAGCACGCCGATGTAAGCCTCATCCCTTCCGAGCGTAAACGTCCTTCTATCGCCCTTTGTGCTGAGAGCCGCGTTGGCGCCGGCGACCAATCCCAACGCTGCAGCTTCTTCGTATCCGGAGGTTCCGTTGATCTGTCCGGCAAGGTAGAGGGCGGGCACGCGTTTGGATTCAAGGGTCGGTTTTAACTGGTGTGGCGGAAAGTAATCGTATTCTATGGCATAACCGGGGCGCGTCATACTCACATTTTCCAATCCCTTAACCTTGCGCAGTGCGGCTATCTGTACGTCAACCGGCAGGCTGGTGGCAAATCCGTTCGGGTATACCTCATTCGTATCCAGTCCTTCGGGTTCAAGGAACATCGTATGACGATCGTGATGGGAAAAACGAACGATTTTATCCTCTATGGATGGACAATAGCGCGGTCCAACGCCTTTAATTCTACCGCAGTATAGCGGCGAGCGATCCAGACCCTTCCGGATTTCAGCATGAACCGACTCGTTGGTATAGGTTATCCAGCAGGGTCGATGAGGCAACTTCTGAGCATTGGTGGCAAGCGAGAAGAAGATCGGATCTTCATCGCCGTCCTGACGTTGGGTGAGGCTGAAATCGATCGAGTCGCCATCGAGCCTGGGTGGTGTTCCCGTCTTCAGCCTGCCATATTCAATCCCAAGTTCAGACAGGATTTCAGTCAGACCGGAAACCGGCGGTTCGCCTATCCTGCCGCCCTCTTCACTGTCGGTACCACGATGGATAATACCGTTAAGAAACGTACCGCATGTCAGGACAACCGCTCTGGTGGTAATTTCACTGCCGTCATCCAGTCCAACCCCGACACACCTGCCGCGGCGGGTTAGTATCCTGATGACCTTGCCCTCGATAAGCTCCAGGTTGGGATAGCCTTTAATTACCCTCGCCATCTCTTTCGAATAGAGTTTTCGATCACACTGGGCACGTGGTGACCATACGGCAAATCCTTTCGAGCGATTAAGCACCCTGAACTGGATGGCGGTTCGGTCGGCGATAAGCGGAATAATTCCACCAAGAGCGTCGATCTCTCGAACAAGATGCCCCTTGGCGATACCACCGACAGCGGGATTGCAGGACATGCAACCCAGGGCATTCACATCAAGGGTAACCAGCAAGGTTCTTGAACCCATACGGGCTGCTGCCGCCGCCGCTTCGCAACCGGCATGACCGCCACCTGCGACCAAAACGTCATAATCGCTGTCTGAAAAATCCATTATTTATTGCATGTTGAAAAACTCATTGGAATCGTCACCAATCCGCTGGCAGACGCCCACTTCTGCCAGATAAGTACTTGATATGCATCAGTTTTACTGGCAGACGAGGGCGTCTGCCAGCGGGTAATTCGAACTTTTTCAACAGGAACTATCAAGTGGATACTCAGGCGAATTAACCACGCAAATCTTGCAATTAGAAAACGTCTGCAAACCAACCGGAGGTGTTACGCAACCTTAAGGAAAGTAGAGCTGCCAATCCTTTCAGGAATTTAACTGCAAGGTGTGGATTATTTTCAACGATCTCATCCAAGCCTTCCTGCGAAAGTATGTAAACCTTCGTCGGTTTGGCAGCAACCACTGTAGCTGAACGCGGCATACCGTCAATTAGCGACATTTCACCGAGTACACCGCCGCGATCGAAACGGGCGATTACTATCCTTCCCTCACCGTGCGAGCGCAACTTCTGCACTTCCACCGAACCTTTGAAGATTATTAATAGCTGCCCACCCGGATCGCCTTCACGAAATAGTTCCTTACCCGTATCATATTGCTTCAGCTCCATCCTGACAGCTATCTCTGCTCGCTCATTCTCTTCAAGTTCACGGAACATGGGGGTTTCACCTAATAACTCTGTGAGATCCCTGTTGATCTTAATCTCCATTAATCCTCCTGGAATTTTCACAACACTTAATCTGATAGTGTAGTGTCAGTGATTCATTGTCGTTCCCGCGAAATAGTCTGTCCGAGAATGAAGTGATTACATTTAAACTCATCATTCCATCGGAAGATGGAATCCAGTAACTCCAGCAATATCAGCAACATCTCTGGATTCCAACTTTCGTTGGAATGATGAATACCGAGACAATTTGGTATTTTCGGACAGACTATTTCGTGTGAATGACAATTAAATGGGGAAACTGCCCGTTTTTTTATACTACACTATATAATGTTCCACGTGGAACATTCAGTTCCCTCTATTCTTATTTATTTACCGATACAGAACTCACTAAAAATATTTTCCAACAGCGCATCCAGGCTCCTTCTGCCTGTCAGTTTATCCATTGCTGTTACAGCCTCACGCAGTTCTTCAGCGATCATCTCACTCGGATATCCGCTCTCAAATCCGTTTTTTGCCTGATTAATAGAATCTCGCGCCAGCATTACCGCATGATAATGCCTCTCTCTGCTTATAGTATATGATTCTGCTTTGTCAATAGTAACTATAGCTCCATAGAGCTTGTCTTTAAGTTCGCTTATCCCATTACCTTGCAGAGCCGATACCTTTAATACATCTGCCGATACTTTTCCATCTTTTAAGTCAATCTTGTTCAATACCTTAATAGTATTACCGTTCCCTTGCGCATCCTCAATCTTCATATCGTTCATATCCACTGAAGATACCGCTATCCTCATTTCTGCATTATCTGCCGTCTCCAATGCTCTCCGTACACCTTCGTCTTCAATCTCGTTTATTGTTTCTCTTATTCCGGCAGTATCAAAGAGTTGAAACTTCACACCCTTAATAATGCAATCCGCCTGCAGCACATCACGGGTTGTCCCCGGTAGTCTATGTACAATTGCCCTTGGTTTACCGATCATGGCATTGAACAGGCTGCTTTTACCTACATTTGGCGGTCCGGTAATTGCCACCTTCACACCTTCCCGCAATCGTCTTGATCTGCTGTAACCATCCAGCATACTGTCGATCTCATCCAGCGTTTCCGAGAGCATCTCTATTTTTTGTCCGGTAGGGATCAGCTCTATGTTATCCTCTACAAAATCAAGTTCGAGCTCACATTGGGTCAATAGTTGCAATATATTCCTGCTTATCCTTTCCGTAACTTTGCCAATACCTCCCCTCAGTTGTTTCAGCGCCTGGTTAGCTGCTTCCCGA
>CAYYHI010000050.1:0-11767 GCA_964471745.1 uncultured bacterium | reverse complement strand
CTTCCCGACTTGAAGCACTCACCAAATCGGCTATTGCCTCGGCTTGCGTCAGGTCGATTCTCCCGTTCAGGAAAGCCCTGAGCGTAAATTCACCGGGTCCTGCTGGTCTCACGCCCTGCTCATATATAGCGTTCAGTGCGTCCGCTACAATTACCGGACTGCCGTGCGTGGAAATCTCGTAAACATCTTCACCTGTGTACGAATTCGGTGCCTTGAAACAGGAAACCACAACCTCATCAATCATCGCCCCGCTTTTGTTTGATTTCCGTAACAGCCTGCCATAACGATGTTTATCCTTCCCCGGCAATTCTCTATCAAACAGATTACTCACTATGCTGCCTGCTTCTGCCCCGGAAATCCTGATAACCGACAGTCCTCCCCTGCCGGAAGGTGTTGTCTCAGCCGCGATTATATCGCCAGTGCAGTATACTGCTGAATTCATCATTCGTTAATTATTGCTAAGTTTTACCGTTCGTTATCTCTACAGGTTTTGGTGGAGGGGTAATCTTCTGTTGAACCAAGGTTAGGATGTTAAATAATGTATAATAAAGGGTTAACCCTGAGGGAAATTGATTAAAGATAAGGGTCATGAATATCGGCATGAAGTAGAGCATCATCTTCTGATTTGGATCGGTCATCGTGCTCTTGGATTGGAAGAAGGTTGAAATACCCATCAGGATAGGCAGCAATGCCACATGCGCCCCATATAACGGCAGCGAAAAAGGCAGGTTAAAGATAATGTCCGGCTGTGAAAGATCGTTTATCCACAGTACGAAGGGCGCTCTGCGGAACTCAATTGTTGACCTGAACACAATAAATAGTCCATATAGCAATGGCATCTGAAGCAGCATCGGCAGGCAGCCACCCATCGGATTGACCTTTTCCTCCTTATAGAGCTTCATCATCTCTTTCTGAACGCGCTGCGGTTCGTTCTTATACTTTTCTCGCATTGCCTTTATTTTAGGTTGCAGCTTCTGCATAGCCGCCATCGACTGGTAGCTCTTACGGGTAAGGGGCCAAACAATTACCTTGATAAGTATTGAAAAAATAATTATACAGATTCCGTAATTCGGTATCAGATGACCAAGCTTCTTCAGAGACCACAGGATCGCTTTGGAAAACGGGGCGATAATCTTCCACCCCCAGTTCATAGTCTTTCTCAGGCTTGGGTCAACCTTGCCTAAAATATCGTAATCGATAGGCCCCAAATACACTTTCACCGGAGTTTCCGGAAGTCCCTTTTTTAGCGGTACTCGCAGTCCCGCTCCAAGTCGGTTTGGGTGGTCATTGCCGGTATAAGTAGAATCGAAAATGCTTTCCATCCAGGCGCCGATGGCAT
Source organism: uncultured bacterium (assembly GCA_964471745.1). Classification (GTDB taxonomy): domain Bacteria; phylum Electryoneota; class AABM5-125-24; order Hatepunaeales; family Hatepunaeaceae; genus CAYYHI01. The sequence continues at coordinate 10,428 of CAYYHI010000050.1, read as the reverse complement.
TTCTCGTCTCCGGAATCAACGCTGCCATGAAGTATTTCGTCCTGACGGCACACCACCTTGTTTCTCCGCTTAATGGACCGTTTACGATTGTCTTTTTCTTGTTTATCTTTTGATGCTCAAGCACGTCTCCGGCAAAATATACATAAGCCTTTGAATAATAAGTATCAGACATTCCAGCTCCAGTAGGAATTGCAGTTGCCATTGAATAATTAGAATCAGACATGCCAGGTATTGCGGATTTCCTCACTACCATTGATGGTGTTTCATCAGCGCCAAGCCCACCACTCCAGTAGATCTCCGCATAGTCTCTCACCCAGGTGTTCTCCAGTCCAACACCTTTTACTCTACAGTTGAACACATATCCATCACCGTTGAACTTATAGACTACTGACAGACTCCGCTCCTGACTGAGGTCGGTTACAAACTCGACTCTTCTAATCTCCCCTTTATTCACACGATATACCTTGTCACCTTCGCTTTCATCGCCTGCCAACCTGAACTGCATCCGGTTCGTTTCCTGGGGACCATCGTAAGTCCAGAATCTGAATCCGGGTCTTGCCGCATCAGTATTGGGCAACATCTCCTCATCCATCTTCAGGTAGCGTCCATTTGGTTTAAGCTGATACGAAACCAACCTCGCGCCGTTGCTCGACAACTTTGCCCGTATTCTTTCTGTCTCAACGATTATAATTCTCTCCGGCAAAGTTTCGGTTTTTATAGGTTCAAATGATGTTTCCTCCACCGCAAACGTCTCGAGAGAATCTTCAGAAGGGGAACCTATATATTGATCTTCGCTTCGAGTTCGCGGTGCTCTTTTAGTATAAACTTCCTCTTCAGCAACCGCAGTGGAATCGGTCTCAGACTCCGGCGGCTGCGGGTAAATCCAACGTAGGTAATCATCATAGAATAAAAATACTATTCCAATAATGACGAATGCTATTATGGTTCTCTTATCCATATAAATTGTTAATAACCAAGAGTATTAAGGTACTGAATCTATACCGCCCGGATGCCAGGGACCGCATTTAAGCAATCTCCGGACGGATAAAACCACGCCTATACCTGCGCCGTGTCTTTTCAACGCTTCGATCGAGTATTGTGAGCAGGTCGGATAGAAACGGCATCTCGCGCCGAACAAAGGACTTATAAACCTTTGATAGACACGAACCAATATGATTAAGTATTTAGCTATCATCCTTTCCTTCAGTTGGAGATATTTCGTTTATAACACGGCTAATAAGTCTTCTCGTATTCGTGGTAGCGGGACGCCCTCGTCCCGCTGCGAAAAGTCTGTCCTCAAAAGCGGGGACGAGGGCGTCCCTGCTCCACAACTTCCAAGATACGAAATTATTTGTTAGCCATGCTCTAACTTCTGCTGAATCCTCTCCGCCAATTCAAACATTTCTTCTATTAATCTCGGTTCATCTTCCGAACTTTTAAGAAGATACAAAATCGCGCCGGTATCCGGGAATCGCTTCCTATTTAGCCGATAAGCCTCGCGCATCACCCGTTTAATTCGGTTGCGGCGAACCGCTTTCCCCGAACTCCTTGGTGTAGTTATACCGATACGCGGCGGTTTTCCGTCGGATAAAAAAAAATCCTTAAATACCGTCCCTGCATTCGGATGCCATGCCTGAATACCGCGTTGAATGCCTTGTATCCCTTCAGATGGCTGCCTCGTGGGAAGCGTTTACTGTCGTCGCATCTCATCGGAAACAGTCAGGCGTTTGCGTCCCTTAAAGCGGCGGCGTGCCATTATTTTCCGCCCGTTTCGCGTGCTGTTCCGCGAGCGAAACCCATGCTTGTTGTGCCGCTTGCGATTTGATGGTTGATAGGTTCTCTTCATTTCCTTATCTATTTGTTATTATTGTTCTTAATCCAATTAATTGCGGTTCGTATCCTCCTGACGACCACATCTTTCCCGAGTGCTTCCAGCATCTCGAACAACCCGGGGCCTCCCGTCACACCGGAACAAGCCAGCCTTATCGGATGAATAAGCCTGCCCGGTGAAACGTCCAATTCCCCGGCTCGAACCCGGACTACCTGTTCTGCTGATTCAACGCTGAAACTGCTCATCCCAACAAAGTCGTTCGTCAACACCTCCAGATTATTAACGACGTCATCCTTCATAAAATGTTTCCTGACGCCCTTTTCATCATATTTCACCGGGTCGCGGAACATGTAGCCGCATTCATTGAACAGTTCTTTCAGGAAGTGTATTCGATTGTTGAACAGGTCCCAGGCAGCTTTAACCTGTTTACTGGTCGGCATTTGTTTCAGTATGCCGGTTTCAACTGCCTCCGCTGCAAATTCAGAAAGCTGTTTAGCCACATCCTCGTATGCGGTCATTCCTAAATACTGCCCGTTCAGCCAGCGGGCGCGATCGTCATCGAAGACCGCTCCCTTGGACTGGATGCCGGAGATGTCAAACAGTTCGATCAGTTCACGTCGGCTGATAATCTCACGGTCATCACCCGGCGACCAGCCAAGCAGTCCGAGGAAATTGATCATCGCTTCCGGCAGGTAACCGGCGTCGCGGTATTCCGTAATCGATGTCGCGCCGTGCCGTTTTGACAGCCGTTTTCTGTCCTTACCGAGGATGAGCGGTACGTGAGCAAATTTAGGGATTTCCCACCCCAACGCCCGGTAGATCAGTATTTGCTTGGGCGTATTCGACAGATGATCATCGCCGCGGATAATGTTGGTTATGCCCATGTCCGCATCGTCCACCACCACTGCCAGCATGTATGTCGGCGTACCGTTGCGCCTCAACAGTATGAAGTCGTCGATTTCACTGCAGGACACCCTTGTTTCGCCGTGAACGCCGTCGTCGAAAGCAACCTCTCCATCGGGAACCTTGATGCGCACTGCGAACTTTATGTCATCTGCAAGCTTTTGTTTTATCGCTGCTTCGGCTAAGTTTAGACAGTGTCGATCGTACATGTAGCCACCGCTCGCCTTACGACGGGTTTCGATCTCTTCGTGTGTGCAGAAGCACCTATAGGCATAACCGTCTTCGAGCATCTTCTGTGCGGCAACGATGTGGTGTTCGATTCGTTTGCTCTGGTAGACCGGTTCCTCGTCGGGCAGCAGGTCGAGCCAGCCAAGTCCGTCCAGAATAACCTGTATCGCTTCCGGTGTAGAGCGCTTCTTATCTGTGTCCTCGATGCGCAGCAGGTATTTTCCGTTGTTGTGCCGTGCGAACAGGTAGTTGAACAGCGCAGTCCTGACGCCGCCCACGTGTAGATCGCCGGTCGGGCTGGGCGCAAATCGGACACGCACTTCACTTTCTGCTGTGCTTGCCTGCTTGACCGTATTAACCATAGACTTGTTAATATATGATTCTTATAACTTGATGTCAAGGCAGTTGGAGAGGTTATATTGGATGGTGGGAGTCAAGCTTGATAAAGATAGAAAGATTCCCCCCCTACGGAGTAGGGGGGGACAAAGGGGGGGTTACCTCAGACTATTATCGAATTAAAACCAATTTCCGCGTCTTTGTAAAACCACTCGCATCAAGCCGCACGAAATACAATCCCGATGTTAATGTTTCCGGTTGCCATTTAAATGTATGAATCCCGCCTGCCAAATGCTCGTCAATCATAACGTCAACCAATCGTCCGGACAGGTCGAAAACATTCAGCGACACTTCCGAAGCGACGGGCAGCCCGAACATGATCCGAGTTTGCATGTTAAACGGATTGGGATGGGCTTCGGATATAAAGTAATGATCCGGAATCTGAACTCCTTGTTTAGGTGCTGAGAAAACATCATTGACATCAATATCTACCCGCGCATAGAGCGTATCCCCCCCGTCCGTCAACCTGAATAAAACACTGTATTCTCCAGCATCATCATAGGTTGGAGTCCATGTAAAATCACCTTTCCCGTCCCCATTGTCCAGAAACTCCCAGCCGTCGGGAAGGTTGTGATCAAATACTGTGATCATTAGAAAGTCATTATCCGGATCAGATGCCACCATACGGAAAGAAAGCGTATCGCCTTCATCGACTTCAATCACTTCCGGATAGTCCTCCCACACGGGGGAACGATTGACATTATCTACTATGATCTCCACATTACCTGCCAGTTCATTCTCACCATCTGAAAGGATAAACCTGGCGGTGTATTCTCCAGCGTCTTCGTAATTCGTGAACCATGTAAACATCCCGCTGCCGTTACCAAAGTCTTCAAACTCAGCAGCGACGGGAAGATCGTCGGAGTGAAAGGCAATTGTCAGTTCCGCATCCTCATCCAAGGCTCCACCTATAACCAAAATTTCCAACTCCCCGGTTTCTTGAACTTCGAGCAAAGCCGGAATTTCCAACCAGAACAGGGGGAGTGGATTAACCGCAATTCGCGTGAGGAATACGTCGCTATAAAGGTTACGGATTCGATCGAAGGCTCCCCCTGTTGTCGGGAAGTTATCGCTGTATGTCTGTCCGGAAACCACAAACTCATCATCTCCATCGATGTAAATACATTTCCCATTGTCATGACTTTGTCCTCCCAGGTAGGTGCTGTATATCAGGCTGTCACCTGCTGCACTCAAATGTGTGATGAAAACATCATACATCGATGCGCCCTCAGGGTCGTAAGCGTCATCTGTCGTCGGGAAGTCAGGGCTGAATGTTGATCCCGTCAGGAACACACCGCCATCCTCGGCAATGCATATATCTGTTACCCAATCATCGTATCTGCCACCCAGATAGGTGCTGAAAACCATTTCACCCCCGTCTTCACTGAAGCATGAGATATAACCATCCGAACCGAGTGAATCATTGAAATCGGTATCCCAAGCCCCTTCGGTAGTTGGAAAATCATCGCTATCAGTCCAACCGCCAGCAAAGATCAGTCCTTCCTCGTTGGTGCAAACCGTTACTCCCCAATCTTCGGAATCACCACCCAGGAAAGTACTGAATACAAGTTCGCTTCCATCATCAGTAAACTTTACCAGAAAAGCATCCTGTTCTCCATCGTAGGAATCATCCCATGCCGATTCAGTCGGGAAATCGCGGCTTTCGGTATCACCTATCGCGATAATTTCACCATCGGCGGTTATATGCAATTCTATCACTTCGTCACGCTCGCTGCCTCCGATAAGTGTACTCCATAGCAATTCGCTGCCATCCTCGCTCAAACACGTAACAAATCCCTCACCACCGCCGTCTGGTTCCTCATCGAAAGCGCCATCCGTAGTTGGGAAATCCGTGCTGATGTTGGATCCGCAAATAATAGCGTTCCCATCCTCATCACAAACGATATGGTAACTATGATCGCTTCTGTCTCCACCGAGATAAGTACTATAAATCAGTTCGCTGCCATCCTCTCTTAGTTTAGTGACGAAAGCATCTTGGGACCCTCCATTATGTGACCTGTCCCAGACCCCTTCGGTAATTGGAAAATCCTCACTTCCAGTCGTGCCAGTTACAAGTATAGCGCCTTCTTCGTCAGTGGTAATGCTATTACTATAATCATTCCCACCTCCACCCAGAAACGTGCTGAAAACCAGATCGGAACCATCATCGTTGACACGGCAGATAATAGCATCACAGAAGGTCGCTTCCCGGTCGAAGGCGCCCTCTGTCGTAGGGAAATCAAGATAACCTTTGCCCGTTAAAATCGTACCGCCCATTCCATCAGGACAAAAACCTTTGGCACCATCCCAACCCTCTCCCCCTATGAATGTACTGTACACCAACGGATCTATGACCAGTTTCTGATATGCATTGTAAGCATGCGGTGTTGAGATCCTTAGTCGGTTCTTGCCCACCTTGACAAATCCGGCTGTAATATCAAATTTTTTCTCTCGCATGCCCACCGTCCACGCCTTCGGTAATGCCATCCTCAGTTCGCCTATCGAAGTTGGCAGAAGTAATTCATCCCCGTCCGCCATAATCTCAAACTCTTCATCCAAACCTTCCACTCGAAAGCCTATCTGTTCCGGATCAATGCCCTGATGCACCACAAAGTCAAATTCCACGTGTCCATTGATGCCATGCCACTCGATATCTATCCCACTCCAGACATTATACATGGTCACTCGCTCATAATTACCACAATTTGGCGCCCATTTGGACGGATCATTGCCCAGGAAATAGTTATTGTTCCAGGGAAGACGGTAATGTGGGATAGCCTCTTCAGCTTGTACGGTATGATCCTGATGGGGGAGCCATTGAGACGCAGGCGGTGTTAATCCTGTTCCTTCTTCGAACCTGAACTTTAAAACATGACCCTTGCACGGATGGTTCCCCGGTTCATTCTCCAGCCTTGTCCCTCGCCGATTCAACCTTATTCCATCATCCAGTGGTACGATTTTCCGATCAGAAAACGAATAAACAATGGTGAATCCATCCCTTTCGATAAACCAGGTTAAACCTCCCTTACCCTGGCTATTGAAAAGCACATTCTGGTCCCATTGACCAAGATTTTCGGTGAATATTGGCGTATCATAGCATTTGCCCGCTGAACCGACTGATACTACGAATATCAGTTGGAAACTAAATGCGACAAAAATTCGTTCCAAGTACTTCATTTTTACACTCCCGAATAAATCTTTGGTTATAATGAATCATCGAACCCAACGCTGGTGATGATTCTAAACCTGGCTCTTTTCATTGTAAAATCCTCTCATTTTATCAGCATTAATATACTGTATAACGCCTGCCCAGGCACCTCCAACCGGACGAAATACAATCCCGACGCCAGATTATCAGGCTGCCAGATTGTATTGTAAATTCCGCAATCCTGCCGTTCGTCGACCAGTGCATCAACCATACGCCCACAAAGGTCATAGATGACAAGCGATACGTGAGCAGGATGCGGGAGTTGGTAGGTGATGGTTGTTGATGAGTTGAAGGGGTTGGGGAAGACTGAGAATAGTGAAGTGGAGGGTAAAGGAGATATATCAGGAACAACCCACTCCGGATCGCATGGTTCGAATTTGGGCATATAGTACCTAAGCATCTGAATCTCTTCACCGTAATCCCAGACGTGATAGATATCCATCTTAATGCCCCACGAATCCCACGAAGTCGAATCGATGATAGCATAGAATTCACCCGGATTGGGCGTGGTTACCAGATAACCTTCGTTCCATTGAAATCCGCCTTCATCCACATAATCATAAGGACCATGATCGCGAAAGTCGAACACCTCCCGAATAATCCGTCCCGAATCAGATATGCACCAGAAGACCAAACCCCAATGACCGCAATAGAATTCGTCGCCAACACCCGCCCAGGTGTGTCTCGTCGCCGCGAGAGGAATAAGCTCGCCATCCAAATCGCCTGCAACCCAGGTTCTACCGGTGTCGCTGGAAAAATCCAAATAATCACGCTCATCTCGTAGAAAACGGATTAGATGACCATTTTGTCTTGTGAATAAAATAACATTATCGTGGCTGTTCCAATTCTCGACAACATAACTTGTGTCCCACGAATTCCACGAGTCTGTAGTCGAATATAAGATACTCCGGTAGCGTTCCCCGTTATGCAAATATCCTGTCAGGAAAGACTCACCCGGATTTCCCCCAGGAGAGTTTATTCCATAATACGGTATATTCAATTCTTCCCAATTATCACCAGCGTCCTCTGATACCAGCCATTGATTCCCTTCCATCAACACAAAACGAGAACCATAGATACGATTGCCAATATTATTATGTGTTATCAAGTAATCAGGGGAAATCATCATTTGCTTGAAGTCAGACGATCGCGCAATCCGATGCGCTTCATCCTTGAGTCTGAAGAGATAACTGAATGGACTATCATCATCCCACCAGCGAATTCCATCCACAACGAAATAAATGGTAGAATCTGATGGGTGATAGAATATCAAATCAGTTACACTAATGATTTCACCCAGCAAAGGTGTTGAATGAATAAAATTTGAGAGAAAAATCGCCAAAATCACCATACCAATCATTCTAAGATACTTCTGTTTCATGTTACTGATCCTTTGTTTATTGTACATGAGACTGTCCCCAGTTATAGGCGTCCTGCTATTTTATAAGCAGCATCTTCCTTATACTGCTTCGTTCAGTCGTGGCAAGGCTCAGTATGTAAACACCGGATGGAAGTTGCGAAGCATTGTAGGACATCGAATAGCAACCGCTCTGTTTGAATCCCCGGTCGATAACATCCACTTTGCGACCGGTTAGATCGTAGACCACAAGCTCAATATAACCGGGTTTGTCCAGGGTGAAAATGATCCCCGTCACATTATTGAAAGGATTGGGATAAATACTGCTTATGCCGAAGGATAGGGGCAGGCTGTTGTGTTCCGCTTCAACACTCAAAGCCACGCCGATGAGCGGAACGTCGACTATCTCCTCGTCAGGGTCGTCGGAAGCGATGCGGAATATACCCTGATAGAAGCCGCGTCCGCCGGGAGCGAAGGCGATCCAGGTCTGATGATCGGACTCGGGCTCGATCTCGACCTCGCCGCCGCCAGCGACAATGAAGAATGGAGAGTCATCCGCTTCCATCGACTGCGATGTGATATGTAACGGCGTCAGTCCAACGTTGCAGATGGTCAGGGCGACCGTATCGGCGGGATCGTCATGCAACACGCCGAATCTGAGCGTATCAGGGATTACGTCGATGTCGCGCTGATGAAAGTAGAACGCACCGATGTCGGCGCGCGTGCCGTCGGGGTCAAGCGGGCTGTCAGGATCGCCGGCGTCGATGCAGGGGGAGTCCGCGGTCAGTTTAATTTTCCCAGGCACAAGTCCTTCACCGAAGAAACAGGGATCCATCTGCATATTGCCGAACCTGTCGGTCGAATCGCCGTTGGCGTTGATCCGATCCCAGTCACCAACCCCTTCCAGATAATATAAAGTCATCCTTTCAGTGGCAAAACAGTTGTAGGTAACATGGGGAGGTCCTTCTATCGCTGGACTGCGTTCGGCGAAGATGCAATTGGTAACGACACAATCGTATCTGTCATCATTGGTAACGAAATTAGCACGTAAAAATGTACAGTTCTCCGCTCTGCCGTTATAAGTCGCAAAGCCGCGCCATGTTGCGAAAACACACCTTCTTACAATCGTTGTATCGATCTCGCCGCAATCCGGTCCGACTGACCAACCGAGATGAATGCCTCCAAACAGGCAGTCCTCGATTATATAGTTCGGACCCCTCACTTCGATGCCGTTGTCGTGAGAAATGAAACTACAATGCCTCGCTTCCATCCGACGCGGTCCGGCTATGACCGGGTCGCCATCTAAGTGACCGCAGGTAAAATAGAAATAGCAGTACTCAAGCAAAGCGTAGGAGTCGTCACCATGGAAACCGAATCCACTCCAAGGCATTGACGAATCCGCAGGAATAAACATTATGGAGTCCTCCTCAGTTCCCTCAGCAATCAGTATAAGGTCTATGCCAATTAGATATAAGAAAGGATTAAACATAACGACAACACCTGGCTCAATCACAAGGGTGTCGTCTTCTATACGAACTCTCTCCCCCTCTACAATATATGGGCTCCCTTCCAGCGTCCAGACGCCGCCGTCCATTCTGCCACCGACATAGGTTTCGGATAGAACAGAGCTTACTGTAAGCAATAATAAAGCAGCAATGGTATTGATTCGGTTCAGCATGGTAAATCCCTCCTTAATCATAAAGACAAGCGAATCCGGGCAGGAAATACCCACCCGGATTCTATCATTGTTTAGAAGTACGTAAAATTAACGTATCAGAAGCATTTTGTTTAGCCTGGTCGAAGGTTTACTCGACGGAGATTCATACCTGACCTCACTGAAATAAATGCCGGAAGGAACAGCCTGCCCTCTTGAATCAAGTCCACGCCAGGAGACCTGATGCCAGCCGGCTTGCTGCATACCAGAAACCAGTTCCTGTACAATTCTACCGTTGACATCGTAAACCCTTAGATTTACAGCCCCGGATTGAGGGATACTGTAACGGATAACGGTCTCAGAGTTGAAAGGATTGGGGTAAATGCTGCTTATATCGAAGGAGAGGGGCAGGCTGCGGTCGGTGTCAACGCTCAAGGCAGCGCCGATCAGCGGGACTTCGACAACCTCCTCGTCCGGGTCGTCGGAGGCGATTGCAAGAACGGCTTCGTATAGACCCGCTTCGTCCGGTATGAAGTAAACCCAGGTTGTATGCTCGCTCTGCGGTTCGACTTCACCGACGTCATCGACGATGCTGAAGGGAGAGTTATCCGGTGTAATCGTCCGGCTGGTCAGCGTCAGTGAGGTCAGTCCGACGTTGCGGATGGTTACGGCAGCGCTGTCTATGGTGCCGGGGGTCTCGAACAGAACAGTGTCGGGGATTACGTCGATGTCACGCTGGTGGAAGTAGAACGCTCCGATGTCGGCGCGCGTACCGTCCGGGTCAAGCGGGCTGTTGGGATCGCCGGCGTCGATGCAGGGGGAGTCCGCGGTCAGTTTAATTTTCCCAGGCA
>CAYYHI010000049.1:0-19620 GCA_964471745.1 uncultured bacterium | reverse complement strand
TAATCGGATCATTCTTGGCATCTATCGGAATAGGATACTCACCTGTGAAACACGCTGTGCAATAACCCTGACCGTTGTCATGCGGCACGGAAGCCAATAACTCCTCAATGGTAAGATACTCAAGGCTGTCGGCGCCGATAAATTCCCGGATCTCTTCAACCGAATGCCAGGCTGCCATCAACTCATCCCTCGTCGGAAAGTCCATACCATAGAAGCACGGACTGATAATCGGGGGTGAGCTGACACGGATATGCACCTCGCTCGCGCCGGCGTCACGGATATGCCTGACCAGTTTCTTAAGTGTTGTACCGCGTACGATGGAATCCTCAACAACCACGATCCTTTTACCTTTGAGCACACCGACAACCGGATTGAACTTGATCTTCACACCAAAGTCACGCATCCGCTGTTCGGGCTCAATGAAGGTTCGTCCGACATAATGGTTGCGAATAAGCGCCAACTCAAAGGCAATTCCAGTCTCGTGCGAAAAACCGAGCGCTGCGGTATTTGATGAGTCAGGTACAGATATCACGATGTCGGCGTCAATGATCGGGTGACCTTTAGCCAGATAATGCCCCAGCCTGCGCCTGGTTTTGTCCACATTATCGCCGAATACACGGCTGTCTGGTCTTGAGAAATAGACGAATTCAAATATGCAATGCTTTCTCTCGCTCGATTCCCTGAATTGTATGCTGTGCAGACCATTCTTATCTATCAGCACCATCTCGCCCGGTGTCACATCCTTGAGGTATTCTGCGTCCAATAGATCCAGTGCACAGGATTCCGACGCCACAACCCATCCGTCACCTCTTCTGCCGATGCACAGCGGTCTGAACCCCAACGGATCACGCGCAGCTATCATCTGCTCTCTCGTTATCAGTACCAGTGAGAAGGCGCCATTCACCATCTGCAAAGCTTCCATGAGTCGATCAGACATTCGCTTCCCATGAGAACGCGCAACAAGCTGCAGTATGAGCTCACTGTCGCTTGAAGTCTGGAACAGGGAGCCTTCCTCCTCAAGAAACCGTCGCAGTTTCCAGTAATTCACCAAGTTACCGTTATGCGACAGCGCAATAGGACCATCGCGATCCTGCACGAGCAACGGTTGCACATTATTCGCACTTGAAGAACCCGTGGTGGAATACCTGTTGTGACCTATGGCGGCTTCTCCGGGTAACCTGTTAAGGATATCACGGCGGCGAAAAACATCGGCAACCAGCCCCATCCGGGCGTAATGATACAGCTTCTTACCGTTGGATGACACTATACCGGCGGCTTCCTGACCGCGATGCTGAAGCGCATACAATCCCAGGTAAGCCATCGTTGAAGCCTCCGGCATTCCCCAGATACCGATTACGCCGCAATTGGACTTCGGTTTGTCAATAAATTCCATTTTAGGTATTTGATTAAATAGAGAGATAATTCTTTATTAATTACCCTAATCTAGAGATAAATTACAGTAGTCATTCTGAACGAAGTGAAGAATCTGAAGCTGGATATACATTTTACAGCATGGCAAATAAACAATTTCGTATCTTGGAAGTTGTGAAGCGGGGACACCCTCGTCCCCGCCTTTGATGACAGACTTTTCGCAGCGGGACGAGGGCGTCCCGCTACCACGAATAAGTTGATTGTCATATTACGTGGCGCTCTAAGCTTTGTTTCTCCAACCAATTCATTTCCTTTATGTAAACATCATTAGAGTTATAAACCAAGCTGATCCGACACGCTTCTCATCGCCTCCAGCGACAGCTCGAGGAACTCATCCTTCTCAAGTCCGATGTTGCTGCAGGTCAGAATCTGTTCCCTGTTGGCTCCCGCGGCGAAGCGCTTATCCTTGAACCGCTTCCTGACCGATTTTACCTGAAGACCAGCAAGGCTGTGCGAAGGATGCATGAGCGCAGCGGCGGTAATCAAACCGGTAACCGGATCGCAGCTATACAACGCCCAGTCGAATTTGCTCTCAGCCTCGATATGCCCCGTATGCGCCAGTATCGCGTGCAGTGCTTCGGGCGGCAGTTGACCCTCCAGCATCTCGCACGAGCGATAGCCGTGACGCGCGAAATTGTCCACCGTCTCGCTGTAATCGAGATCGTGAAGCAGACCGGTTACGCTCCATAACTCCTCGTCCTCGCTAAGATGCTGTGCCAGTCTGCGCATGACGGCTTCCACGGCAATCATGTGTTTCACGAGGTTTTCGTTCTCGACGTTCTTTCTGACTAATTCAAGCGCTGCTGCTCGGTCGATCAATGTACTCTCCATGAAAAGGTTACTATCACGCCACTCCCCAAGAATCCACCTCTGCTTTCAGTGAACCCAAGTTTTTCCGATACGTCAAATTGGTAGAGATGGGCATCGACGTAAGCATCCATCACTGAAACAATTATCGCTGCAGCAAGATACCATGCCTGTCGGTTTCGATTGTTGCGGTAAAATTCAGCGGTATTATCGTCCCCGAGAGCTGAATGATGCTTGAATAGCTTATGGTGGCGGTAAATTCCGTAAATAAATGCCTGTTCGATGCCGCTGTAGATTACCGCTTTTATTGGCTTTCGGACATAAATCTGACCCCACCCGGGAAACACCAGAGACCGCAAAGCCGCGCCGGTCGGTGAGGGACACCATGTTTCGCTTACGCTTTCAGGTTGGGCTGCCAGACAATTACACCCACCTCCAAAAACGAAAAAAAAAATAACCGTCGAGGTTAATAGCCAGCGATACATTCAACCTCTACTAATGCCCCCATTGGAAGCCCGGCAACCTGCACCGTAGCCCGCGCGGGAAGATCTTCACCCATATAACGGGCATAAATTTCGTTTATTGTGGCATAGTCTTTGATATTGACCAGGTATACGGTGGTTTTAAGAACCTTCTCAAAGGAAGTGAAACCCGCTTCGAGAACAGCCTTCAGGTTTTCCATACATCGTTCCATCTGGGGACCTATTCCACCCTTTACGAGCACGCCGGTTTCCGGATCAAGACCGATCTGACCGGCGGCAAACAGCAATTTGCCTTCGTAAATAGTCGCCTGGCTGTAAGATGCCAAGGCTTTCGGGGCTTCCTTTGTTTCGACAAATTTTCTCATTAATTACCTCTGTTTACTTAAATATTCGATAGCTGAATTAACTTTGCTCAAAACAGTTCGCCTGAAAATCCTGGTATTTAATTTTCTCCTTTGTGGGAATAAGAAAAAAACGATCATTCAACAGGATCGTAACTACTCTAATTCCTCAAAATCCGCATCCTCAATTTCATCACTATGCCAGGGAGGAACCTCGGATTTTTCTTTTCTTTTATCTGCGGGTTTTATCCAAGAACCAGTAAATAACTTAATTAGAAACCGGCTGAAGGTGAAGGCTATATAAAAAATCAATATTAATGCAATCAAACGTCCCATGTCAAGACTCCGGATTGAAATAAGTGGTTCCGGCAGGCATCTCCTGCACAACTTCAATCAACAACTGACGATGCCGGTTGTTGTTTACGAAATCCATCTGCGTGGCATTCACAATTAACAACGGTGACTTCTTCCAGTGAAAAAAGAACTGACTGTACATTTCACAGAGGTTTCTAAGATACTCCAATGAAATAGATCTTTCATAATCGATATCCCGTACCCGGATATTGGTCAACAATCTTTCCGGCGAAGACTGCAGATAGATAACCATGTCAGGCGTTGGGATATCCATCTCTAAGAGCTCCAATACCCGGTTGTAAAGCTCCAGTTCCCGATCTTCCAGATTCAGGCAGGCAAAGATGCGATCCTTTTCGAAGATGTAATCTGTAACAACATTTTGGTTGAACAGGTTCAACTGCTTAAGCTCAGATTGCTGGCGATGACGAAGAAGCAGGAAATTCAACTGCACCTGAAGTGCAAACCGGTGGGGATCGCGATAAAAATCCGGTAAAAACGGGTTTTCAAGGCTCTCCTCGAGTACCAGCCGGGCATCCAGCTCATCCGCGATTATCTTCGCCAACGAAGTCTTCCCGACCCCGATTGGACCTTCAATTGAGATATACGTTCCAGGGGACAACATCAGGGTAACCATTTCTCCGTTATTAACTCAACGGAACATCTATCAACGCAAGCCATCAAAGCCTGTTTGACAGTTCTACCCTTTGCCGGTATTGCCAAATCCGGACAAAGCTCAACCAGAGGCAACAACACAAACCTGCGGTTGATAAGCTCCGGGTGAGGAATTGTCAGCTTTGAACTGTCTATTATTAACTCCCCGTATATTAGTATATCCAGGTCCAGTTCACGCGGGCTCCACCTTTCACCGCCGGGTTTGCGACCGGCAACTCTCTCAATAGCTTTAAGCAGCCGTAGAAGGTCGTCTGGTTGCAAGGCTGTTCGAACCTTAAAAACGCAATTAAAATAATTGGGTTGATCGGTCCAGCCCCACGGCTCAGTCTCGTAAAGGCTGCTGACTGATATGACATCTATGTGATCTTTGGTAGCAAGTTCGTTAAAAGCCCGGGTTAAATTTGCTCTCCGATCTCCAAGGTTCGATCCCGCGGAGATATAAGCATTCTCTTCCACGGGGTCCTTCATCTGCGTACGATCTCGATCTCGGCGGAATCAAGCTCGCCGTCTATCGGGGGATTCGGTTTTCGCAGCACCAGCCTGACCTCTGTGCCGGAAAAGGCAGCCAACAACCGGCGGCAGATCTCCTCACCGAGCGATTCAAGCAGGTTATACCGTGTATTTTTCAGCGTTTCAGCTACGATCCCATATATCGTTTCAAAATCATGTGTGTCTTCCAGATTGTCCGTATTGCCAGCATGGCGCAGACTACCGGACAGCTCGACATCCACCTCAATCCTCTGACCTTCTTCGGTTTCCTCCTTATGGCAACCGTGATAGGCGTGGAATCTGAGGTTTTTCAGTCTGACTTTATCCATAACCTTTAATCAGCCGTCCGAGATATCTGGATACACCTTCACGAAGACCTTCGATATCATACCCACCTTCAAGAAGCGATACGATTCTACCTTCAGCGTCCCGGTCTGCAAGCTCCAGCAGACGTTCGGCAATACCCTCGTAAGTTTCACCCGTCAAGCGCATTCCACCAATAATATCCCGGATATGAGCATCAAAACCGGCGGATACGAGCAGAACCTGCGGCTTGAAATCCTGCACCTTCGGAGTAATGTAACGGTCGAAGGCACTCAAATATGTTTCACTATCGCATCCAGCGGGCAGTGGGATGTTAACAGTAAAGCCTTCACCTTTCCCCGCTCCGATATCAGATATTCTTCCAGAACTATACGGAAAGAGATTATCGCGATGCAAACTACAGTAGAGAACCGTCGAATCTTCCCAAAAGACTTCTTCGGTGCCGTTCCCGTGATGTACATCAAAATCAACAATGGCTATTCGATCGACTCTGTAATTCTTCTTAATGTATTTAGCCGCAACAGCAATACTGCAAAATATACAGAATCCCTTCGGTCTGTCCTTAACGGCGTGATGGCCGGGAGGGCGTGTGGGAGCAAATCCGATTTT
Organism: uncultured bacterium; assembly: GCA_964471745.1. Lineage (GTDB taxonomy): Bacteria > Electryoneota > AABM5-125-24 > Hatepunaeales > Hatepunaeaceae > CAYYHI01. Next base: position 14,111 of record CAYYHI010000049.1, on the reverse strand, counting down.
CCATCGACCTTCCATTACTCCATCAGCCAAAGTCAAGCCGGCACCGACTGCTCTCATCGCCGCAGGATACGACTCCGGTCCGACATTGCTTTCCATAGCCGGCAGGAATTCGCCGCCTGCCTCACATAACCTGCGTATGGCGTCCACATACCCGGGTTGGTGCACCAGTGTGACCTCACCCTGCGTTGCTTCCCGCGCCTCCACCACCTCGACCGACTTCGACCAGGTCGCGGTCCTGATTACATCCATCACAGCATTAACACGCTCCGGCACCTCCGGATGACCCGGTCCCGCGTCATGCTTGGTGAATGATTCGTGATATGCCAGACCTAAGGCTTGCAGCATGAATATTCCAACGAAACAGTCTGTTCGAAAATGATTCAGAGCCGCTGTCACCTCTCTGCAGGTGACAGCCTAATTATAACCCTATCATAGTGTTGCTGTCACCTGCGGAGAGGTGACAGCGGCTGACTCCCTTATTCTCGGACAGACTGGGAGTACCGTACCCACCGAGAACAACCCATAACTCCTATTTCTCAGTTTTTTCTACTATGCCATCCTTGTAAGCCAGCGATGCCTTAACAAATGCCCGGAAGATCGGATGTGGCTTGGTAAATCTACTCTTTAGCTCCGGGTGAAACTGGCAGCCTATAAACCAGGGATGATCGGGAATTTCAACCATCTCCACCAACTTATGATCGGGTGATAGACCACCGAAAATCATGCCTGCTTTCTCGAAAAACTTCCGGTACTTGTTGTTAAACTCGTAACGGTGCCTGTGCCGTTCAGTGATCAATTCCTGTCCATATATCTTATAGGCGAGAGATCCGGGTTGAATGTGGCACGGTTGAGCGCCCAGCCTCATAGTGCCACCCTTTTTCCTGATCTTCTTCTGATCCGGCAGCAGATCAATGACCGGATGTTTTGTTCTCGGAGCAAATTCGCTGGAATTGCTTTTATTTAAATCGAGAACATTGCGGGCAAACTCAACCACAGCGCAGTGCATACCCAGACATATACCGAAGAACGGTATCCCCTGCTCCCTGACATGGCGTATCGCGGATATCTTCCCTTCTATCCCCCGGTCGCCGAATCCACCGGGAATCAGCAGTCCCGACGCTCCATCGAGCATATCCGCTGCATTTCCATCCGTCACTTCTTCCGAGTCAACCCAGCGCAGGTTTACCTTTGCATTATTAGCTATGCCCGAGTGAACAAACGCTTCCATAATACTTTTATATGAATCGTGCAGTCCTGTATATTTACCGCATATTGCTATATCGACCGTCCGTGGAAGCTTATGACTACTGTTTAGTGTCTCCTCCCACACCTTCAGATCAGGACGACCGCATTTCAGATTCAACTGCTTCAGGATAATACTGCTCAGCCCCTCTCGCTCGAGGTTGAGCGGCACCTCGTAGATGCTGTCCACGTCTATCGCTTCGATAACGGCTTTGGAAGGCACTGAGCAGAACATACCGATTTTTTGTTTCAAAGCCTGATTCAACCTTCGTCCGGTTCTGCAGATGAGGATGTCCGGCTGGATACCTATCTCACGCAGCTCCTTAACCGAATGCTGGGTCGGCTTGGTTTTTATCTCGCCGGATGTTGAAATAAACGGCACGAGAGTCAGATGTACATAAGCAACACTGCGGTGACCGAGTTCCAACCCCATCTGGCGGATGGCTTCAAGAAACGGCTGGCTCTCGATGTCGCCGACCGTACCGCCGATCTCGACGATAACCACGTCCCAGCCGCCGTCACTACCGGCAACCGCACAGATACGCTTCTTGATCTCGTCGGTGATGTGTGGAATAACCTGAACTGTGCCACCGAGATAATCCCCCGCTCGCTCGCGGGAGATGACGCTATCGTATATCTGCCCGGTAGTAGCGTTGTTAAGTCTGCTCATCGAAATGTCGAGGAAGCGCTCGTAATGCCCCAGGTCGAGGTCGGTTTCAGCGCCGTCGTCGGTGACGTATACCTCGCCGTGCTGGTAAGGATTCATCGTACCCGGATCAACGTTGATATAGGGATCGAGCTTCATTATGGTCACGTTGAAACCGCGCGCCTTGAGCAAACGTCCGAGCGACGCCGCTGATATACCCTTACCCAGCGATGATACTACACCACCGGTGAAAAAGATGAATTTGGTCTTGGGTTTGGAAGACCGTGGCAACAGAATTCTCCCTTTAGATATAAACAGTCGAAACGTTCAAGATAAATCTAAAACTATCTTTTTACCCTCTGCCTCGTTGAGGAAGGTTATATTCTCACCGGTTAATAAACCTAATTGTTCATTCGCGTTCAAGAGCTCAATCCCGAAAACAGAGCCATCTGGTTAAAGGTCGATGTTAACCGATTCGCTTAATATGATTGTTTCTACTTCCGATTGTTTCTCTTTAAGCTTTATATATGCGATGTTGTACCGAGGGTCACAACTAACTTGCATTGTTGCCTCTTGTCCTTTTTAGAAATATCTAACTATTACAGTTATTATAATTCAGATTGTTTGGCTCTTCAACACAAATTGCTTCTATTTATTTAGTATTATAAGTTTTACCACGCCAATGATACTCACCAGAATGGTTTTTTCGAAATCCACATCTATCGAATTTTGCCTGAAAACGCTCCCCGTTTCTTACAGTATTGGCAACTTCGGCTTTCAAAGCTCCTCTATGTGAGATTCTTTAGATAGCATGAGGGTGGAAAATTATCTTCATGGAATATTATGGCTATTTTCTATTTGTCTTTATCAAATTCTTTACCTGTTCAAGATCATTTTCCGTATCCACCCCCATCCCTGCGTCTTCAACCACAATCGTCGACACCTTGACATCATTATAAAGCAACCTGAGCTGTTCCAGTTGCTCAGTCAATTCCAGCAGACAGGGCGGCTGTTTCGTAAAATCCATCAGAACGTCCCGCCGGTAAGCGTATAAACCGATATGTCTATAAGCGATCCGAGCTTTACCATCCCATCCGTATGGAATCGGTGCCCTTGAGAAATATAGCGCGTGACCCGATGTATCCAGAACCACCTTCACCACCGAAGGATCATTGTACTCTTCAACGGACTTTATCGGCGTAACCGGTGTTGTTACACCGGCTTGCGGATCAGCTTTCAGCCGCTCAATCACTTTATCTATGGTTGTGGATTTGATTAAAGGTTCGTCCCCCTGAATATTAACTACAATATCGAAGCTCTCGCCGTTGCGCTCGATCTGAACTATCGCTTCAGCTATCCTGTCACTACCGCTTGCACAATCCTTAAATATATCGACAACCTCCGCACTGAAATTACGCGCAGCAATGGCTATCTTTTCATCACCCGCGGCAATTATCAATCGATCGAGTAACCTTGCACCGGTAGCTCTCCGCCAGGTTCGCTCCAGAACAGACTGCCCATGCAGATCTGCCAGCAGCTTGCCGGGGAACCGCGTCGATGCGTACCTGGCAGGAATTATACCAACTATCACTGATACTGTCTTTCCGGTTATCGTGCGGCATTAAGGATAATAACTTCACACGGAGCCAGTTCAGCAAATCGCTCGGCGTCAGTTTTCGTTCCGACAACATCGGGATCGCCCCAATGCATGGGTATTACGACTTGCGGATTCAGCAGGTTGCAGGCATCGACAGCCTCAAGCGGATCCATCACATAAGTCCCGGAGACCGGCAGCAGTGCTATGTCGCACGAAATATCCTTCATGTGCGGGAAAGCGTCGCAGTCCCCTGAATGATATATCCTGACGCCTTCAAAGTCTATTACGTAGCCGACATGCCCCAACTCCTTCGGATGGAACTGCTTGTTGATGTTATAAGCTGCCGTGGCATAGACGTTGATGCCGGCTAACCGGTGTTTCATCCATGGCAGTGTATATTTATCCGCCCTTGGATATTTTACCTTGCAACACTCAGCCGCCAGAACCTTGCCATCCGGACCCAGCGCTTTCCTGATATCCGGGGGAGAGCAGTGGTCATAATGGTCGTGGGTAACCAGAACCAGGTCACCATCACCGCCCTCGCCAGCGGGGAGTTTCCATGGATCGATGTAGATCGTTTTCGAGCCTTTGAGCTTAAAGCTCGCATGACCGAGCCAGCGGATCCGATCTACTACTGAACGTATCTTGTCCTCCATCTGACATCGCCTCAGGTAATCGCGAACAGAATGGTCTTGTAACTGTCGGCGGATCCACTTGGAACATACATGTAAAACATCATACGCGGAGCCATGCCGCGGCGGGATGCAACCCTTTCTGACAACCGCCTGATACTTTCAGACTTCTTGTTGGGCGCACCGCGATAGACCATGGTATCCACGTTTGTTTTATCTTCGAAGTTCAGTAAGTTAGCGTCGTATTTATCCTGCTTTTCGATCTCGATCATGGCTCGACCCTTGAACATGCCATATTCGATCAACACCATTTTACCGATTATTTTACATCCACCAGCCCTGGCTTCGCGATTCAGTTGTTCCAGTTTCCCGCCCAGACCGATCGGATTGTAAAACAGACTGAAGAAATGTATGGAGTAGAACGATTTCCCGATCCAATCATGTTCCTTGTTATCCCAAACCGCTTCATCTATTTTACTGTTGCTCATACCCTCCACCTCCTGCAATTCTATGTTTAAATGATAACTTCCAAAGTTGTTAATATACTGTGCAATGATGCCAAGTCAACCGTTCAGATCGAAAAAATCCTGGGCTGTTGACCGATTTAGCGGTTACCGCAACCCAAGTTCGATCAGAAGCTCCTCGAGTGCGGTAAAGAAACGACGGTTCTCATCGGGAAGCCCGATTGAAACACGCACGTGATTCGGCAATCCATAACCGTCAACAGATCTGACCACAACGCCTTTCCTCAACAGTTCATGAAACAGATCGCGCCCGGGTATGGGAACCTCTATCAGCACGAAATTTGCTTCGGTGGGGACATACTCCAAGCCGATTCTCTCCAGTTCACGATAGTAGTACCTTTTCCCCTCCTCGTTCATCCGGATCCCCTCCCGAAGGAAATCCTCATCATCGAGTGCAGCAAGGGCTGCTACCTGCGCCAAACTGTTGACGTTGAATGCCTCGCGGACGCCGTTCAAAGCGCGAGCTATCTGTTCTGACGTTATCGCATATCCGATCCTCAGCCCAGCCAAGCCGTATGACTTCGAAAAGGTCCTCAGGATTATTACGTTGCGACCCTGCCGCAGGTATTCAATTGTCTCAGGAAATACTTCCCGATTGCGATAATCGTAATAGGCTTCATCGAACACGACAATGACATGCCCGGGAAGTTCATCCATGAGCAGTTTTACCTGATCCTTACCCATCAGCGTGCCGGTCGGATTGTTCGGATTAGCTACGAACAGCAGCTTTGTGCAACTAGTCACCCTGGAAAGCATCTCCTCAGCATTGTAGGTGAAATCGGGCATGTCAGCCCAGACGATAACGCCGTTCATGATTTGTACAGCGACACGGTACTTGAAAAACGCCTGCTTTCCGATAACAGCCTCATCTCCCTTGCCGACGAACGCTTCAGTTATCAGCTCGCAGATTTCAGCGGATCCGTTGCCGATCACGAGCTGAGAGGGTAAGACCTGCAGTCGGTCGCACAGTTTCTGCTTGAGATAATATCCGCCGCCATCGGGATATCGATGAACTTCCGGCAATGCCTCTCGAACAGCTTTCATCGCTTTGGGTGATGGTCCCAACGGATTCTCGTTAGATGCGAGCTTAATAACGTCCGTCAGTCCGTATTCGCGTTGAACCTCGGATATTGGTTTGCCAGGTTCATACGGTATTATATTGGTTATCGCAGTTCGTGCGAGTGGTGAAATCTCTACCAAAGTAATTCCTCAGTTTTTCTAACCAGGGTGGTGTCCCTTGGTGGTTGTCATTCCTCAGCAGTCGACCGTTTAATAATCCTGCCGTATGAGGACGGACCCCACCAATAGAGAAAAGTCACCACCATTAGGGCGATGATGTATGCAAGCCATGGTTTCCGATTCTTACGACCCTCTTTCTCCGGTGCAACTGCGTTGGAGCTGAACACCTGCAGATCCCAATTTTCCTGCATGCAGACAATCGGCTTGGGATACCACGTCGATTCCGCATAGATCATCTTATCCTGTTCAAACGTCCGCCCGCGCTGGAAATAGACAACACCGCTCTCATCGAGGATTCTAAAAGAGATGTCGCCATCAGGTTCTTTTTGCATGGGTGGATCGTTTAACTGGAACGCCACTAAAGGAAAACGCCGCCGTGAAACCAGTTTGTCGATCAGTCGTGGCACGTCCTCTATGATGTAATGATCCATACTGAAGAATATGCCGACCATCTGCGTCGGTTCCTCAGCATTCATCGGCACCTTCAGGAATCCAAGCCAGTACTTCTCGTCCTTCACCTTAAATGTGTTGACAAAGAGTAATCCGCTTGGATTATCTTTGTAAACGCACTGCCGAATAATTTCCACCACTTGCTCGAGTGCCCATGGTGAAGCGGGATTATCGACCTCGATGCGGCTGCCATCGGTTTCCCAGACGAAGCATATCGGAAACTGATCATCCAGAGCCCACTTGGTCATCTGGTCGATGGTAATCATATCTCTATCCAGGTCTTCTGACAGGTATTCGGCTAACTTCTCAAGCGGTGCAAAGTATGGGTCTGTAACAGCCTGATGAACAGCGGTAGCAACAGCTCGACCAAGGGCGGGGGATGGTGTATCCAGGTCAGATTGTGGTTCCTCCTCTTCAGGTTTCTGACCGGTCAGAATGTATAATCCTCCTACCACCACCAGCAACAAGATGTATGCCGAAACTCTTTGAAACGTGGGAAACTCCCGATTTGACTATGACAGGATTAATATCTGGCGAAAGACGGGATTAATGTGATTATTATAAGAAATGTTAAGCGATTGTACAAGCTTTCAGGTGCGACGAAACATCGGTATTGGTATTTGATTGACCTGAATTTGGAATCACACTTCTATTGAGGGGAAGTGAATCAAGTCCCCCCCTGCTATTGCAGGGGGGGACTAAGGGGGGGTTGCATTATCTTTATTTCACCAGCAGCATCTTATTCGTACTTGTAAATTCTCCTGCATTTAAGCGATATATATATACACCGGTAGTCAGATTGCGAGCATCGATATCGACAGCATGATATCCGGCTGAATGATAACAGTTCAGCGCTTCTTTAACCAAGCGACCCTTTATGTCGAAGATATTCAACTTGACATGATTCCCCCTCATGAGATTGAAACCCACGGTTGTCGTCGGGTTGAACGGATTCGGGAAGTTCTGGTATAACCGGCAGGCTTGAGGAAGCGCGTTCTGGTCGTCAGTATCGAACACGCCACAATACCTGTCCCCGATTGATATACGGATTTCGTCGATGTAGCCGTAGAAGTAGTCCTCATCAATGCGGTGATATCCCACGGTTAAACGATCCACCGAGGCGCGCATAGTCCCACCCGGACTGGCTGTAGTGGCGACCTCCTCGCCGTCTATCCAAAGCTTTAATCCATATTCCGACCATGTCAGTGAAACCAGATACCATTCGCCCTCTTCGATAAATCCCTCGGCGGACGTTGCTTCAGCATATCCGTCTGTTGTATATATGCGTCCAGTCAATCCTCCCTGATTCAATACGCAGAACGAGAATGCCCCGCGCTCGTGTCGTTCGTAACGTGAGACGATGGGTTGTATCCCTTCATCGAACAGAAGATCCGACTTTATCCAGGCTTCAACCGTAATCGCTCCCCAGCCGGCACCGATTAGTACATTGGAGTTAACCGCTGAACCGTTCGCGGTAAGATCCAGAGCTTTACCGAACATGCCGTCTTCGGTCCATCCTGCTTCCTGATTTAGAAAGAGTGGAAAATCACCCGTCAAATCGCTTACTGTGTCCCCTTCACCCTCGTCTAAATGCCAGAGCGCGACGGTATTATCATCAGGCACAAACGGCTCGGGATCGTCGTTCTCAACAACAGCCCATATCCCGAAATTGAAGGCAATATATACATCTGGCTCACGCGGATCAATTTCAATAGGAATGTCCTTGGTTCTCACCCAGTCCTCTCTACGACCGTCCCACAGCCGACTGCGGTTTTCGCCATCGATGAAATCAGACAGGATCTCCAGAGTATCGACCTGTTCAGTCTCGTCGTTCTGGATCACATCCACGCCGATATGAAAATCAACTTTCCCATGGAATGATATTTCAAGCGGTCGTAGGTCGATTACATTAACAACCATCTCTTCGCCAAATCTGGTAAATTCAAGATCCTCGAAAGGAATATCCAGCGAGGTTATCGAGTCAGTTGGAAATCCCGGCACGCTGTCCAACTCGCCGCTCTGCCAGATTATAACCCGCAGTCCCGGTTCACCGATGCGACTGATTGTATCACCCTCTTCCACCCAAGCGAATAACGGGATGTGAGCTTCAACCAGACTGAAGTTTTCATAGGGCGATTCGAACCAGACGTTGTAATGCTTGTCACCGAATCCGTTGGGAATTGTCCAGAAGAAAACCAGGTCTTCCAGAGTAGTGTAACCGAGCACGCTGTCCGAGTCGGCTTCAAGCATACCCGGACCTACGATAGGATTACCGGCTGAACGAAGCAGACGCCCCTCTTGAGCATTGGCGACCAAGACCAACGCGAACAGAGCGACTGTTACAAATCTGCTGATTTTATCCATTTTATAACTCCTCTTTTTTCAAATACTTACATTTGGTTATTCTGAACAAAATATGGTCATTCTGAACAACGTGAAGAATCTCGCCTGTCACAACGGAGACCCTTCACTGCATTCAGGGTGACATTTAATTAGTACCTGTTGAAAACTCATTGAAATCGTTACCAACCCGCTGGCAGACGCCCTCGTCTGCTAGTAACAATTCTGCATATCAAGTACTTACCTGGCAGACGAGGACGTCTGCCAGCGGGCAATCGGATATTTTCAACAGGAACTAATTAAACCATCCGAATCTTTCCTCCCGCTCTGCAGTGAGAACAAAGTTCGAATTACCTCATCAGCACAACCTTGCGAGCTAATCTTCGTCCATCGAATTCGAGCGAAACCATATAAACGCCGCTCGGCAGGTTACCAGACTCGAAAGCTATCAGATGCCTGCCGGCATCAAACCGCCCCGAAGCAAGCTCAACCACCCGCCTGCCGGAGATGTCGTAAACAGCCGCCACCACCGTTCCCCTGTTCGGAAGTTCAAACGGTACAACAGTCCGCGAGTTGAACGGATTGGGATAAGGATTACAGATTTTATAGGATACCGGCAGCGGTGTGGATTCTGTTATTTCTACTGAATTAATGATTCCAACCTGAAAGAGAATCGGAATCTCAATCGTGGGCTCTGCGGAATTGTTCTCTAATACAAGGTCGACCTCGCAGGAGAAACCATCACTGAAGGGGAAGGTAGAAAAGGTCAGAATGATCTCATCCTCGTCGTCCGGTTCAACCGAGCCGGCTTCCGGTTCAATCGTCAGCCAGTCGTTGCGAATGCTTAAATTCCAGAGCTTGAGGTACTTTGAACCCTCCCGATCCACGATACCAATCAACGTCCACCTGCCGGGGTAGACCATCGTAGACACCGACAAACCATCCCCAACGGTTTCATCATCACCTGCAGATAGATCCGCCGCAAGCCTGATATCACCCCTCTCAGGATGAACCTTATAAAGCTTAACCATATCGGGTTCATCTTCATCCCTGACGAACATGAGCAGTTTATAGTCATCTGAGGCGTTCTGGTGCCAAGCCAGCGCCCGGATAGAATAAGCATTATTTATCGAACCGAGCACATTGCCAGCCATGTCAATCTTCACCAGCGGCTGGTCGTTGCTGCTGACCCATAGGTTGCCTTCATCATCGACGGTCAGACCTCTGTTCGGGCTGTAAGGTCCGATGAAACTCTTCATAAAATTGCCTTCCAGATCGATTTGCAGAATACTGTCGCTGCTGCTGCCGTAAAGGTACGAGCCATCCCACGCCAGATCGAATATCCCAAAACCGCCGCACTGTTCCGGTTGATTTAATCGGTCAATATAATTGCCGTCCTGATCGATCACATAGAAGTAGTTGGGGTCGGCATGGTTGTTACTGCCGGCAATGTAAAACAAACCATCAATAAATTCAACACCATTCAGACGCTGGTCATCGGTTATATCGCCGGCGTCGTATTGCCTGAAAAGCCGGTAGGGTTCGTTCCCACGGCTGAAATCAACCGAAGCTGACCATTCGAGCGCACCATTGCCTGTGTTGGTGAAAAGGAAATGCCTATCTGTCGTGTCGCCTTCATCCACGTGAAAGTTTATCTCCATTGAATCGGCTTCCAGGCGGCTGAATGCCAGGCTGAAATCAACGATGAGAGTTCTGTCATCCAAAATGGTGATATTGACAGTCTGCGGGATAAAACCTGCCGCATCGGCGGTTAATTCATAGTCAGTAGACGGAATATCCTCGATAAGATACCGACCCTCAGCATCGGTCGTAACGTCCAAATTGAACCGGGAAAGCGTGACCGTGGCTTCCTCGATGGGATCCTCATCTGCAAGCTCCGACACTGTACCTTCGACAGCGCCAGTTCCATCAAGAGCGATGATTGAGCCTGTCACAGGCAAACCAAGCCGATGATAAGCCATCCAGTCAAGTTCTATAACCTCCTCGAGCGGAGAATCGAACTCCAGAACGACAGCGCCATCTTCATCGCTCACGCCTACCACGTAGATTTGCTCCTCTTCATTGCGTACACAGATCCTGGCGCCTTCCAGCGGTTCATCGTCAATCGAAATAAAAGCTTCTATCTCGTCGGTTCCCAGATGGACGAACTCCGGTATATCAACCATCATCTCCTCGGGCGGCGTCAGCTTTATCTCAAGCGCCGGGTCGCCCAGCCAGATGTAGGCGCGTGCGTTCATCCTGCCCCGACAGGAGTAATAGTCATTTTCCCAGTTATGCACCATTACGGTAATTGCGAAATTATTAGCAAATCCGACATCGTAAATGCCTTCATCAAACCAGGTTAGGAATAACTGCTTATCGAAAAAGTGACCGCTTAACGTGTATGTTGAAATAACCGAACCGTGAGCCGAGAGCGAACCTCCATCATGCTTCTGGAACGATTCGACGAGGCAATCACTACCATAAGTTGCTATATTCGCTGTTTTACATGCACATGAAATCAGAATGAACGGCGAGTTGCGGTTCTCAAGCTGTCTTACCTCAGACGCAGTCCAGTCTTCTCTGTGGACGTTCCAATTGTCCCATAAGTTATTATTACCATGCCCGCGATAGTTGAGAATTCCGACACCCGTATTATTTATCGTTTCTATTACCGCTGCGTTAGTGGCGTCATCATCCGTTCCGTAGAAGGTAATAAACTCAGGCGAAAGCTCATCATAGTCGTGTTCCGCGATGAAACGCTTGCAGTTTATATAGTGCAATCCACCAAAACCGCTGTCGAACTCGCAGTGTGCCATCAGAATCGCCCTGGACAACCATTCACCATCGTTATCCTCAAACCGCCATTCCATGTAATCCAGCAATTTATCGACCTGGATCTCCAGTTCGTCGATGTGGTCGGCATCCCTGTAAACCAACCTGCCTACATTGAGCTCCGGCAGATGGTCTTCATAACCATCACCATCGGGTTCATCGAGGCAGACAAACCAATGGTCGCTGTGACTGGCTGTGGATTGTGGATCCTGCCAGCCGGGATCTGCAGCATCCCAGTAATGCATGGGAATATCCGGATCGCGGTCGTAACCGTCGCCTATGATGAACAGGTATTCGAGACCATCTTCATACATCTCCAGGACGCGGTCTTTCACCTCCTGGGGGTCGTCTATATCGTCATCAACCCAGACCTCAGTGCGTATGCCACTGTTGTGGTGGAAATCGATCAACGGTTGAGCTGTTTCCAGTGCTTCCTCTTTCAGCACAACCAGCATCCGAATCGGTTCATCCTCATCGGCATCGAGCCTGCGCGGCAATTCATCCGGGGGATTCAGAACTGATTTTCGGTGAAGGTCATTCATCTTCCGGCTTGGTAGGTGTGGCTTTACTATACGATGAATCCGTCCGGGGTGAAAGTCTATTCGGACAGTAATGCAGCGGGCAACGTCGAGTCTCCCTGAAGCCGGATAATAACGAACAGGCGTAACCGTCAGCGAAGCGACCGCCAGTCCTCCCCACCCCTGGATCTGACCGAGAACGACAGGTTCTTCCGGAAAAGGTCCGACCTCGGTATAAGCCTGTTCGGATTTCAAGAAAGGACCCGGATCGGAACCGTCATCACGACGCGGAAGCTGGCGTGGATAGAGGTTGTAATCGCCCGAATATACCCACTCGACATCGATAACCGTGGCAGTTGCCGAAGCGTCGTCGGGAATCCGGATCATCTCGTTCAAAGCAGGATAAAACAGCTCGCCGGTTTTAGAGATGCTCGGTGAGAACTCATCACCGTAGTGAATCCTATAATAAATATCCTTGCCAACGACGATCTCCTCAGTGAAGAAACCGGAGAGACGCCATTGAACTGTAAGATGATCGGTTGTCTCCTCGATAATACTGACTTCCGGATCCGCCAACTGAAGACCATTCTCCAATGGATGCCAGACGTCATTGAGAGCGGCGGACCTAAGAACGGACTGATAACCGAGAATCAATAAAATCAGGATCACAATTACTGATTTCGACTTGAATAATCTGTAGTTCATAGCATTACCTTAAAGTATAAGTTCAACAATCCGCCCAAACTATGGTCATTAATTGGAGTTAGATAATTCAAAGATTAGAATTCCCTTATCACTATCGGTCAAAATAACCGTATGATCTTCGAGAACACAAATCCCAGTCGGCGCTGGAACGAAGTATTCAGCAATCAATTCCGGCGCCTCCGGATTGCTGATGTCGGCGGCGAAGAGACCGTCGTATCTGTCGGTGAAGTACACCGTATCACCAACCGCGGCAACCTCTTCAACGTCAGTAACCTTTTCAATCATAAGCTCCCCGACCCAGGTCGGATTGCTCTTGTCGGTAACGTCGAATATCTGTATTCCACCTGCATAGTCAGCAACAACGGCATGGGTCTTGGCGCCGTTGAGCGCCACGTCCTGGGCTTCTCCGTATGTGTCGATGTTTCCGATAACCTCCAGACTGAAGCCTTCTACAACCTCCACCCGGGCGATTTGAAATCCTAACTGACCGTTAGCCAAGTAGTTGTACGAATTCTCAATATCCATATAAAACCCTCTATGCGCGCCGTGTATGTTCTTCAGAACATCACCTGTATCTTCCCAGAATCCTCCCGACGAAGTATCACTGGGTGGATGGGTTTTATATATCCGATGACCCTCAGCTGCGTCAGAAATACCTATAATGACGGTATCCAGCGATAATTCATATATCTGGATTTCATTCACACCTACTTCATGTGGACTAAACATCAATCGAGTAGTATCAGGCTTGAACTGATATCCGTAAATGATGTCGGTTAGGATAAGAAACAATATCCTGTTCAACTCTGCATACGCCAAGTGTTTCACGCTGGAAACTGTCTCGAATGTATCTAAAATCACTGGATTTCTTGGATCGGAAATATTCCATATTGTTGCTCCGAATCTATCATCGGCAACAAACAGGCTGTCACCGACAACACACAAATCCAGCGCCAGACCGGGGGTTTGCGTTTCGCTCAGCAATATAAATTCCGGTCCAGCCGGCTGCGGTGAGACCGGATCGTTCCGCTTGGCACAGCCCGCAAGGATCAGCGCTGTTATAAGGATTGTAAATAGTTTGGTTGAATTCATCCTGAAAACCCTTAGCAGTAAAGATTAACCGAATCGTAACAGGAAATTTAATCCTTGTTATGAAATTGTAAAATGAGATAGATCACATTAGGGAAAAAATGAAGTACTTACTTGAGTGAAAGGACGTAAGTAAGTTGTTGTCATTCCTGCGAAGCAGTGTGTCTGAGAATGTGAAAAACGCACCAAACTTCATCATTCCATCGAAAGATGGAATCCAGTAACTCCAGCAATATCAACAACTTCTCTGGATTCTAACTTTCGTTGGAATGATGAATCCCGAGACAATTTGGT
>CAYYHI010000048.1:0-19720 GCA_964471745.1 uncultured bacterium | reverse complement strand
TAAATAGTTGTTTATGCTTTTCTTTTTTGATTTTTCAGAAAGTACTAATTAGTGCCTGTTGAAAAACTCATTGAAATCGTTACCAACCCGCTGGCAGACGCCCTCGTCTGCCAGCGGGAATCGAACATTTTCAACAGGAACTAATTAACCTGATTGATATATCCCTGTCAGGATCCTTCTCCCAAGGTTACCCTTGTCACACTCCCCAGACCTTCCCCGAAGAACAGCCTGCCGAGCCGGTTGAACTGGCGCGGTATGTCGGTTACGCAGCATTTAATCCTGCCCTTCCCATGCGTGCGGAGTAGTCCTTCGCGCAGAAGCGCTTCGTTGACCTCTTCGGCTGCGGTGCATGCTGAATCAACGAGGGTAACGACATCACCCATAATCTTACCGATGGCGGGCTTGAAGAGCGGATAGTGCGTGCAGCCGAGGATTATCGTATCCACACCACGCCGTTTGAACGGTCTTAGATACTCTTTGAGCACCAGGTCGACCACCGGACCGTCCAGCCTGCCTTCCTCTGCAAGCGGTACCAGCAGCGGGCAGGCTCTACTGAAAACCTCAACCTCCGGCGCCAGCTCATTCAGGCGGGACTGGTAGGCGCCTGATCTGATGGTGGACGGCGTGCCGATGACGCCGATTCGCCGGGCTTTCGACAGTCTAAGCGCAGCGTTAACGCCGGGCTCGACCACGCCGATCAACGGCACACGCAGAACCTCCCTGAGCCTGGGTAAAGCCACTGCCGAAACGGTATTGCAGGCGGCGACGATCAGTTTGACGTTTCTGCTGAGCAGGTACAGCGCGCATTCGAGCGCGTAACGGTTGACCGTCTGCACCGACTTGGTACCGTATGGAACACGCGCTGTGTCACCCAGGTAGATTATATCCTCGCCTGGGAGTTGTCTATGCAGTTCGGCTGCAACCGTAAGTCCGCCGATACCGGAATCAAAGACGCCGATGGGATAGTCCGATGTATTTGGCAATTGTATTGTGCTCCGTTAGATGAATTATATAAGGTCGCCGACTGAAGTCGGCGCTCCCCATTCAAAATCCAAAACTCAAAATTCAAAAACTTTCCTATTCACTCAACTCACAATGCACAAGGAAAGTATGGCTTAGCTTCTTACGAGTGGTTAAAAGACATCCTCAAATCCTTCCGCCTGCCGCCATACCTCGACCGTGCCGTCCTTATGCAATGCCAGCTTTGCCGGTCGTGGGAAGCCGCAGCTATTGGATGCAAAGTGATCGGCGGCATAAGCTCCGGTGTGATGGATAATCAACAGATCGCCCCGTTCGGGAAGTCGATTAAGCCCCACCTTGACCTTGCTGATCATATCGCCGGTGAAGCAGAGTCGTCCCGCGAGGAATGCCTCGATCGGCTGGTCGGACTGTCGCGCAGGATACACCTCAATCGGGAATATGTCGGGAGTAATGAGACAGACCCCGTGGTTGACAATGCCGATTTCCAGCGCCACAATCTTGTTGCCCAGCACGTCCTTGACTCCCGAAACCCTCGCTATGGTAATGCCGGCTGTGCCGACCAACGCCCGACCGGGTTCGATTATCAGCGTGGGATTGCCGAGCTCATCTAATCTGTCCCTAACACTGCCACCCGTCGATATTTGCTTTTCAAGCAGGTGTTCGAGCATCTTCGCACCTGAGTATTCAGACCAGTAGGCTTTTCCTTTCCACGGTTCCTCTCGACCGCCCTCGCGGTTTGATTCGGCGTATTCCTTGAAGCCCATCGGGATATTGTCCCATGTAATCCATTGATCTTCAGGCAGTTTGCCATCGAGTTGGTCGAGTAAACGCGCCTTGAATGCGAGCCATTCGTTACGTTTGAGATACGATACCGGGAAGCCGCCGCCGACGTCGATATACTTGACCTCCATACCTGACACCCGCGAGCGCTCAGCCAGGTCGAGCAGATATTCCATAAGGCGGTCGTAACCGGTTTCGTCGCAGATCTGGGTGCCGATGTGAGCCGAAACACCGACCGGATCAAGGTTTGCCGCACTGACCGACCGCCGCACTATGTCCTCAGCCCGATTGATCGGGAAGCCGAACTTGGTCCAGGCGGTGGCAGTGGATTGATCGACGGCGGTCAGTCCTTCAAGCGGCATACCGGCAAAGCGCAGCAATATCCGGGCTCGCCGCTTTTGTCTGTTGGCTGCTTCGTTGATAAGATCCAACTCCCAGTTGCTGTCGACCGCTATCAATGCCCCGGCATTGACAGCCATTTCGATGTAACGATCAGATTTGGCATTGCCGTTGCAGATGATAAGGTTGTGATCGACATCCTCTTCAAGCCCCGCCTGCAACTCGAATTCGGATACAGCATCCAGTCCAAGCCCAAGCTTTGAAGCAAACCTCACCGCCCCGCGACATGGATTCGACTTGACGGCAAAGCAGACGAGGGTCTTGTCGTATATCCGGCGGGCAACCGCACGAAACGACTCGGCATTCCGGGCAATGCGGTCTGTGAAGATCACATGCAGCGGCAGACCGTAGCGATCAATTAGTCGTTCGATTAATCCGGCGTCAAATTTATTCAGAGGATCCATTAGCCACTCCTGTATATGGCTGAATTTAGTCCGATAATTCACAGTTGTCAACAAACCATTGGATTAAGATGCTTTGACGTTGGCGATTTAGAACATCAAATTCAGAAGAGGCGGTCTATGGTTTGCTATTGTACAATAATAGGATTAAATTTGTAGTATTGTGTTTAATACGAATTAAAGTCAGAGAGTCTTAGCTGTTTAATGATATCGTGTGAAAGTTCTGATTTCGTCATTCTGAACAAAGTGAAGAATCTCTTTTATCATGTTTAAGACCCTTCACTGCGTTCAGGGTGACACCGCGATAGTCATTCTGAACAAAGTGAAGAATCTCTTTTATCATGTTTGAGACCCTTCACTGCGTTCAGAATGACAACCAGGAGAATCAATACTTTGTTAATACTCTCACAAATCGATCGATGCATCATAATTAATTTAATCAGCGTTGTAGAAGGACCAATCCTGTCCCGTAAGAATACCGGGGAGAAGGAGTAGTTGTACGCGACTCGCCTCGAAATGATCGGTTTCAAGTCCTTCGCTTCACGCACCGTGCTCGAATTTCACCCGGGCGTCATGTCAGTCGTCGGACCCAACGGTTGCGGAAAGACCAATATCGTCGATGCCGTTCGCTGGGTTTTGGGCGAACAGCGCTCCGGAGCGCTCCGTGCTGAGCGAATGGAGTCCGTCATATTCAACGGCACACCGAAACGCCGTCCGCTCGGCATGACCGAAGTCACTCTCATCATAGAAAACAATAAGGGCTTGCTGCCCACACCCTACACGGAAGTCGCCATCACCCGTCGGCTCTTTCGATCCGGGGAAAGCGAATACCTGATCAACCGCTCCCCGGTCAGGCTAAGGGACTTCCACGACATGTTCGCTGACACCGGTCTCGGCAACAACGCCTATTCGATAATCGAGCTGTCAATGGTCGAGGGAATCATCACCGGTCCCTCGGAAATGCGCCGGATACTTATCGAGGAAGCCGCGGGTGTCGCCAGGTACAAATCCCGCCGACAGGCGGCTATGAGGCGGCTTGAATCGATCAGGGAGAAGCTCGTTCGTATCGAAGACATCTATCAGGAAGTTGAAAAACGTTACCGAACGTTGAAAAGACAGGCTTCGCGAGCGCGGCGGTATCAGACATTAAGCGAAGCCATCCAGCTCAGAATCGCCATCGATCTCTCGCACGAGCGATCCGACATCCTCATGAAACGCCAACCGCTGGAAACACGCCTCGCCGAGCTTGAAGACGAACATGAGGAAGCCGAAACTACAGCAACCCGCGCCACATCCGAACTGCTTTCGCTTGAAGGTCAGGAGCTCGCTGTCCTGGAAAAATCCAAGCGCCTGCAGGACTCCCTGAAACGCATCGAACGCCGTGAATCCCAACTCGAACGGGAACAAGCCCTGTCGCAGCAACGTATCAAGTTCCTTGAAACGGAAGCCGCTGAAGCCGACCAACGCCGTAAAGATTTAACAACCAAGATTAAAAACGCTGAAAAGCAGGCTGTCGACGCCCGAGATGAAGCAAAGGATATAAAAGAACAACTCGATAAGGTTCAGTCCGAACTTGAAGATATTAAAGCCCGGGCTGAGAAGATAACTTCCGAGTTCGAAATCGCTCGAACCAACGCATCTGACAAGCGCAAGGCAGAAGCCGAAGTCGAACGTCAACTGTCGAAAAGTCTCGAAGGACTCGTCAGGTATGAAGATGAAATCCGCCGCCTGAATGAACGCGGGGAGGCGCTGAAGAGCCGGCTCGACGAACTGCAAGCCAAGCTTCAGGACACCGAACAATCGATCGTTCAGGCACGCAAGCAGCATAAAGAGCAGGCGAATGCCAGGGGTGCAGACGCAGATTACGATAAACAAGTCACAGGCGATTTGACGAAGATACGCGAGGATCACAGCAAAGCTTTATCGGATCGAGCCAGGGCGGCGGCTGAATTGGAAGCAGCCCGAACTGCCCTGAAGGCTCACCGTTTGCGGGTTGAATCCTCCACTTCACTTCCGGATAAACTGCAGAAGATCGTAGAGAATGAAGTCCTGCGCAGCGTTGCCGACCGCGTCGAATGCAAACCGGAACATCGCGCCGCGATTGCGGTCGCCCTGGGCAGCGCACTGGGAGCGCTGGACAGACCAAGCCTCGAAGTGTCTCTCGAAATATCTGACGAAATAGAGGAGAATAAGAGAGCCACACTGCGCTTCCCGGTCGACTTATCAACTGAGATTACAAGTGTCAATATGCCGGATGACGCCGCAGACTGCATCCAGCTTTCCAGCCTGGTCGAAAACGAAGGCGAATTCGGAGACTTCCTGCGGCATCGGCTCGCAAACGCGTTGTTGGTATCGGATATGGAATCACTCGCCAGACTGACTCCGGCGGCAATAGAGCGCGGACTGAACCTCGTAACCCCGGCTGGTGAGCTATTGGAACCCGACGGCGTCCTCCATATCGGTAGCATAAGTCCCGATGCGCTGCAGGTAGGCTGGTTAAGTGAACTTCACGATCTTGAAACCCGTGTTTCGAACTGCGATGCTGCGCTGAAGGACGCGGATGAAGCGATTAAGACCACCTCAGAGAAGCTGTCCGATGCCGAAAAGACGGTCAACGAAGCGCAGGCAGCGAAACAGAATTCCGATGACAGGTATCACCAGACTGAACGGCTAATCAGTGGACTCGAATCCGATGTGGAACGACTCCAACAGCGACGGCAGGAGCTGACTTCTGAACTTGACCGGGTCCAGGCAGAAAAAAACAAACTGCCCGTTCAGGATGAATCACGGTCGAAATCGGAAGAGCTCGAAGCAACGCTCAAAGAGGCGAAGCAACTGCTTCAGAAGGCTGAGGATGAACTTCAGGCGGTCGAGCAGAGAAGGCTCGAGATTGCGGAACAACGCGCTACAGTTTCTACCGAGTCGGCGAGGCTCAGCGAACGGTTGATGGCAATTAATAAGTCGGCTGAA
Organism: uncultured bacterium; assembly: GCA_964471745.1. GTDB lineage: Bacteria > Electryoneota > AABM5-125-24 > Hatepunaeales > Hatepunaeaceae > CAYYHI01. Next base: position 14,189 of record CAYYHI010000048.1, on the reverse strand, counting down.
GTTTACAAAAAGGAGGCTGAATCTGTCACAGGAGAACTGGCAAATCAAAAGGCGCGGCTTGCCGAAGGCAGTTCAGAACTTCAGCGCGTCAAGCAGGCGGTTGAGAATATTACAGCGCAGATCGAGTTGTCAGATAAAGAGAAAAGCGACGTTAACGACGCGCTGGACAGCATCAGAAACCAGCGCGACCAGCTTAAGGAGAAGCGAGCTGAGACAACCTCGCAGTTAAACGCCTCGCAGGATCGCCAGAAAACAGCCCTTAAAGAACACAGCAGGCTGGAGGCTGAAGTTATCACCCTTAGGGAAAGGCTGCGCGAAATCGACAGGAGGCTGGTGGAAGATGCCGGAATTACGCCTGATTCAATCTCAGACGACCTGCAGGATGAAGCCGGAGCGAAGTTGGAAGAGCTGGGAGTGGCTGATCTTTCACTGGATAAAATGAGAACCCGCCTGCAGTCGATAGGTCTTGTCAATATGTTGGCGCTGGATGAACTGCCTGAGTTGGAGAAGCGGTACAAGTTCCTCACCGACCAGAAAGCCGACCTGGAGAATGGTATCAGTGTGCTTGAAGAGACCATTGATCGCATCAACCATGAGGCGCGTCGTATTTTCCGCGATTCCTTCGACATAATAAACGACAACTTCCAGGAGATTTACCGTACCCTGTTCGAGGGTGGTGAAGCATGCCTGGTGCTGCAGGACGGCGACCCTCTCGAGGCTGATATCCGCATCTTTGCAACGCCGTCAGGAAAAAAACTGCAACCGTTGTCGATGCTCTCCGGCGGTGAAAAGGCGCTGACGGCGATTGCGCTGCTGTTTGGCATATACAAGGTCAGACCCAGTCCGTTCTGCATACTTGACGAGGTTGACGCACCCCTCGATGATGCAAATGTTAACCGTTTCAATAGACTCATCCGACAATATGCGGTGGAAACACAATTTCTTATCGTCACTCACAACAAGAGAACAATGGAAACCGCCGATTGCCTGTTCGGTGTGACGCTGTGTGAAGATGGTTCGTCGAAGATGGTCTCCGTTAAGATCGAAGGGGGAGGCGACAACGAGAATGAAATGGCTAAAAACGATGCTTAAAGCACTTAGTACACTTCTGCTGATTCTGCTTCTATCAGCCGGAAATGTAATCGCTTCTCCGCTGAATATTGACGCCTGCCGGTTCAGGGGTGAGGATGACAATGTATTCCTCGAGCTCTACCTGGAGATCCCCCGTTGCCTGATAGTCCACCTGTCTGACAGCAGTGGATGGTCGGGCACCGTGTCATTTACAACCGACATCACTTCGGAAGGTATACTACTCGCCCGGGACAGTTGGCGCATCAGCGACTTAATCAAGGAACCCGGCGATATTGATTCGCTGCAGAAGATCGTGGATGTCCGCGTCTACAAACTCACTCCAGGGTGGTACAAACTTGATGTCACCGCTGTTGACAGTATATCACAGAAGAACTGGACGGAATCGCTGCAGGTTGAAGTTGTAGAGTTTTCAAAGGACAAGCTGACCGCTTCCGATATCGAACTCGCCGGTTACCTGCTTCCCGCTGGAATTATGGATAAGTACGACCGTGGTGAATTCACCCTGGTTCCGACGCCCAACCTCGTCTTCGGCAGGCATCGCCCTTACTTCTTCTATTATATGGAGATTTATCCTCCCGGAGTTGGTGAAGCGGAATATGATCTCACCATCCAACGGGCTATAATGACCGAAATTAACGACTCACAATATATGATCGAGACGTTGCCGGACATCGTTCACAGCAATAGAAGTGAAGCGTTTGCCGATGTTGACAGCGTTTCACTGGAAGGGCTGCCGACTGGCAGTTACACGTTGGTGTTGCAGGTGCTGAGCAGCAAGGAGGACACGACTCTCAGCGCCAAGCGTTTTTGGGTTATGCGACCGGACCTCGTGAGCAGAACGTTAATACCGGCTGAATCCACATCCACTTATGACAGTCTATCGATAGAGCGCGAGTTCCGGGCGATAGATATACTTCTTTCAAATAGCGAGATAAAACGCGCCAGGATGATGACTGTTGCTGATAAAGCACGTTTTCTCAATGTCTTCTGGCGCAGGTATGATGACGACAAGTCAACGCCGGAGGTTCCGTTCCGGGATGAGTTCAGACAGCGGGTAGCTGAAGCCGACCGGAGGTGGGACAATTTCCGCAGCGCTGGTCACAAGACCGACCGGGGACGGGTTTATGTGCTGCACGGCAAACCGGACAACCGCGAGATTCACCCTCTCGAAATCAGTACAAAACCTTACGAAATATGGACTTACGACAGAGTCGAAGGTGGGGTGCAGTTCGTCTTCGTGGATCGGATCGGACAGGGTGAGTTCAGCCTGGTTCATTCGACCAAACGCGGTGAAATTAATCAACCGAACTGGTATGAAATGTATATACAGCAAAGCAGAGTAAGCCCGCAGCGATAAGGATAAAATATAATGACTCAAGTTTTAGTCCAGGCATCCGATCTGGTAAAGCATTTCAAGGATCGCAAACGGGGGCGTGTTGAAGCAGTCAGGGGTATCTCATTCGAGGCTCACGCGGGTGAGATCTTCGGTCTATTAGGTCCCAACGGCGCTGGAAAAACTACGGCACTGAGGATGCTGGCAACGATCCTCAAGCCGACACGCGGCAGTGCGACCATCGCCGGGCACGACGTGGTCAATGACCCTGACGGCGCTCGTCGTTCGCTGGGCTTCCTCAGCAACGATACCGGTCTCTACCAGCGGTTGACCGCCAGGGAGATGATCGCCTATTTCGGCAAACTCTACAGTATGGAGGATGAAGCCATAGAGCGGCGAATCAACGAGATGCGGGACGTACTCGACATGTCCGAGTTCTTCAACCGCCGCTGCGGGAAGCTCTCATCGGGGCAGAAGCAGAAGGTTTCCATTTCACGCACGATCGTCCACGATCCCCCGGTGATGATCCTCGACGAACCCACCACCGGACTGGACGTGCTGGCTTCGCGCAGTATAGTCGATTCCATCCGTTCAGCGCGCGATCAGGGTAAGTGCATCATTCTTTCGACGCATATCATGGGTGAGGCTGAGCGCCTCTGCAACCGCATCGGCATTATTCACAACGGCATCATGGCAGCCATCGGAACCAGGGACGAACTGTTCGAACGCTTCAACGCCGACGAACTTGAGACGGTTTTCCTCCGCGCAGTGGACGAAGCGGCTTGAAATGAGTTATATTGTATGGTAGGTTCTGCTCTCATGAGATTTTTACGGATTCTTCATCATTCCATCGGAAGATGGAATCCAGTAATTCTCGCAATATCAGGAACTTTTCTGGATTCCAACTTCCGTTGGAATGATGAATCCCGATACAATTTGGTGTTCTCGAACAAACTGGTGCGCAAGGATGACTATCGGGGGGAGGTTAGACACTCTTGTCTGACCCTCTGGTTCACAGCGTACGCGGGGATGACGTGCTTCATCTGAAACGAACAGGAAAATACAAATATTGATTAATCCGATTAATATTCACAAAACTAAATACTTCAACTCAACCATTTCAATCGTTCTGATTGCATATAATCTGTTCCGGGTGGATGTAATCGTTGCGGGGAACCGGGATGTAATCGACCGTCTTAAAGCTGACGTAACGTATCTCTGCAGTTCGGAACTCGCAGGGAGGAATGTGCCGGGACCAATGGGAGATAGCACCGCACACTGGCTTGTTCAACGTTTCCGTGAAATCAACATCCAGCCGGCGATGGGTGATACATCCTTCTTGCAGACGGTTCCGCTGGTCGAAGCTTTGCTGGATACTGATATAACAAGTCTGACGATCTCGGGCAGCGATTGGATACAAGAATTTTGGTGGGGAGAGGACTTCTATATATTTCCCAAACGTGTAGCTTCCATCGATACAATACTCAACGCCTCGTTCTGTGGTGATGGCATCGTATCTGAAGATTTGGGGCGAGACGATTTCGGAAAAACGGCTGCCAACACCGCCGCAGTTGTCCTGCCTCACGGTCCCCGTGAAGCCGGTCGTCAAAGATTAGCGCCGTTCAAAGCCGCTGCAGCTCAAAGAGCCGGTGCGAAGATGCTGTTAATCGCCTATCCGATCTGGAACGGACACTCCTGGCCTCCGAACGATTTAGATGATAAGATCGAAGCAGTACGCCATTATAGGTCAGACCTGCCGAATGCAATTCCATCCTTTCCAGTGATTTACTTGAATGGTTACTTAATGACCAGGCATATTGCAGGTGGTGATCCTTACCAGGAGTGGGAAGACGATCCCGAATTCGCTCGCGCCATCTCCGAAGTCGATGTAACATTGAAAGTTGACTATTGCAACCGCAGGATTGCACACGGCTATAACGTTATAGGTAAAATCGACGGCACGGTTGATGAATACGTTATCGTCGGCGCTCATTACGATCATCTGGGAATCGTAACGGAATCAGAGACGAGTGACTCCAGCGTTGCATCGACCGGTCAGATGTCTTATTTTCCCGGTGCGGACGACAACGCTTCCGGTGTAGCAGGTCTGCTCGAAATCTGCCACCGCTGGGCTGAGCGTGACATAACCGGCAGAGGTTTGATTGCCGTGGCTTTCACTGCCGAGGAGGACGGTATGTTGGGTTCGCAGTGGTTCGTGGATAACCTGCCGGTACCGCGTGAAGCTGTCACAGCAATGGTCAACCTCGACATGATCGGACGCCGCGGCTTCGCTAATATGAGAGATGTCTACCGGGGGGATGCCGAACCTGACCCGAAGTATGCGGGAGCCTACTTTTCGGCAGCTTCACCGAAACTGCGCGATGTCCTGCGGGCTGCGAGTGACTATGTCGACCTCAACGTAGAGTTGCAGCCGGTCAACAGCTTCAGCCATTTCGGCGATGCCGGACCGTTTCACGAAGCACAGGTTCCGACAGTGCACCTGTTCAGCGGCTTTCATAACGATTATCATACGCCGAACGATACGATAGACAAGCTCGATTTTGAAAAGATGTCCCTCATGGTTGACCTGGCGGATGCGCTACTGGTAAACCTGTCGCATGAATCCGATAGAATTGATTTCAACCCGGAAATAAAGGTTGATAAACCACACATCCCACATTGATTTTCAAAGGAGCGATTATGAACAAGAACACATCAGGGCTGCTGCTTATAATTCTGGCAATATTCATCACCGTCCACCCGGCGATTTGTGAAAAACACGTCTCAGGCTCGGTTTACGGCACCTGGACTGTTGAGGATGGTCCATACTTTGCCGACGCAGCCCTCAGCGTTCTACAGCCAGATACCCTGATTATTGAACCGGGAGTTACAGTATTATTCCAAGGCAGGTACGGTTTAATCATATCAGGCATCCTGATTGCCGAGGGCGAGGAGGATGATTCAATCTTCTTCCACGCCAATAACCACCAGCCCGATACGTGGATCGGACTTGAGTTCAACAGCATGCGCTCAAGCTACAGCCGTCTTGCTTACTGTTCCATCAAGTATGCATACAGGGGCATTGTGTTCGACGGCGCCAATCCGAGTGTTGTAAACTCCAGTCTCACTTATCACGAGAATGCCGGTCTGCGTCTGGAGGACTCCCGAGCAACCATAACCGACTGTGATGTAAGCAATATTAACGGCAGCGGGATCGCCATCCTTGAAAGCTCCCGACCCGTCATCCAGGGCTGCACGATCTCGAGATGCCAAAACAACGGCATCAGCGTTTCTGGAGCATCCGGACCGAGGATTATCGAGAACATCATCCGAGACGTCACCGATGTCGGTATCAATCTTAGCGAAGCAGAAAACTGCAGTCTGCGCAGCAATCAGATTATCCTCAACGAACTCCAGGGCATCCGTATAAACCAGTCAGATGATGTCGTTCTGCTGCGAAATATCATATATCAGTGCGGAAGCGAGGGCGCCTATATCTACCGTTCCGAAGGTATTACACTGCTGAACAATACAATTAAGGAAAACAGCGGAACCGGCATTTATGTATACACCAGCAGCGCTGAAATAACCTCCAATATCGTCGATCGCAACGACCAGGACGGGATATTCGCCCAGGGCGCCAACCCGCAGCTTGCCTACAACTGCGTATACGGTAACGAGAGAGACAACTACAGCGGCGTCCAGGCAGGTATGGACGACATCGATGAAGATCCGGCTCTCGATGGAGACTTCATTCCGATGGAGGGATCGCCCGTAATCGACACCGGCGATCCACGTTATCGGGACCTTGACGGCACGAGATCCGACATCGGCGCCAGGTTCTTCAACCAGAACCAACCGCCGGAGATTATTTCAACCTCGCCCGAACCCTTCGATGAGCTTGAAGGCGACCAGAGCGTGGAATTCATCGTCTATGCCGAAGATCCTGATAACCATCCGCTTACGTTTACATGGTACCTCAACAACGAGCAGGTCGGCGACGAAAATTCCGTCGAGATACTGTTCAACAGGGATGGTGATTACGTCGTCAGGATTGTGGTAGACGATGGTTATTATATGGGGCAGACTATTTATGAATGGTCGTTCCGAGCGGTGGGTATGCTTGTTCCTGATGATGGTCGGACGCTTCCCGGTGTTTTTACACTTTCTGAACCTTATCCTAATCCGTTCAATTCGACGGCAAGGATTGAAATGACCATTGGACGAACGGAGCTTGTGAACCTGTCAGTAAACGACCTTAACGGCAGGCAAATCCTGACTGTCTGGGAGGGAACGTTGCGACCGGGACGATACGGTTACACGATAGATGGGAAAGCCCTGCCGGCGGGGAGTTACATTATAGCGGCTCAAGTTGGAGGGGAACAATTTGAGTGTAAGATCACTTTAATTAAGTAGTTCCTGTTGAAAAAGTCCTAATTACCCGCTGGCAGACGCCCTCGTCTGCCAGCGGGTTGATGACGATTTCAATGAGTTTTTCAATAGGCACTAAGTAGAAAGAAACAAACATAATACACGGAGAGTAGGAATGAGGTTCACCACTTGGAGTCTGCTTATAGGTATAATCCTGATGTTTGCCGCTGTACAGCCGGCGTTCCCTCAGGACGACCTCAAAGCCCAGGCGGAAAAGATAACTAAGGAAATCGAAACACTTAACCAAAAGATGAGCGATACCGATCCTGAAACTTATGAGGCTTTACTAAAGGAAAGAGAGAAGTTGGAAATCAAGCTGAACGAGTTGAAGGACAAGATCAATGCCAGCAAAAACCAAGACCTGCTTGCCAAGAAGAAATTCAACGACGGTAACGATCACTATAAGGCGGGACGATACCGTGAAGCTGTGGCCGATTTCAAGGAATCGATACGGCTCGACTCGAGTAACACCTTCGCATATTATATGCTGGGCGCGGTGCAATTGATGCTTAAATCACTTCCTGAAGCTCGCCAGGCATTTACTAAAGCCACCGAGCTGAATGCCAACTACGCTCAAGCCTATCTTGCGCTTGGCAATATTGCGTCCATGGAAAAGGATAACGCCACCGCACTGGAGAATTACGTCCGAGCAGTTGAGCTCGATTCAATGCTTGCCAAGGCTCATTTCGGCATCGGTAATGTGCACCTGCGCTCGAAACGTTATCCGCTTGCCGCGGAAGCTTATCAAAAGGCAGTCGAGATTCAGGATAATTTCGGCGATGCCTGGATCAGCTTGGGACGGGCGCTCTACGAGCAGAAGAAATACAAGGAAGCTATACCCCCACTGGAGAAGGGAACAGCCCTGAGTACCAGATCGGTGACCGGCTGGTACTACCTGGCTGAAACATACAACGAAACCAAAGCCTATTCGAAAGCGCTCGCCGCTGCAGAGAAATGCATCAAAATCAAAAAGAGCTACGCAGCCGCATGGTATGCAAAGGGCATCGCGCTGATGAGCTTGGGACGCGAGAAGGAAGCAATTGCGGCTTTCGAGAAAGCCAAGGAAGACCGCGTCTGGCGTGAACGCGCCGATTATTTCATCAAGAAGATCCAGGGGAAGGTGCAGTAGCTTTTCAGATTGATGAAATGCAGCTCTGTCGGGTGGCAGCAGCTCTTGTCAGAAGTGATGAAGAAACCGTTCGGAACAGCCTGCAACAAGCGATTGACAACGGAATAACCGCATCACAACTACGTGAAGTCATCCTCACCAGCTACCTGTTCGATGGCTATCCAACGGCTCTTGAAGGCTTCAGGCTGCTCTCCGAAATTACTAGTCCGTCCGGTGTTGACCGGGCGGATTTGACGTATACTGCCGACAACATCACCGCCTGGCGCAAGCGGGGTGAACCGCTCTGCAGGAAAATTTACGGCACTCAGTATGAGCCGCTGATGGCGAGGGTCGCCTGGATAGCGCCCGAACTGTCGGATGCGATGATTGTCGAGGGCTATGGTAAGGTGCTTTCGCGGGATGGTCTGGAACCGCGTCAGCGAGAGCTCTGCGTTGTAGCAATTTTGGCGGTCAAGTTTAAGCCAAGACAGCTTCTCAGCCATGCCCTCGGCGCACTCAGACTCGGCGCAACACCCGAACAACTGCTGAATATAATCGATATCACCGCTGAAATTGCAAACGACGAGAACTCCGACAAAGCCCGAACTGTCATAAAGGAAGCGATTGACAAATACGGACTGCCATAATGGCATAGTATGCCGTATCGGCAGGATTTTATAATTTACCAGTAGCCGAACTCCTGAGTAGATATAACTTAACTAACTGTTATGACGTAATATAATGGGTACATCTGGATTTTTATTTTATGGCATGTAGTTTGCTAATAAAAGGATATCAGCAATGGATTTGTTAACAGATACGAATAGAGTGTCTGGAATTTTAAATCAACAATGAGGCATTAATGACTGAGAAGGATACCGGAGCAAAAGAGATCCGCCGTCATGTTGGCGCTTACTATGCTGAGGCTGCGCAGCGAGCTTCAGGTTGTGGATGTTCACCCTCACCTGAGTGTTGTGGAGGAGAAACAATCAAGCAAAGCACAATTTCAACACAGTTTGGATATTCGTCTGATGAACTGAATAAACTGCCCGTCGGAGCCGATATGGGGCTGGGCTGCGGTAATCCGGTCGCCATTGCCGGGTTGAAGCCGGGAGAGGTTGTGCTTGACCTCGGCAGCGGTGGTGGTATCGACTGTTTCCTGGCTGCTAAGCGTGTTGGTGAGAACGGTCGTGTGATCGGCGTGGACATGACCCCGGAGATGGTATCTAAGGCGCGCAAAAACGCTTCTACAGGCGGATTTGAAAGAGTTGAGTTCCACCTAAGTGAAATAGAGCACCTCTCCGTTGCCGATGAGAGTGTGGACATCGTAATGTCCAACTGTGTCATAAACCTTGCTTCCGATAAGCGACCTGTTTACAGGGAAGCCTTTCGAGCGCTGAAACCGGGAGGACGACTGGCAATCAGTGACATAGTCGCATTGGAGGAAGTACCTGAGGATATCCGCAACGACGTAAAGATGTGGTCTCAATGCGCAGCAGGAGCGCTGACTATCGACGAGCTTAAGCAGATCCTGTTCGAAACCGGATTTGAGCAGGTTAAAGTGACTCCAGTGGAGAGCAGTCGCGCGAGTATTAAGGAATGGTTCAAGGGGCGCGCCGGGAACGTGTTCGTCTCTGCCATGATAGAAGCAGTAAAACCACGTTGATAATATATATCAGTAAGTTGTCAGCTAAGTTTGCTTTAACGAATAACAGATAGTAATCAGTAGGATCTAATACTAAGTTGCATTCAATCGAGTATTAACATAATGAACGACACCCTGAACGTAGAGAAGGGTATCCTGTGTGACAAACGAGATTCTTCACTTCGTTCAGAATGACCACGTTCGCTTTTTGTAATGTTATGATTGCGACTAAGTATAATCCGCAAAGAAAGTAATAATCAAATGATAGAAGGATACAATGAGCAACAAAATAATCGGCATCGACTTAGGCACGACCAACAGCTGCGTTGCAGTGGTTGAAGGCGGACAGGCGACGATTATCCCCAACTCCGAGGGAGGACGCACCACACCATCCGTGGTAGCATTCTCCAAGAGCGGCGAACGGCTTGTCGGAGGTCCCGCTAAAAGACAGGCAATTACGAACCCGCAGAAGACGGTTTATTCGATAAAGCGATTCATGGGTCGCAATCGTGATGAAGTCGAAACCGAGATCAAACAGGTTCCGTACGAAATCATTAAAGGCGACGGTGGACTGGCGCGCGTTAAGATCGATGATAAAGTATATTCACCACCTGAAATCTCGGCGATGATTCTGCAGAAGATGAAGCAATCTGCCGAGGATTATATCGGTGAAAAGATAACCCATGCTGTTATCACCGTGCCGGCTTACTTCAATGACTCGCAACGCCAGGCAACCAAGGACGCCGGTGAAATCGCCGGTCTGAAGGTCGAACGAATCATCAACGAACCGACCGCGGCATCGCTGGCGTACGGTCTGGATAAAAAGAAGGATCAGAAGATCGCGGTTTTCGACTTGGGCGGCGGAACGTATGATATATCGATACTCGAGATCGGCGATGGCGTGTTCGAGGTGAAATCCACCAACGGCGATACTCACTTGGGCGGTGACGATTTCGACCAGAAACTGATCGATTACGTCGCTGACGAGTTCAAGAAGAACGAGGGCATCGACCTGCGCAGTGACCCGATGGCTCTGCAACGGTTGAAAGAGGCGTGCGAAAAGGCGAAGATCGAGCTGTCAAGTTCGGCGCAGACACCGCTTAACCTGCCGTTCATCACCGCTACCGCCGACGGTCCCAAGCATCTCGATATGAACATCACGCGCACGCAGTTCGAGCGGTTGACAGCCGATCTGGTTCAGCGTACCATCGGTCCGATAGAACAGGCGTTGAAGGATGCCAAGATGAAGGCTTCCGACATCGACGAGGTGATCCTGGTCGGTGGTTCCACTCGCATGCCGGCGGTTATCGAAGCGGTTCGCAACCACTTCGGAAAGGAGCCCAACCGGTCGGTCAACCCCGATGAAGTCGTGGCGATGGGCGCGGCAATCCAGGGTGGTGTGTTAGCCGGGGATGTATCAGACGTGGTGCTGTTGGACGTCACCCCGTTATCACTGGGCATAGAGACGCTCGGTGGTGTAATGACGGCGTTGATCCAGGCAAATACAACCATTCCCACCCGTCGCGAGGAGATATTTTCGACTGCATCCGACAGCCAGCGCACTGTGGATATCCATGTATTGCAGGGCGAACGCCCGATAGCGATTGATAATAAGACCATCGGTCGCTTCCAGCTTGACGGCATACCGCCCGCACCGCGTGGCATACCGCAGATCGCAGTTGCCTTCGATATAGATGCCAATGGTATCCTGTCGGTATCAGCAACCGATAAAGCCACGAATCGTGAGCAGCACATCAAGATCCAAGCGTCATCCGGTCTCAACAAGGAGGAGATTGGAAAGATGAAGGATGACGCCAAGACCCACGCCGCGGAAGACCAGAAACGCCGCGAGGAGGTCGAAACACGCAACCGCGCCGATCAGCAGGTATGGCAGACCGAGAAGCAGATCGAGGAGTTGGGCGACAAAGTCAACGCGGAATCCAAGGCAAAGCTGCAAGCCGGTGTCGATCGAATCAAGGAGACTCTCAAGGGAGCGGACATCCAGGCGATAAAAGACGCCAGCGATGACCTGGAAAAGATCTGGCAGCAGGTGTCGACCAAGATGTATGAAAACGTCCAAGCACAGCAGCAGGCTGCCGGCGCTGCAGGAGCTGAAGCCGCAGGTCAAGCCGGTCAACCGGAAGCAGAAGCCAAACCGGAAGACGAAAAGAAAGACGGCGAAGTTGAAGATGCGGATTATGAGGTGGTGGAATAATTTTACGTCATGAAATGATTCCCAAGTAATCCAAGGGAACTTTCTATCATCTACCTCGTACTATAGAATGAAAACGCCGGATGCGAGACAATAATCCGGCGGGATAAAACCAAACTCTCCAAACCTCCTCTATAACGATGTTTATCCCGTTACATCTGTATCGGGATAGACACTTTACATAGATAAAAGCCCGGGAATAACCCGGGCTTTTTATAATTTTGTAGTAAGGATTCGACGCATCATTACGCAACGTAACAGTCTATTCCCATTTCATCCTACCTCCAAGCCACAATCACTGAACCATAGCTTGACTTCATTACCTAAAAATAGTTAAATTTGGAGACTTCGCTCATCGCCCCTGCGCTGTAAAGAGGAACCCGTTGCAAATATTTCCGATAGTTTCATCATCTGATGGTAACTGCACATTCATCAAGACCGCATCTGCTTCAATTTTAGTGGATTGCGGCATCAGCCTCAAGCAGCTTCGCAGAGCGCTGGGCAAGGATCAGTTAGAATCCCTTGATGCAGTATTCATAACCCACGAACATTACGACCACATCAAGGGACTGGATATGTTGGCGAAGAGATGCGAACTTCCCGTTTATATTAATGAACTTTCCTTCAGAGTTAGAGCACACCAGTTCACGAATGTCGATAAGCGCGCCCTCGATATAGACGTTTCAGTTCGTATAAATGACCTGACGGTTACCCCTTTCGATGTTAAGCACGACACGATCAACAGCTTTGGCTTCACGATTACCGAAGACGATGGACCGGTATTATGTTATTTCACGGATAGCGGAACCATCAGCAGCGACAACAAATCTCTGATGGCGCAGGCTGATATTCTGTTCATCGAGTGTAATTACAACGATGATATGTTGATAAAGTATCCTGACTATCCTGATTTCCTGAAAACCCGAATCAAGGAATACCACCTCAGCAACCGACAGACACTCGACGCACTCGAAGAGATCGGTCTGGATAACCTTGAGATTGTTATTCCGGCTCATTTAAGTCCGAGGACCAACAGCCCGGAACAGCTTACGAAAGAGCTGACCAAACGTTTCCCGTCTGACATTGAGAAATTCGCTATTGCACCGCTTAATTCACCACTTGAAGCCGAAAAACGCTGTTTCAACAGTATTCGTCCGTAAAACCGCTCAACCATTATGAAAAAGCTGTACTTTAAACTTCCCGCTCTGCTGCTGTCGATTATATTTATGACCGCGTTCACCGGATGCGACCTTGACGAAGATGCGACCGGAAGGATAAGCGGTCGCGTGACAGACGCCGGTGACGGTTCGGCTGTCCAGAACGCGCTGATCGAAATCGTCAACGAGGATATGAATGCCGCCACCGATCCCAATGGTTATTACAGCATAGAGGACATCCCTGAAGGAATATTCACGGTACATGCTTCAGCGGACAATTATATCGCAGAGACACGTTCGCCGGTCCAGGTGTTCGTCAACGAAACCACACGGCTGAATTTTCAGCTTGCCAATTTGGGTTCGGTTGGAACGCTCACCGGCATTGTCACCAACGCGGTCAACGGCAATCCGGTTCAGAATGCGACGATTTCGGTCGTTGGTTTGACACTCTCAACAACATCTGACGAAATCGGCGTATACACGCTTCAGAATGTTCCGGAGGGCATTCAGACGGTTAACGCATCAGCCGGTTTTTTCTACACGAGCACCAACGATCACGTAGTCATACGGGCAGGTGAAATAACAACCACTCACTTCTCGCTCTCACCGGAATTAACCGGAGAGGGCGGCATCCTGCGCATTGTGCTTACCTGGGGATTTGACCCCCATGATCTCGATTCTCACTTGAAACCACCGGAGATCGAAGGCGGTGTGTATCATATATATTATGCATCACGGGGTGACAGCGCCAATGCGCCTTATATCTGGCTGGATCATGACGACGTCGACAGCTTCGGACCGGAAACCATAACCATCTATGTCGGACATTCCGGTATTTATCATTACTTTGTGTACAACTATTCGCAGTCCGTGGATGAAGAAGCGCCGGACTTCACGACGTCACAGGCGAGGGTGCAGATATACGATCGAAACGGCTTCAGACAGGCGTTTAATGTACCGGAAAGCGGTGAAGGATTGTTCTGGAATGTATGTCAAATCGACTTCGACAGTAATACGATAACCGGGATCAATCAGATACAGAACACCGAACCGGGAGGTGAGCAGACCGCAGCTGAAAGAATGCCTGCTAAACGGGGAACTGAAGATTAATCCCTGAATTGTATTGTTTTATCAACTTGCTAATAGATAATTTCGCATCTTGGAAGTTGTGGAGCGGGGACGCCCTCGTCCCCGCCTTTGATGACAGACTT
>CAYYHI010000047.1:0-19831 GCA_964471745.1 uncultured bacterium | reverse complement strand
GCTTACCCTTAGCAACTTATTCATTGGCTTTTATGCGATACTGATGATCAGCTATGGACAATACATGACTGCATGCTGGCTTATAATCATAGCCGGGATTATTGATGGTCTTGATGGAAGTTTAGCCAGACTCATCCATTCCGACAGCGATTTTGGCAGGGAAATCGACAGCCTTGTAGACGTTGTATCCTTCGGTGTTGCACCCTCTCTACTGATTTACATGATAGTCTTCGAACCGTTTGGTCTGATCGGCATTCTGCTGGCGTTTATGCCGCTCGTCACCGGAGTGCTGCGACTGGCGAGGTATAACATCTCTCAGTCTGCCGCTCCCCGTCTTAAAGGACGCAGGATGTTTATCGGCATCCCGATAACCGCTGCAGCCGCGATTATAGTAAGTTTCAATATCTATATACACGCGATCCACAGCGGTTCAGCCAACCAGTTGCTTTGGTTCTCCCTGATCCCGGCAATATCGTTGTTGATGATCAGTCCGCTGCCCTATCGCCCCATGCCCGGTATCAGGATTCACGGTTCAAAACATCCACGGTTGGCGATAGCATTTTTGATTGTTGCAGCTCTTGCTGTTATTTGGAATCCACCTCTGACGCTGTTCCCGCTGGGATTAATATATATGTTTTCCGGTCCGGTTGAGTGGGGATTGTTACAACTCCGGAAGGTTCGAGTTCAGGATAGCGAAGATGATTTGTCCAGCCGGATGGCGCTTTCAAACCGCAGAGAAGAACGCCGCAACCGCAGGAAAAAGAAATGAAAGCGCGTGTTTCAGTGCGGCTCAAACCGGCTATTCTCGATCCGCAGGGCAAAACGGTATTGCGTTCATTGCAACAGCTCGGTTTCAATGAGGTCAGTTCCGTCCGGATCGGCAAGCTTATCGAGCTTGAGATTGATTCGTCCGACTCAGAAGAAGTAAAAACCCGATTGGAGGAGTTCAGCCGAAAATTGCTTGCCAACCCTTTGATGGAAACCTTTGATATAGAACTCTTCGATGACAACAGCAGAGAGTAAGCTGACGCGCTGGGGTGTTGTGATTTTCCCTGGATCGAACTGCGACAAAGATGCACTCGACGCGGTCGGTCGCATCCTCGATCAGGATGTACGAGCGATCTGGCACCGTGATGAGCATCTGGATGATCTCGAAGTTGTTATACTGCCGGGCGGTTTCAGCTACGGTGACTACTTGAGAGCCGGCGCAATCGCACGCTTCGCGCCGGTGCTGGAGAGAGTCATCGACTTCGCCGAGCGCGGCGGTCTGGTGATTGGCATCTGCAACGGCTTCCAGGTACTCACGGAAACCGGCTTACTGCCCGGTGCACTCATGCGCAACGAGGGTTTAAGGTTCATCTGCCGTGAAGTTACACTGCGTACGGAAAAAACAGACACACCGTTCACCTGTCGCCTGATGGATGGTCAGGTTATTAATCTTCCGATTGCACATAACGAAGGGAATTTCTATCTCCCCCCCGACCAACTTGAGGAGCTGGAAGCAAATGGTCAGGTTGTCTTCCGTTACTGCGATGCAAACGGTGGCATTTCCGCCGAAGCCAATCCTAACGGTTCTCTTAACAATATCGCTGGAATCACAAACAGGAACGGCAACGTACTGGGAATGATGCCACATCCCGAACGGCGCACGGATCCCATCCTCGGTAATCCTGACGGAGCGAATATCTTCCGGTCGGTGATCGATTATATCCGCAGGAAATAAACTTGAATCCGCCGCCCCAGGAAGACTCGGGTAATAAATCAGACCCGGACAGTGAACTGTCGCCCAAGTTCATGAACTTCCTCGAGCACTTGGAAGAACTGCGGAGCAGGCTGATCAGGGCTGTTTTATTTCTGGTTATTGGAACAGCAATTTGTTTGGTGTTTTCCAGGTATCTGCTGGAATTCATAACCGCTGCATTTCCTCCCGATGAGGTTTCGCATCTGGCTCTATTGCACCCGACTGAGGGCTTTGTTGTTCGCTTGAAGGTGGCGTTCGTGGCGGGATTGTTCCTCACATCTCCGCTCTGGTTCGCTCAATTGTGGGGTTTCATCAGTCCGGGTTTGTACAGACGTGAGAAGCGGATCATCTATCCGGTGATTGCGGCTTCAGCGGGCGCGTTTATCATCGGCGCCGGATTCGGCTACTGGATCCTGCCTCATGCAACGGTGTATTTCCGGTCGTTTGCCCTGACCGATATGACCGTAAACTGGTCTTTAGGTAAATATTTCGATTTCTCGCTGAGGCTCTTGGTTGCCTTCGGACTTGTGTTCGAATTGCCACTTGTAGTATATCTGCTGGCGCGACTGGGAGTTGTTACAACCGGGCAGCTTCGGAAGTATCGCCGACATGTGGCAATCGGCGTCCTCGTCACCGCCGGACTTATTACGCCACCGGATATATTTACGATGATAGTGTTAAGCATACCCTTAATCATTCTGTATGAAGTCGGGATCCTGATGGCTTCAATTGCCGTACGTAAAACCAAGCGTGAGACATGAGCAGTTCCGAGATTCTGGTCGTTCTGGTTGCGGTCCTGCTGCTCTTTGGCGGGAAAAGGTTACCGGAGATTCTGCGCACCTGTGTAAAGATCACACGGGAATTGAGGCGCAATTATATGCAACTTAAACGTCAGGTCGGGTTGGATGACATCGATGATCTGATCGACAGGAAGAAATGAGGCGAGATTCTTCACTTCGTTCAGAATGACTTGGTGGCGTGTCACCCTGACTTGACTAATGTCACCCTGACTTGACTAATGTCACCCTGACTTGACTAATGTCACCCTGACTTGACTAATGTCACCCTGAACGCAGTGAAGGATCTAATGGACTGTCAACTTAATTAGTGCCTGTTGAAAAACTCATTGAAATTGTTACCAACCCGCTGGCAGACGCCCTCGTCTGCCAGTAAAAATCATGCGTATCAAGTACTTATCTGGCAGACGAGGGCGTCTGCCAGCGGGCAATCGGACATTTTCAACAGGAACTAATTAATCGTCATTGCGAACCGACCGCTGACGAGATTGCTTCACTTCGTTCAGTATGACATCTAAATAGGATACATAACATCAAATAAAAACTAATCGGCTTAAAATAAAAGGAGTTATACATGCAACAGGCACTGGACTTGGTTAGGTCAAGTCATGACGGTTATATCGAAGAATTGAAAACCTACCTCGCAATCCCGTCCATATCGAGCGATCCGGGGAGCGAAGGTGCGATGATCGAATGTGCTAATCACACCGCCAAACTGTTGAGAGACGCAGGTGTTGAGAATGCAAAAGTCAACAAGACGCCCGGACATCCGGTTGTAACAGGTGATTGGCTTCACGCCAACGACAGTCCGACTGTCTTGATTTACGGACACTTCGACGTTCAGCCGGTAGATCCGCTCGACCTGTGGGAGCAAGACCCGTTCAAGGCTCATATAAAGGACGACAGGATTATCGCCAGGGGCTCGGCGGACGACAAGGGTCAGCTTTTCATGCACATCAAAGCTGTGGAGGCGATCCTCAAGTCGACCGGTAGACTGCCCGTCAATGTCAAGTTCCTTTGCGAAGGCGAAGAGGAGATCGGCAGCCCAAGCCTGCCGGGATTTCTAAAGGACAACATCGATCACCTGAGAGCTGACGTCGTGGTTGTTTCCGATTCGGGCATGTTGGCGGAAGGCGTGCCGGCAATAACCTATGGCTTGAAAGGACTGACTTACCTTGAAATCGAGCTGACGGGTCCCAATCGTGATCTGCATTCGGGAACATTCGGCGGTGTGGTGGCAAATCCCGCTGAAATCCTGGCGCGGATGCTGGCGTCGGTCAAGGATGAGAACGGTCGGATTATGATACCGGGTTTCTACAATAGGGTGATTGGTCTGTCTGACAGCGAACGCAAGCTCATCGACAGGGTGCCGCACGATGAAGAGAAATATAAGGCGGATATCGGCGTCGAAGAGCTGTGGGGCGAAGCAGGATATACAACCTTCGAACGCGCTTGGGCAAGACCTACATTTGAGGTGAACGGCATCTGGGGCGGCTTCACCGGTTCCGGCGCCAAGACTGTCCTGCCGTCCAAGGCGTACGCCAAGGTATCGTCGCGGCTGGTTCCAGATCAGGATCCAGATGAGATCATCGAGCTGACCGAGAGATTTCTTACCGAGCGGGCTCCACGATCAGTGAGGATCAAGATAACCCGCTTTCACGGTGGTCATCCGGTGGTCACGCCACTCGACAGCCCGTATATCAAGGCGGCTGAACAGGCACTTTCCGAAAGCTACAAGCACGAAGTATATTTCATACGCGAGGGCGGTTCAATCCCCATCGTGGCGGATTTCAAGACCATCCTCGGACTTGATACGCTGCTGCTCGGTTACTCCCTGCCCGACGCCAGAACTCATTCACCAAACGAAAACCTGCACCTGCCGACATTCTTTACCGGCATCGAGAGCCTTGTCAGAACGTGGTATTATTTTGTGAAATAATTGATTTATAAAGTTATATATCAAACGGTGTCACCTCTCCGCAGGTGACACCCATCGATGTGTAACTGTAATATTCATGCATACTGAAACCCGATTTGCAAGCAAATCGGGGCACACGACGACCCGAAGGAGTCAGACAGGAATGTCCGACCCACTGTATCTATGAGTCAGACAGGAATGTCCGACCCACTGGTTAGTTTTACATTGCGTTGGACCACCAAAGATAGAGATGATAAATGATCCTATTACACCTGTTAGTCGCTGTATTGCTGACAACTTCCTATCCACCGGAAGCTGCGGTCGATTCACTGCTGAACGTCCAGCGTGAAAGATTTGGTGTCCGTGCCGAAGAGATTTTTTATGACCTTGAAAATGTGGAACTTACCGCTGAGGAACGAGACGATCTGCGCTTCCTGATCGCTTACCTGCCGCTGGGAGACGCGGCTAATCCGCAGATTTCCTCGATTCTTACCCAGAGTGTACGCTATGCGCACAAGGCACAGGATCGCTTTATTTGGGGAAACGATATTCCTGAAGATGTTTACCTGCATTTCGTCTTGCCGCACCGGGTCTCGCAGGAACCGGCTGTGTCCTGGCGCGAGGTATTTTACAGGGAGATCGCACCGAGGATTGAGGGGATGTCGATGACTGAAGCCGCTCTCGAGGTCAACCACTGGTGCCACGAGAAGGCAACCTTCAAGGTTTCCTCGCCGCGCGATCAGGACGCTCTAACTACCATCCGCGCCGGTTACGGACGCTGCGAAGAGGAGATGATTCTGACCATCTGCGCACTGCGTTCGGTCGGCATACCGGCGCGTCAATGTTACACACCCTATTGGCCCCACACCGACAACAACCACGCCTGGGTCGAGGTCTGGGCAGACGGCGGGTGGCATTACATGGGTGGTTGTGAGCCCAAGCCGAGCCTCGACGATGCCTGGTTCATCCAAGCCGCCGGACGTGCCATGCTGGTCGTCAGCACCGCTTACGGCGACTACCAGGGCGATGAACCGGTACTGAAACGATACCCACGCTCAACACTCATCAATTCCACCGCCGTATACGGTCCGACACACGAAATTAAACTGTCGTTGGTCAATCGAAAGGGGCGTCCAGTTCCCGACAAGCGGTTCGTCTTCAGCCTGTTCAACTATGGCGCGCTGATGCCCGCATTGGCACTGGACGGTGATGATAACGGACAATGTTCACTGAACTGTGGTAAGGGCTCGTGGATCGTCGGCGCCGGTCATAAGAAACTGATAGCATTGCAGCATATCTCCGCCGATGAGGACGATGTTATACTCAGGCTCGATAAGAAGGATTATTTAACCCAACTCACCGGGATTGATTATATCCCACCGCCGAAACCGGAGGAAGTCGAGCTGGTTGAAATTGACAGCCTGTTCAAGGCACGGCTGGCGTTTGAAAACAGCCTCCGGGACAGTTCGGTCTGGTGCGTTTGGGCGTCGGAAGCTGGAATACAGCTTGATAACAACTTCACATCCAAACCTGATTCCTTTTTCGCTGAGGAGATGGCAAATGTGTACGGGTTGGATTCCGCCAAAACGCTTGAACTGTTCACCAAAGCTCACGGCAACTGGGGGCATCTGTATCGGTTTCTGACCGGTGATTATCCGACAGATGTCGCTTTGAGGGGTTCTGGGATTCTTTTCCCTGCACCACCGGAAGCTGTGCTGATACGATTTATACTGCTTGAGACCCTGTCCGATAAGGATCTTCATGACTTCACTATCGACGCGCTGGAGGATCATTTCAGATATACGACCCTCGACTGGAACCTAGCGGAATTGGCTGACTCAGGGACTTCAGTAATTAATGGGGTGGATCTTAAAAAGCTGTCGGACGAGGAGGATGAGCCTTCCGAACAGAAACGCATCCGGG
The DNA here is from genome assembly GCA_964471745.1 of uncultured bacterium. Taxonomy (GTDB): domain Bacteria; phylum Electryoneota; class AABM5-125-24; order Hatepunaeales; family Hatepunaeaceae; genus CAYYHI01. Next base: position 13,452 of record CAYYHI010000047.1, on the reverse strand, counting down.
ATTATGTTATCAAACCGCGCATCAATTACGAACCTTCGACCGGCTGGCGCTCAACGCTGGTTGATTTCCTGCGCGTCAATCCGAAACTGGTTACATCGAAGAACGACAAGAAAATGATAAAGTGGCTGCGTAAGAACATCATCCTCGAAGAGAACCCGGATCGTTTGGGACCATCGCTGGCTCCCGATGCGGTGCTTGAGCTTAGGCGTGGTCGTTGGGGTGACATCGAGCGCTTGTATGTCGGTCTGTGCCGGGTGAGGGGCATTCCGGCGGGCTTTGACACGGTTTCGGACCGGCTCGAGGTCTGGCGGGACGATGGATGGCAGGCGGTGCAGGTAATCAAACCCCAAAAAGGCAGCAAGAAACCAGCTAAAAAGGGAAGCCTGACGCTGACTTATGAAGCTCCGGACTCGGTTCTGCAAAAGTCATTATACATGAGGAACTGGGCTGTGCAGCGCTGGATGGGCGACCACGGATCGGTTGTCGATTTCGGATACAAGAAACCGCTTAATGAGGTGACCTTCCCCCAGGAACTACCGGAAGGATTGTACTGCCTGACCACCGGTCACCGCAGAAAGGACGGCTCGGCGCCGATTTCGTTGACTTGGTTCAAGATCGAAGCCAGCAAGGAGCAGTCGTTCGATTTGATTTTTCGCGATTTGGAAGTCAAGGTAGAAAAGAATAAGGAAGAGAAAGAACAAATCGTACCCGGCGAGGACAGCAGACAGGATCATGATTAGCTACAATGCCTTGATTTGCTCGGCAACGGATCACCAGATATGAAAATCCATCACGACTGTATTCCCTGTTTTATCCGCCATTCCCTGGAGCAGATTCGTCAACAGGTCGAGGATGAAAAGATACGCGAGGTATTGTTAAGAAAGATTCTCGCACTGCTATCGGACATCGACTTCAGACTGACTCCGCCGGAGATTGCCCGGCATATACATAGCATTATAAGAAGCTATTCACACAAGACCGATCCCTTTCAAGCAAACCGTCGGGAACAGAACCGAATCGCCCTGAACCTGCTTCCCGGATTGAGAACCCACCTTCAACATGCTTCTGATCCCTGGGTGGAGGCGGTCAAGCTCTCCATCGCCGGGAATGCCATCGATCTCGGCGTCTACCAGCGGTTAAGCCGGAATGAGATCGAGAACTCGATCTTGACTGTACTCGATCAATCACTGGAAACAGGTAAGGCTGAACAGTTAAAGACTGCGGTCGATAAAGCGAAATCAGTCCTTTACCTTGGGGACAACGCCGGCGAGATCGTCTTCGATATGCTGTTGATTGAGCAGATTCCCCTCGACAAGGTCTGCTTCGTTGTGCGGGGAGGTCCGGCGCTGAATGACGTGTTGTTGGAGGACGCTCAGGCTGTCGGACTTACCGATCTCGTCGAGGTGATTGATAACGGCAGCGATATACCCGGCACTGTGCTGGATGAATGCAGCGAAGCGTTCTGCCGTCGGTTCGAAGCCGCAGACCTCGTTATCGCCAAGGGGCAGGGGAACTACGAGACCCTCAGCGACGAGGATAAAAACATCTACTTTCTGTTCAAAGTAAAGTGTCCGGTCATCGCGGCTTACGCCGGTGTCGAACTTGACAGGTTGACGATTTACAGAGGATAGATACCAAGGCGTGATGGGACACAAGTAACAATTAATCCATGACACCCTGTCGGTTAAACTTACTTTCTCTGCTGCCCCTTGTAGCTCTGTTTTACCAGCTTGTCGAGATATGCCTTGGGATTTGAAAGGACGGTCTTGGTTATGTTGAACTTACCCTTTCCCGCTAACTTCAGCCCATACTCGTAATCCTTGAGCGCTTCATCGAGAAAATTCCGGAGAGTAATGCCGCGTTCAACCGCCAGCTTAACCGCCGTCTTGACAGCTCCCGAAGAGAATTCGAGTCTGATACCGGTCTGCTTAAGGAAATGATCGGTAAAGTTCTCAAAGGTGTGCTTTCTAACCAATTCGCTTAAATATTCAATCGGATTCTCCAGCAACTCCAGCGTAACGTGCAACCTGTCCACATCGGTGGATGGAAGAGCTCTCTCGAATGGTAACAGGTGTTTCTCCGCTACGCTTACCAGTCCGCGGGCGCCGGTGCTCATCTTGTAGGCTTCCCTGGCGATCATCCTTAGGGCGTCGTCATCGAATGACAGTATGATGCCGTATGCGGCGAAATCTCGCTTCTTACCCTGGATTACCGCGCTGTTCGAGTTCTTCAATATCCGGAATAAACCGTCCTCGTCCAGTTCCCGTAGATGAGTCATAACCGGCACTCGACCGACAAACTCCGACTCAAATCCGTAATCCATCAAATCCTGAGCATGTTGTTTCTCCAGCAGGTTTCCCACATCCTCGACAGAGGTCATCGTCACACCGGTAAAGCCCATACCTCCGCGTTTCAACCGCCTGGCGATTATATCGGGCAATCCCTGGAAAGCGCCTGACATAACGAACAGGATATTGCGGGTGTTCACCTTCTTTCTGACAGCCTTACCTGTGCGCTGGGTTTCGATTACAGCTTCCATCTGGCTGGCAAGGTCGTGCGGGACCTTCATATCGACCTCAGTCTCCTCCATCAGCTTGAGCAGGTTCCGCTGCACACCGCTGCGTGAAACGTCAGGTCCATGCCAGTTGCCGCTCGACGCAATCTTGTCGATCTCATCGATGTAGATTATTCCGTATTCAGCTAACTTGATGTTGCCGTCAACCTGGTACACCAGTTCACGCACCATATCCTCGACATCCCCGCCGACATAACCGGTTTCGGAGAACTTGGTTGCATCGCCCTTCACAAAAGGCACTCTCAACTTATTAGCGATAAGCCTGATCAGGTAGGTTTTGCCGACGCCGGTCGGGCCGATCAGCAGCATGTTCGATTTCACGTTTCCGACGATATTCGGCAGTTCCGGGTTCTCGCGCTCGAGCTGCATGCGATGGAAGTGCGTACATATCTTGGTGGCAATGATCTCCGTCGCCTGATCCTGCCCGACGATGTAACTGTTCAGATAACCGATTAGCTCATCCGGAGTGATGTCAAAGCGGATATCCTCAACTGTCGGTTCGCCCGATTTCCCACCCGGAGGCGTACCCATCACTTCCGGATCGGGCATCATCTGTTCATGCAGGATCTCCTGGATGCGACTATCTATATGGAACGTTCCCTTGTCTTTATTCATTTACTATCCTTAATTATCTGAGAATCTTAACTGATTACTGATGTAGTGTAAAAGTTCTCATCTCGTCATTCTGAACGAAGTGAAGAATCTAATACAGAAGGGATATAAAACGAGATTCTTCACTTCGTTCAGAATGACTACTGGAAGTTCAGAATGACTACTGGAAGTTCAGAATGACAAAGTATTGGATTCGGTATTTTGTTAATACTTTCAATTAGCTTTCCTCTTCCTCCATCTGGCGCAGCTTTTCGCTAGCTTCGCGCAGCCGGCGTTTCTCCCACGATGTAAGGTTTTCGATCCCGACCTCGTTGATCTTGTCGAGCAGGTCGTCAACTTCCCGTCTCAGCCGGTTCTCACTTTCAACCTGTCTCTGCTCCCTTCGAGTGGTTTGCTCCCGCTGCAGTCCCTTTGCCTTACGCGCTCCCCAGCGCAGGACGTCGCTTTTGCGCAGGTAAATCACGCCGATCACCATCCCACCGAGATGCACCAGATGTGCCACCGGACTGCTGCCGGGACCCACCGACGCAATAAACTCAATCACACCGAATATAATCGCCAGCCACTTGGCTTTAATCGGGAAAAGACCGTAGACATAAACCAATGAGTTCGGGAAGAGCATTGCATAGGCGGCAAGCAGACCGTAGACCGCGCCGGAAGCGCCGATGATCGGGATGTTCATCCCCGGCGTCAGGAAACAGTTGCTGAGCCCGGCGCCGACGCCGGTTATAAAGTAATAGCGCAGGAACGCTTTGGTTCCCCAGACCGATTCCAACACCGAGCCGAATATCCAGAGTGCGATCATGTTAAACAACAGGTGCGTAAATCCGCCATGCAGGAACATATACGTAACCGGCTGCCAGATCGGATATTCCGTCCATATCGCCGCCGGTGTCAGTCCAAACAGGTAGATAAGTTCATGTCCGGCAAACATCTGCAGCACATAGACGGCACCGTTGGCGATCAGCAGTCCCTTAACGCCCGGCGTTAACAACCCGCCCAGCCGGGCTCTACCCATCTGATAGCTTCTGTGCATCATAACTTTACAATTTAATAATATCTCATTGGATATACTAACATAAAATACGCTCAAAAAGTAAAATGGTTTCGTTTTTGACGAGACCGTTTGGTTGTTAGTGTCCTTTTATGGTTGTCATTCCCGCTTTCCAGTGTGTCCGATAATACTAAAACACTTTAGATATCATCATTCCAACGGAAGTTGGAATCCAGAGAAGTCGCTGACATTGCTGGAGTTACTGGATTCCATCTTTCGATGGAATGATGAGGTTCTGTGCGTTTTTCACATTCTCGGACAGACTGCTTCGCGGGAATGACAGGAGCCGTGCGATGACTTTGACTGTCAGTACAGATAAGCGCTAACGAATAAGAACAAGCTTGGCATACTTGTCTACGTTGTTTCCGAGCTTGACGTTCAGGAAATAACAACCGGTGGCAAGAGATTTTCCATCAAGTATGAATTGGTGATTTCCAGCCTTCAGGATTTCCAAAGGTTGTCTAATGACCTCTTTACCGGTTATATCGTAAACGCATATCGAAACAGATGCTTCTACGGGTAGGTCAAAGGCAACTTGAGTGTAGGAATTAAACGGATTGGGATAGGGTGTGTGCAAAGAGAAAGATGAAAGGTAGATTGGATCAAGAAGACGGGGAACGCTCACCGGATCAGGTGCCGTCCTTACCAGCCAGAATTCCTGGCTATATTGTGAAACTCTGCGCTCGCCCGCTATGGCGTAACCGCCATCGTCCATCAACACTGCTGAAGTGAAATATCCCCGGGTAAAGTCACCGATATCCAGTTCCCAAAGGACTTCTCCTTCTTCGTCGAGTCGATAAGCACAATAAAGGTTGTTTCGGCGCGGATCGCCCCCGTCATCGCCTACCAATAGAAAGCCACCACCGGGAGCAGATATCAGCTCCCCGAACCAATCGCTGTCACGATGAGGATAAGTACGTGACCAGATCTCATCTCCATCAGCATCTACTTTTACCACGTAGAAGTCTAAATCGCCATCCACCTCACTTCCCCCGGCGGCCACAAGTTCGCCATCTTCAGTCTCAACGACAGAATTAAAATCATCAATTTGAGGTCCACCAAAGTCACGTGTCCATTCCTCTCGACCCGCCGAGTCGACTTTGACAATAAAAGCCTGAACGCCATTGCCAAAGGATCTGGTCGAACCCACCATTACTAAATCATTGTCGCGGGTTGTAATTACCCGACAGAATCTATCTGTTCCTCGACCACCGTAGGCTTCATCCCAAATTACTTCCCCCTCCTCGTCAATTAAGGCTAAATAAGCATCCCCATTCCCATTTAAACCAACTGCTATTATCTGACCATCACGACCTACCTTAAGATCTTGAATATATCCCCCGTCACCGGCATAACCATTAGCCCATTCCAGGTTTCCACCGGCATCCACTTTAGCGATCCATCCTTCAGACAAACTCCCACACATCACGAAACCGCTGTCCGGCGTCTGGGCAATTCCATAAAATAGGTCGTGGTGTTCCCATCTGTATTGTCCTGTCCATTGTTCTTCGCCTGTAGAATCGGTCTTAACCACAAAGAAGTCGTGAACGTTCTCCACCGACCATGTATATCCACCAAGGAAGAATCCCCCATCATACGTTTTTATGATGCGAAGACACCCATCACCGTTGGGATTCTCACCGTAGGTTCTCGTCCACAACGTGTCGGGTTGGGCAAAAACGTCCACCGGCAGCATCAACAGAATTAATACCAACATTACCAACACATTACCTCCAAAACGCAAACCACCCCACCGGATAGAGCTATCCGACAGGGCGGCAGAGTCCTTTATGGGCTGAATAAAGTGATGTTCCCTATACCGAAGGGGATGAACGGTATTATGGCTGATTAAGTGCATAGGTCGTCGTCGTTAAATTCACAAATTAAAACATCGGTCGATCTTCTTAAAGCAGGCAGTGTTTCGTGGTAGCGGGACGCCCTCGTCCCGCTGTGAAAAGTCTGTCATCAAAGGCGGGGACGAGGGCGTCCCCGCTCCACAACTTCAAATACGCGAAATTATTTGTTAGCTATGCTATAAAAACATCGGTCGATCTTCTTCAAGTAAGTAGCGCAGGAATACTATAGGTTAAGGTTAATTCGTATATTAGCTTACATCATACATAACATCAGATCCCGGACGGCAGTCGCTGCGACTATCGCCGATTCGCCGCTCGGGTCGTACTGCGGCGTCAATTCCACCACGTCGAAACCCACCAGCTTGTGCCAGACCAGTCCATGAATCAAGTGAATAAATTCCCGGTAAGTCAATCCGTTCGGTTCGGGATTACCAACCCCCGGCATAAGAGACGGATCGAACACATCCAGATCCAGCGTGACATAAAGCGGCGCATCCCGCGGGATGGATTTCAACAATTTCTCGACGTCGAGTACCCCACCCTCGTGCCCCAACGGCAGTTCGATGCCGGTCTTGACGAATTCATCACGCGTTCCGGATCTCATGCCGAGACGATATAACCGGTCGGGAGATATGAAATCCACCACACGACGCATGGTCGTTGCGTGACTAATGCTCTCACCGAGATACTCATCCTTGAAATCGGCATGAGCATCCAACTGCAGAACAACCAGGTTAGGATAGCGTTCAACCATCTTCATAATGGCGCCGATGGCTATGGTATGTTCTCCGCCCAGGAGTATCGGGCGCATATCCCGGTCGTGGATTTCAGCCACCGCGTCAGCAACGCTTTCAATCATTCGCTCGACTGCACCGGGCGCTACCTCGAGATCGCCCAGGTCAACGTAATCCATGCTGGTCAGATCCCTGTCGAGGTAAGGACCGAAAGTCTCCAGGCTATGTGAACCCTCGCGAATTGCCCTCGGACCGAACCTCGAACCCGGGCGAAACGAGGACGTCCCATCAAACGGGACGCCTACCAGTGCAGCCTCGCCGCGCTCCTGCGCCGGCTTGGCTCCTAAAAACAGTCCTGTATCCATTCACTTCTCCGTTCCGAATATGACACGGCGCATATACTCAGGCAGCAAAAACGAACCGCGATGAATATCCAGATTATAATACTTTAATCCGCCTGAGAGTGTGTCGTATCTCACTTTATCGGGCTGTGAAGAAATTTTCAGCGACTTTGAGGCGATACCCAGCCCCCAGACGCCCGATGGATAGCTCGGCATATAAGTCAAGTACAATCCCACATCGTGAAAAATGCTTCTTAATGTATCTATAATCTTACCTATCCTCTGAATGTTGTAAAATGGGGAATCTATCTGGCAGGTCATTAAGCCGTCGGCGGTTAGGGCATTATATACATCGCTGTAAAAAGACGAACTGAACAGTTCTATCGCCGGACCGACCGGATCGGTGGAATCGATGATAACCACATCGAATTCATTTCGGACGGTCTTTATAAATTTAAGCGCATCGTCTATAACCAACTCAACCTTCGGATTGTCGTAAGTCTCCGCTGCCCAGGGTAAGAACTCCCGGCAGACATTCACAACTTCACGGTCTATTTCGACCTGAACCGCTCTCTCGACCGTCCGGTGCTTAACCAGCTCGCGCAACACGCCGCCATCGCCGCCACCGATCACCAGAACTTTCTTCGGATCAGGATGAATCAGAAGCGGAATGTGGGTCAGCATCTCGTGATAGGCAAATTCATCGCGCTCGGTCAGCATAACCAGGTTATCAAGTGTCAGTACACGACCGAAATGCTCAGTGTCAAACAGTTGAATTGTTTGGTAGGAACTGCGTCGGCAAGCCAGAAGCTCCCTGGCTTTCAACATCAGACCTGCGGTGGGAACGTGTCTCTCATAGAACCAGAACTCGCCGGAGGATACGTTGTCTGTGGTCATGAAATTCCTGTTGGGTTACTTGTTTACCTGATGCTATTCTTCTTTAGTGTCCGTTTCTATTTGTGAGTAAACATTCTGTTATGGTCATTCTGAACGAAGTGAAGAATCTCTTGTTATTCAAAACCTTACGAGCAGAGATCCTTCACTTCGTTCAGGATGACACCGAAGCCGCATCACCACAACAGCACCGCTGCGAGTGCAGTGCCCTTGTTACGGACTTTATGCTCAACAGAAACGCTTTTTATCTCTGCGACCTCAAGCCCGCGGTCCTTCAGAGCCTGCCAAGCCATGGCACGCACCTCCTTCTCCAGAACATCTGCTGAACCTTTAGCGCCGCCCTCCATAATCACTCCAGGGGTGTTGCTATCCGACGGAATCCCCACAGCTACGGATGCCGATAGAAGATCGTCCTTTTTGTCGGATGTGATCGATCCGATAGCCGCGTATACAACCGCACCGTCAGGCAGTTCAGCTCTGTTTCCCGGTATGACTCCCGGTGGTAAAATACTCGTTACTTTCACCAGGTTTAAGTTCCCAACACCAGCGGACTGCAGGGCACGATCGAAGGCATTTAGCGCAAAGGCTGCATCCCCTGAGCCGCTGACAAGTGAATACCGCTTGAGAACATCCTCCGAGCTTAGCTGTTCGATAGGATTCTCCATATTATTAATGGTTATCTTCCCTAATCCAGCAATAAATTACAATAGTCATTCCGAACTACCAGTAGTCATTCTGAACGAAGTGAAGAATCTGAAGCTGGATATACATCTTAAGGTTAATTATGAGATTCTTCACTTCGTTCAGAATGACATCGACTGAGAATCGTAATTATTCAAATTCGAAATTATTATTATATTATCGCTGGAATAGGGATATCTTGTAAATAATGAGCGCTAATCACACTTCAACATAGGAAGGTTTATATCGGAGTTTTCCGCTTAAAGGTTCGAGTCGTCCGCGAAAGAATTCCTTCACCTCGAAACGTTTCGCACATAATTTCATTCGTAAAACGTCGAAACCCTTGTAGGGATCAGTTAAATCGCCGCAGGTGAACAGATCCAGCGCAGCATAACCGTATTCGGGCCAGGTGTGAATAGCAAGGTGAGATTCAGCAATGACCACAACACCGCTGATGCCGTGGGGATTAAACTCGTGAAAGACCTCACCGACTACCGTGGCGCCCGTAGCTCGGGCTGCTTCGAGCATCGCACTGCGAATGTGCTGTTCATTATTCAGCAAATCCGTTGCACATCCGTAGTATTCAACCATCAACTGGTGTCCAAGAGCGCTCTCGACCGATTGTTCCGAGCCGAATTTCCGCCCCCGTGATGGATTATCGTTCGTAAATCTGCTGTCTTCAGTCATCTAACTGCCTTATAAAGAATGTGTTAGACTATTAAAAGTATGGCGGGCATGTAACCCACAAAACCTCTGCCTGAACGCGCCCCGGATTTGACAACCTGTGCTCACGGTCTGCGGTTAGGTAAAAACACTGACCGGCTTTGATGCGGTAAATCTCGCTGCCGTGTTGAAGTTGAATTCGACCGCGCATTACGTATCCGAAATTATCACCTTGGAAAGGCGAACGCAGCGATGTTGATTCACCTGACGCGAGCAGCAGTATCGCCGGTTCCATCTCGCGATTGGTCGCGCCCGGAACCAACAACATTAATTTCCCCGTTCCACCCTCATTCAGCTCAACCTGATCCGATGAAGTGAACACCACCCGCTCACGCGGACCTTCGCTGAAGAAGTCGGCAAGGGAGACATTGAGAGCGTCGAGAATCTGTTTCAGACTGTCGATGGAAATGGATGTCAAGCCGCGTTCGATCTGCGAGATAAATCCGTCAGTTAATCCCGCCCGCAAAGCCAGTTCCCCTTGCGTGAGTTCGGCGGACTTGCGCAAGTCTCTGATTTTTCTGCCGATTTCGTCAATCATCTGAATAGATCATAAGATTAGTTCTTAATAAAGGACAAATCAAATATAATATACGGGTAGTTTTTTGTCAAGTGTTTTTCTACTTATTTTTCTGAACTTCTGCTATAATATTATAGGAGAATTACGTTAATGTTTGATAATCAAACATATACCACAAACTACAAATTAACAGTTAAATAAGATTTAAGTTTAATAAAGGCATACTGCTGTCTTTACTCTCTAAATTCTTTTTTTTCATAATTTCCGGTTGGGCAGAACTCCGTACCCGCCTTTTCAAGGTTACTTAGTGGACTGTCAACTTAACTATTAGTCTTTGGTCTCCAGCAGACTAACGACTATCGACTAACGACTAACGACTATTATCATCATAGATGTTGCGAGAGGGTCTGTTACTTGTTATATTAGCAGAAGGTGATGACACGAAACCTGAGTATTTCCAGTCTGATTAGTCTGGAATCTTACTCATGTTTCACCATTTCCAACCACAATAACAAACCAGGAGGAAATATGTCCAGCGCCATTGACCGGATAGTCGAGCTGTTGGGCGATAGTTCCGATGATTTATTAAATTACAAATGCACGGCTATCAGGAAGGAAGAGCTTTATCTACCGGGACCCGATTACATTGACCGGGTTGTATCGAGCAGCGACCGTCCACCGGCGGTGCTGAGGAATCTGCAGACGATGTACGACCACGGTCGCCTGGCGGGTACGGGATATTTTTCGTTCCTGCCGGTAGATCAGGGCATAGAACACTCGGGCGGAGCTTCGTTTGCGCCGAATCCGCACTATTTCGACCCGAATGGCATCTGCGAACTGGCTTACGAGGGTGGCTGCAACGGCGTGGCTTCGACGTTGGGCGTGCTTGGTGCGGTCTCACGGAAGTGGGCGCACAAGCTGCCGTTCATCGTGAAGCTCAACCATAACGAGTTGCTCTCCTACCCGAACACTTATGACCAGATAATGTTCGGCGACGTCGAGCAGGCTTTCGACCTCGGCGCGGTAGCGGTCGGCGCTACGATTTACTTCGGATCGGAGGAATCCGGCCGCCAGATACAGGAGGTATCCGAGGCTTTCGCTTACGCACACGAATTGGGCTTGGTGACAGTACTGTGGTGCTACCTGCGCAATCCTGGTTTCAAGGTCGACGGAGTCGATTACCATTCGGCAGCGGACCTGACCGGTCAGGCGAACCATCTCGGTGCGACCATCCAGGCGGACATCATCAAGCAGAAGCTTCCCAACGCGCGCAAGGGATACGAAGCGTTAAACGACAAGGGAAGTTTCGGCAAGTACAGCGCCAGGATGTACACCGATCTGATGACCGACCATCCGATCGATCTTGTACGTTACCAGGTGGTAAACAATTATATGGGCAGGGTTGGTTTGATTAACTCCGGCGGCGCTGCGGGCGAGAACGACCTTGCCGATGCCTGCGTGACGGCTGTGCTGAACAAGCGCGGCGGCGGCATGGGATTGATCTCCGGACGCAAAGCCTTCCAGCGCCCGATGGCGGAAGGCGTCCAGTTGCTGAACACGATCCAGGACGTCTACAATTGTGAGGAAGTAACGGTAGCTTAGTTCCTACTAACTTAAGAAAGCCCCTGTCTATTAAGGCAGGGGCTTTCTACCGGGTTGAAGTGGTTTTTTAAGATTTTATAATTAGTTCCTGTTGAAAAAGTTTATCTATAGCCATTCCCGCGCATTTTCCCTTGTCATTCCCGCACACTTTCGCATTGTCATTCCCGTACAGGAGTCTGTCCGATATTGCTAAATTGCTTCAGGATTCATCATTCCAATAGTAGCGAGATTCATCATTCCAACGGAAGTTGGAATCCAGAGAAGTTGCTGACATTGTAGGATTTGCTGGATTCCACCTTTCGATGGAAGTTGTGGGGCGGGGACGCCCTCGTCCCTGCCTTTGTTGACAAACTTTTCACAGCGGGACTAGGGCGTCCCGCTGCCACGAATACGAAAATGCCCCCATAAATGAAACTCACGAAATTTATATAAAAAGTCAAGCCCCCGGGTTACGAGGGCTTGACTTTTGCTTCCTAATGTTGTTTAATTACAACCGCTGTTTGGATCGAAAGATTCAGACGTACCGGCGGGGGGACGTTGCCCCGTTCCCCCGCTAAACCTCCCCCGATGTCCGGTCGGCCTGCCGGTTCTTCATCCTTCTCTCCTTCCCTTTCACCTACGCGTTGTTCCAGCCGTTGGCGTCGACGAAACCGACCACCGCTCCGTTGATGTAGAAGTCGATGCACCGCATTGCCGGTCCCGGATGACCGTCGGGATTAAACAGCAATCCGCAACCGTTGGCGTCGGTGATGGCGTTGGCGTTGTTCATGATGACTGCGTTGCCGTTCAGACGCTCCTGACCGAACATATCGATTGTTTGACCTGCACGCCCGAGAATGACATCGTCGGTTTCGCCGTTGGCACCGATCTTCAGATCTTGTGGCGCTGCCACTGTTCCACCTGATTCGATTTTACCGGTTTCGTTCGCCTGACCGACCATCAGCATATCGCTGCGTACAATTACACTCTGATCGTCTCGACCGATTATTACGTTTTTTGTTCTGTCCGAATCCGTACCGATCTTCAGATCGCGGGCGTCATCTGCTGCATCGATTTCGCCGTCGTTGGCAGCAGTACCGACTCGGATGTTCTCCTCAGCATCGAGACGACCCTTGACGTTGACTTCTCTGCCATCGCGACCGATTTCGACGTCCGAGGTTACGTTCCGTGTACCGATCTTTAGATCCTGAGGATTACCCCCTGAATCGATCTCGCCTGCCGCATTGTTCGGACCAACCGCAAGTTGTCCGTCAATACTCACGGCGTCCTCACAGTTAAGGTGCCCGACTACATTCACTTCTGCTTCGGCGAATAGTGTCTCTAATACGTGACACTCGGCCTCGCAGGTTAGATGGTCTCCGATTCTCGTTAGACTACTGAGATACGCTTTTCCAACCACTTCCAGCGCGAGCGCATTCGCTCCAGCGTTGTCGTTTTTTGCATATAGAGCCGGACCGTTCTCGTCGGCGTTTGTTACCTTTAGATGGTAACCTTCGGGTGACTCCATGTGCTGATCTTCTGTTGTCTCTTCTTCATTTCCCCAAGATGACATTTCGTCCTCCTTTAATTATGGGGGTTAATAGGTGTACGGACCTCCGTACACCCCTATATCAGACCGACTGCCATCGGGATCCGACAAATCAGGTCTACCCTGATCTATTCCGGGTGAACCTTCCCGCAGTCGATAACTGCCTTCTACAAATATAGGTTCCTGATCAGTAATGTTGTTTTCACCCCATATCATATCCCCTTTATGACCTATTAACTCTCTGAAATCCCAGAATAGATTGTAATCAGCAATAAGAGGTTGACCATTGTTAGCGGCATTCCAAAAGCAATAACTTCCAATTTTCAACACCAAAT
>CAYYHI010000046.1:0-19901 GCA_964471745.1 uncultured bacterium | reverse complement strand
TCTCGGACATATGTCAACTACAAACTGCACCCCTTAATAAATCCCGCCTTTGCGATTGAAGGTGGGATTATCTTCCCGCTGCTTTCGCCTTGAATATGACCGTAGTGATCAGCTCGGTGAGAAATCCATAAATGATGCCCATGACTACTGTGCTGATAAGGACGACAGGTCTGTCCATTACTGAGAACATCATTGGTAAGCTGGCGATGGCGCCGATGACGATGCCGTGCAGCCACCAGGTCATTCTTAGCGCGCTGATTCCGATGGTGAAGCCCATTAATGTCCGGCTGAAGATTATAGTCCACTTGACGGCTACCGTTATCTGCTCTGATGCCTCGGGGCTGGAGCTGGCTAAATACATACATACCAAGCCGAAGATAAATCCGCAGATTGTGGAAATGATAACCCGTTTGAAGGTCAGCATTTTCTACTCCTCCTCAGATGTTGGGTATTCTATATCGACCCGGATACGAGGCATCCGGACAAGGTTTAAGGTTTATAGTATTATCTCCTCTGCTTTCAACATTTGTTGTGCTTTGGTCCTGATGAACGCATAGTTCATACTGTTGAGATCGTTGAACTTGACAACCTTGTCAGTTAGTTCTTTAGCTTTCTCTTTATCTCCTTTACATTCGCAGGCAAGCGCCATTCGGTAAAGGTTATGAGGATTCTGCTGATTTGCCTGCTTGAGCTCTTCGAGCGCTTTGTCAAAGTCTTTTTCTGCGAGGCATATCATCCCCATTAACTCATGAGCCAACTTGATCTGAAGCGGATTGTTTACGGCGACGACCAGCCCCATAAACTCCACAGCCTTCGCCCTTGCTGTCTCGATGTCATCCTTCATCAAGGCTACACGAGCGGAATTATTGAGAAAGCCGCGTCTGTTGTTTGCTTTCACCTCTTCAGCAAGGTTGGACGCCTCGATGATTGCCAGCGCGCGCGCATACTTAGCCATCGCTTCGTCCGGCTTCCCTGCTTCGAGCAGAATGTTGCCCATGACATTGAGGTCTCCGGACATAGCCCCCGAGTCGTTGATCTTTTCCGCCAGGGCGTACTGCTTATTCTGCATCTCAAGTGCCTGTTCGGTGTTGCCTTCATCTACGTAAGAGACCGTCATGGTGAACAGCGCAGCGCGTCTTTCGCCGTCATTACGAGCCAAGTCAAACAATTTCTGAAGCTGCTGCCTTGCCTCCTCATATTTGCCCTGATAGATAAGGTTCATGGCAATACCGATAAACGACGCAACGAAGTGGGGATTTTGTTCCAGAGCCTTCTTGTACATTTCGATGGATTCGTCGTATTTACCGGTTTTCAGGAGCAATTCTGCGTAAGAATCATACGGATTCGGATCGTCGGGGATCAGCTCGGTGTATTTCTTGAAGGCTGCTTCCGCTTCGTCGTATTTCTCCAGGAACCTGTAAGAGTAACCCAACTGGTTATAAGGTGTGGAGAAGTCCGGGGCAAGCTCGGTGGCTTTCTTGTATTCAGCTATCGCCTGCTCGTATTCCTGTTGACTAAAGTAGTTGTTTGCCAGATTAAGGTGAACCCGTTCGTCCTCTGGATAGGCTTCAACCAACTTCTGGTAATACTCCCTCTGTTTTAACGGAAAGCCGTTGGCGCCCGCTTCAACTCCCAATATCCCCAAGCGCTCTCCCTCGGAAACCTTGTCGATCAGCGCTTTGGCTTTGTTGAAGCTCTCCCAGAAACCTTTAGTGGAGGGTTGGACAAATGAAAGGTACAGATGTGATTGGGCAAAATCCGGATCCTTTTCGATTGCTTTCTTAAAGAAGTCGATGGATTCCTGGTACTGCAGTTTATCGAAGAGATCGCGTCCCTGCAGGAATAATTGCCGTGCTTCTTTGGATTTGGTGGTGATGGGCATTTTGCCATCTTCGGGTGGTGTGCAACCGGTTGCTAAAAGTAGAAGGGCGGAGATCGAAAGTACCAGCACACAGCCTGTCACGTTGTGCTTTTTCACTGCTTTCTCCTTATTTAAGGTTTTCCTCGTGAAACCGAAGTATAATTCAAATTTATACCGGATTCCAAGAAATCCTCAGGATTAAATCGATCTCAATCGTGAATTGCCTATATTGTACCGCTATGGTGTCATTCTGAACGAAGTGAAGAATCTCCACAACGGGGAAATGAAGACGAGATTCTTCACTTCGTTCAGAATGACGAAATCAGACTTTAATACAATTTTAACAATTACTTAAGATTCTCAATTCTCCTTATTTCATCAGTACCATCTTGCGAGTTACTGTCCGGTTTCCAACCTTCAGTCGAGCCAGGTAAATACCGCTCGACAGCCGTGAGCCGTCGAAAGTCGCAGTATGATATCCGGCTTCCATCTGTCCTAAATCGATCTCGTCAACCAGTCGACCGGTGATGTCATAAAAAGCAAGCTCGATTGCTGAGGGCTTAGCGAGCGTAAAACTCAGACGAGTGGTGGGATTGAATGGATTCGGATGAGGCGGATCGAAGGCGAACTCGAGTGGAATTTCAACCTTATCGCCGATGTCCCAATGCCGGTCGATTGTAAAGTAGACCGGTATGTCATAACGGTCGCCGACGGCGTTGTGGCGAAGTTCGAGTATGATGTAATAATCGCGCTCGGGCATGTCCGTTGCATAAAAGCATACCGAAATCATCTGCGTTTCATCCGGTGGAAGAGATGCCACAATCGGGTCGATACTGATCCAGGTCAGGTTCGGTCCCAACTCGGCGCCAAACACGCGGTCGCCGTCAGGACTGTTAACAAGCCCGATAAAAGTCCATAGCATCGGGTCCCAGTGTTTGGTAATAGTGCAGCCATTTGGTCTGTCGTCGGGATCGAAATCGAAGAAGTGTACATCCACGATTTCACCGGTTTCCAGGTTCAATTTCATAAGACGCCAGCGCGGTCCTAATTCCACATAATTAGTATTATCAACCAGGATGTAAAGCGGGAAGCCGTCCGGATCTGTCGGGAACCAGCCAAGACCATACTTACGCAGACTTTGTTCGCCAATGCCATAGGTTGACACCTCCTCACCTTCGGCGTTGATCTCGGTGATCTCTCTTGACGTAATACCCGTAAGGAAGATCGTACCGCGCTCCTCAGCCCAGACGATCGAAGATGGTGACTGTACCGGCGAAAGGATTGTGTCTACAAGCTCACCCTCTCCGGTCAGTTCAACGAAGTAATTTCTGTCGATAGCAAGCAAGTTTTCACCGTTCCAGGTCAACTCACCATATCCGTATCCATTGGAAGAATCAATAGCATATTGATCAAAATCATGAACCAGCTCTCCCTCACGATCGAATACATAGATCTTATGCGGGAATACGCGACGCTCTACGATGCCAGCCGCATAAATGTGATCGCGGTCGAACGTGACGCCTTTAATCCCGAAATCACCGGTGCGCGCGGTATCGCTGAGATTGAAGTCGAAGATGATATCGAATGGATCGTCACGGCGTTCCGGAGGTTCAGCTTCGTGGTCGACCTTGATGTTGTAATCGAGCGGACCGTTGCCTTCGTTCCACACATTGAAGTCCACCACGCCGGTGGAATCGGGCTTTAGACCGAAGTCGATCTGCTCGATGTCGATGTTGAATGTCGGGTGGGTCAGGGCGAAGTTGACTTCCTGCGATTCGTCCTCCACGATCTGGATGTTCTCCGCTACGCCGTCGTTGTAATGCCGTCGGTAGACGACAACGGTATATTCGCCAATAGGAATGCCCTGAATGTTGAAGTTGCCGTCCTGGTCGGTGTTGTCGAAGAAGCCTGTGCCGTCGATCATGGCGCGCGAACCTTCAAGCAGTGCACCGTCCGCTATATCAGTTACATTGCCGTAAACACCGCCAAGTTCGTTGAAAGCGCCGGTGGAGAAACGTACCGCCATCTCATCTCCCAAATCGGCTGTGCGTGGATCCCATTCGCTTGCATGCCTGATCTGCAGTTTGTCCGTGCGGTTGTGCGAACAGATGCCGATGGTAGGTCGTTCCAACGGATAATCGCGCCCCCCGACAAGGTTTGGAATACTATTATATTGAAATACGATCTCACCATCGCCCGTCCTTGTAGCGATTACCGTTGGGTCGTAAAGGATAACCTCGAACGTTATCCCACCGCCCTGTTGACATGCCCAGTTACGCCACTCCACGATGAAACGGGTTTCCTCCT
The DNA here is from genome assembly GCA_964471745.1 of uncultured bacterium. Taxonomy (GTDB): domain Bacteria; phylum Electryoneota; class AABM5-125-24; order Hatepunaeales; family Hatepunaeaceae; genus CAYYHI01. Next base: position 15,733 of record CAYYHI010000046.1, on the reverse strand, counting down.
CGTCGTAATGCGTGTAGACCGTACCGGTCCAGATGTCCGTCCAGAAGGGCGCCAGCATAGCCGCCGGCGCCAGCGGCGATCCCATCCCCTGGTTGTTCCAGGAGATCTGGTCGGAACGCCCGAAGCAGAGCCAGCCGTTCGATCCGATCGTAATCTCCTGGTAGTGTTTTCCATAGTAAATGAACTCGAAAGGCAGATCTATAAATGTCCTGGAGCCGTGGTTACTAGTGTGCCCCTGGTCGTTCGGGTCGGGGAGGTTGTCAACGCGTTCGTCGCCGGGTATCCAATCGTATTCGGGTACAAGGTCGGTTTCAGTGTCGCGGCTGTCGAACGCCCAGTAACCATAACCGTCGGGTCCCTGCGGGCATTCGACAGTTTGAGCTCCGAGCATGATTATGAAAGCTATGCTGTCCGAAAGCCCGTTCTCGTCTGTGAGCAGCAATCCGAACGATACATCGCTGCCCTGGTAGGCGTTCGGTCCGGCGAACACCCGGAAGGGAAGACCCTCGTTATCCATGAAACCATTATTGTCACGTTCGAAAATGGTTTCAGCGCAGCGGATCTGGATCTTGGGATTATCGCAGTGCAGCGAGGCTTCCAATTCCCCGGCATCGAGACCGCCGCCGTTTCTCAAGCTAAGCAATAACTCCTGCTCTTCGCCCGGATAGAGGTCGCCGTCGAGGAAAAGATAGTCCACAACCTCGTAGCGATACCCGATCACCGGCAGACTGAAATGAGTATCCCGGATTTCATCACCGCTTGTAGTTGTCAGTAGAAAGTCGATCGTCTCACCATCCGGAGTACCCGGCGCCAAATTGATAACGAACGGCTGCGCTCCGGCATCGGTTTCACCGGAGTTGATGGCGTCGTACTCGACTTCACCGCGAACGATCTCAACCCAGGGGGAAGCGGTGGTTATTACAGCCGTTGCGCCTTCGCAGTCATCTGTGCCGGTGTTGCGCAGGGTCAGCGTTAGCTCAATCGTTTCATTCGGATTGAACGCTCCATCACCGTTGCCGCGGCTGTCGCCTTCCTCATCGTCGTCGATCAGCATTCCATCCAACGACAGGTATACTGACAAACCTGCTACCTCGATTTCATCCATTACCGGTATGAAATCCTGGCAGGTGATGGTTATCTGGAAATCTCCAGCTTCCAGAGGATCGACAATTAGCCGCGCCGAGCCGTCATTGTCGGTGAAGGCACCATAGCGTACGTCGTCGCTGAGGTAAACGTGAACGTAAGCTCCCTCAATAGGTTCATCATCTTCATTACGTACATCAACATCGATGAAAGTTGCGCCTGCCGGAAGCTGCCGGGGGAAGTTCGCTTCTATAACTTCAGGTTCGCGCGTTCGTACCAGCATGGTCGGGTCTCCGAGCAGGGTGTAAGTATAAAAATAGTAGCCGACTGAAGTGCCAGGACCCAGACCATAATATGATGGATACACCGGTAGGAGGGAAAGCTTCGATATGACACAGGCAACACCCAGGTAGCTGACGTCATGGACCAGAAGTGCATCATAGAAAGCGCCGTCCATCGTATTATTAAACCAGGTGTGAGTGTTAAGATCAGACGGTCCGAAACAGGCGACAGCGCCGACGGCATCGTGACCATCCCAGGCTCGCAGAAAAGCCTCGCCGCGGCATCCTCCCTGTACCTGGTTTTCGGGCCATGAGTTGGCAAAATCGTTGGTGCCGCACACCATGCCGGTGACAATCGGCAGCATCCATTCGTTTTCGAGGGCGAGGATGTCATTTTGATGGATTCCACCCCAGGGGTTGTAACCGCGAAAGTTTATAAATCCGACGCCGTTGTTTATCGCCGCGAGCATTTCATTATGGTTGGGGACTTGCGGGTAGTCGGCGTAAGCCTGGTGAATGTTGCCGCGCTCATAGCCGTATTCCTCCATCAGTTCACGGACGGCGACCTTGGTATGCTCGCAAGACCTAACGCCGTTGGCGATCAACAGGGCGCCTTCGATCCAGGGATCGTCAACGTTTGGATCGGTCTCGTAGTTGAGTATCTTCGCCACCATCTTTTCTGTTTCAGCCGTGTTTGCAGCCGGCAGGCGACCGATGAATCCGTTGGGAATCCAGTCCTGTGGTTCTCCGCCGACTGCATCGCCGTTCCAGCGCACATAATGATTGTCAGACACATGCCAGCTCTGCATTAGCGGCAGACCGTCGTAAAACGGAGGAATTGCAAATCCGCCGGCTGCGTCGCCGACGAGCAGAACAAACGTCGGCGGTAGATCCCATTCCTCGTAAGCTTCGACCAGCCAGTCCCGTATTTCGTTCTGGTCGTCTCCAGTTTCATCCAGTCCGACGACGGTCACCACGAACCCTTTCCGCTTCTTCCACTCCACAAACGGCTCCAAAGCCTCCTGGAGGTCATCATTATCGTCGGTTACAATCACGAAATGCCCCAGGTTGTCGACTCGCCGACTGATGTCGTCACGACGGGGATTCTCTCCCGAGAGATAGTTTTCAAGTTCAAGCATGGCGGGCGTTACAGGTCGATCCAGACACGGAGCCGATGGATCAGGTTCATAAGTGACTTGGACGTTGAGATCGCCGGTGACGTGAAGTTCCCTGCGGGCGGGATTGAAGCGGTATGGCGACAGCGTGACAATTGCCCAGCGCTTGCTGCCTATGGTCAACGGTTGAGAGATGCAAGCCGGTTCAGCGGGGATCAGCTCGTCCTGAAGGTAAGCCTCGGGGTTATAAGCCTCGAGTGGATGGACGTTTGGATTGTCGCAAGCCGACAGTGGAGATGGTGCAATGTTGACTTCCCGGATGACTTCGATTTCTTGGGCTTCGATGTGCAGTACCGGCTTCATACCGTCCGGCAGCTCAATCCACCTACTCCAGGCAGGCAGCGCCGGACCACCGGGGCTGCCAGTCAAAGCGTCAGCCGGGACAGATAGCTGATCAAAGGCTCTTCCGTCGAACTCTACCGATTGGAAGTTGATCTGTGGTGTCGCGCAACTAATACTGACTGCTTTATCCGAGTTCTCTGTAACTGTCAGGAAACTCTGAACGTTTCCCTTTCCCTGCATGGCGGCTTCGTAAATAGCGCCAGACAGCGGTGTGGCAGCATCAGCAAAGCCGATTAAGATCAGAGCAATTACTATGGCGCAAAGCCGCTTGTTCATTGCTTCCCTCCGGGTGTTTGAGATATAAACCAGATATAGAGTGGCTCACCGTCTTCATCCTGCCCTGATCAGCGTCCGAGCTCATCCATTTCAGCATCGAGGATTCTAGCTCGTTCCTCAGCTTTGCGTAAAGCATCTTCAGCAGCCAGTTTTGACTTTATGGCAGTCTGGCGCGCTTCCTGGATGCGACCATCCTGGGCTAACTCAGAAGCCTCAACCAGCAGCTCCTCGGCTTTAAGGTAATCCTCGGTTGCGTGCTCCTCGGCGTTGTATTCCTGCGCTTCGTTGAGGGCTTTCTCGGCACGCTTCAACTCGCGCTCGGCGGTGGTGTCGCACCCGACCAGGCTAAGTGAAAAAAGCATGGTCAGACCGACCATGATAAGGCTCGAGATACGCGACATTGTATATTCCTCCAGATTATAGTTTGTTTTCAGATGTTTGGTGGTGTCCCTTGATGGTTGTCATTCCCGCGAAACAGTGTGTCCGAAAATACCAAATCATCTTGGGATTCATCATTCCAACGAAAGTTGGAATCCAGAGAAATTGCTGATATTGCGGGAGTTACTGGATTCCATCTTCCGATGGAATGATGAGTTCAAGGGTAATCACTTCATTCTCGGACACACTGGAAAGCAGTGATTGCCCCTGTTTGCTCCTTGGTAAATACAACATACAATACGTACACTAAGCTCATTACATTGAGCCGTCGGTTCCCCAGAATATATTACTTATCCGCCAATTGCATCATGTCCCACATCGGCAGGAAGATCGCCAGCATCAACAGCAGTACCATGCCTCCCATTCCCAGGGTGAGTACCGGTTCGATCAGCGCCGTCATACCCTCCACGCTGTGCCTGACCTCCTCTTCATAGAAATCAGCGATGTTGGCGAGCATCTCATCGAGTGCGCCGGCTTCCTCGCCGACAGAAATCATCTTGACGACGAGCGGCGGGAAGAAACCCGTGTCAGCCAGCGACACAGCTACTCCCCGACCATGTTCGACATCTTCGGAGGCTTTCATCAGCGCTCTACTCAGGACTTCATTGCCGAGTGTGCGCGAGACGATGTTGAATATCTGCAGGATCGGCAGTCCGGCGCGTGACAGAGTCTCGAACATCCTGGTGAAGCGGGTCATGGCGGCTTTCAGTACCAGTGGTCCGAAGATGGGCATTTTCAACACTAAACCATCCCACCAATAGCCGCCCGCCTTTGTCCTGATTAACCAGCGAAAACCGAAACCCAGACCTCCAAATCCAACCAGCATAATCCACCAGTAGGCAAGTACGAAATCAGCAAGAGCCATTAGTATTATGGTGGGAATCGGCAGATCCAGACCGACCTGTTTGAATATCCCGGCGAATTTGGGTACAACCATCGTCACCATGACAATGAAAGCTATTATCATCGCTGAGACGACCATTATCGGGTAACGCAGTGCACTCTTGACCTTCGATTTGGTATCGGTATCGCGTTTCATCACATCGGCGATACGGGTGAGAATACCTTCCAGCACACCGCCGGCTTCACCAGCCATAATGGAATTGACGTAGAGGTCGTTGAAAACCTTCGGATACTTTCCCAGCGCCGCGGAGAAATCCTCGCCTCCGGCTATATCCTCAGCGACATTAATCAGGATTTCGGCGAAATTCGGATTTTCCGCCTGACCGGACAGGGTTTCGAGTGCAGCCAGAATAGGCACACCAGCCCTAAGCAGCGTTGAAAGCTGGCGCGTGAAATCGATGACTTCACGCTCCGTGATCTTCTTGCGTTTGCCTTTCCTGCTGACGGTTACGGTAGAAGATCTGGCGCTTTTCTTCGTTGCAGCGTGAGGTTCGACTTTGATCGGGAGAAGATTCTGTCCTTCGATTATCCGCTTTGCCGCAGCGACGTCCGCCGCATCCAGCACACCGGATATCTCCTTACCCGTTTCGTTTATGGCAACATAGGAAAATGATGGCATAAGCTGCCTGCAAAATCATCCAAACTATAATATACAAATAATTGTGTGCTATTGGAAAGCTTATACGGTTAATTTTGAATTTTGAATTTTGAATGTTGAATTATGTCGGAGTAGCGGATATTATATGACCGTTGTAATCACCACCAGGGGAACTGTTAGAATTATCAGATGTCATTGCGAAACGAACACTGGTTTCATTGCGAAACGACTACTGGTGTCATTGAGGCTGTCGTCCGGATCGTTGTAATCCTCGTCCGGAACACCGGCATCGATCGCAGGCGAAGTGTACAGAAGATGAAAATCTTCAGGATCGTCGTTAACAAACTCAGGATCGGTATCTAGTTGACAATCAACTCCTCGATCGGCGCCACCTGCGAATTCATCGTCGATGTCGTTGAAAAGACAGTAATCCACATCTCCATTTGCATTGTCACCGTTGACTCCGACAGTGAGATCGACAAAGATATTGTTGGAGACTTCGCACCATGCAGTCAAAATTCTGATTCCGACGTTCTCAAATTCAGAACCACCTACGATGCAGTTGTTGCATACAATCGCATCAGCTGAATTATCAACAAAGATGGCCAGATTTTGAATGTCAACAAGAATATTATTACGAACCGCACCATTGAATCCTTCAAAAACCTGGATTCCATCTCCAGTTGCGGACGTAACATGATTGTTGCTGACGACCTGGCTGAGTAAATTACCCTCCAGACCACCTGCTGCGTCATCAAGCGCTCCATTACAACTGATAGCGGTGGCTACAGCGCCTTCGATGTAGTTGCTCTGAAAAGCGTAAAGTCCGTGGTTTATCGTAAGGAAGGCATTGTAATTGTCACCTTGCGCATTGAAGTGACAGTTGTGCACCCACACTTGCGCGTCATCCAGAACAATCGCTGTCGCTGCCTGACCGTCACTGGCATTCAGGATGTGGCAGTAGCTAATATTGTTGCCGGAAGCGAAGCGATCCTGCCAGTCATCCAATAAGTCATCGCTGGGATCGGTCAGAATGACAATTCCACCCCAATTCATTTGGACTTCTTCAACGATGACTCCATCCATCGTCACCATATCTTCACCAGGACCTCCCTGTACCTGGATGCAGCCGATGCCGTGGTCATCTCCTGCATCCGTGCTCACGCGCATGGTGAGTGATCCGCCAGCATTACCCTGATCATCGACGGAAAAGATAATGTTCGCTCCGGCTTCGAACACGACTGTGTATGCTTCACCATCAACGACATTGACGTCGTCGCTCGGAATCTGGATGTCTCCTTGTATCCAGTATCCGTCTGGATCGTCATCGAATGGAAGTTCAGTATTAGGAACATTAAACCAGGCATCAATACGGTCTTGATCCCATTCATCCGGTTGCGCAAGTGCATTGCCGAATGTAAGAACTAAAGCGAAGATCGCGCAAAGCGCGACGAGTGTTGTGTTTGTGCGTACCATTGTGGTACTCCTTTCTGTTTAGTTTTGTTTATTTACTGCCCGGTCACTTAACCAGGATCAGTTTGCGGTTTATACTTTTTCCCCCGAACTCAATAGTCAGAACATAGAGCCCGGAGCGAAGTCCGCTGATATCCGTATTCAAGAATTCACTTAGACTTTGCCGGTGCGTACCGGCGATCAGTTGGAGGCTGTGATGCGCCACACGCCTCCCCTGTATATCGTAAAGACTGAACGTCGTTTTTCCGGTGTAAGGTATATCGATGGAAATGTGCGACGTCGCATTGAAGGGATTGGGATAAGCGTTCCCCACCTGGAAATTATGCGGTTGCGCGTCGAAGGAAAGAACTTCATTGGGATCAAGATATTCATAAGCCATGCCATAAGGTCCCCCATAGAGCCCGATGTCGTTTATGGTGCTGTCCACGTCATTGAAACTGGAATCCGGATTGCCGGCGTCTATCAGAGGCGAGTCAGAATAAAGCCGGAAGTCCAGCGAATCGGGATTGGCAAGTCTTGGGTCAACATAGATGTTGAAGTTGGCGTCGCAGGAATCGCCGTTTGCGTTAGTCTGCGTTAATTTTCCGATGTAGCTTGGTTCATTGCCCAGAGAATCGATTTCGAACATGGCGTTGTAATGAAAGTTATCATAATCAACTTCAGGATCGAAAATTGTAATCAATATGCTGTCGCTCAGGAAGAGGTTGTTGAATACACGCAGGTAGGTCCAATCCGGTTCATGCCACCCATTAAACAAGTTAAATCCACCTCGAGAATTGAAAATGACATTATTAGAGAACATACCTTCGGGTGGCGACGTAAATGTAGATCTTAATCCATAATTCGTGGAGTTCAGGATTATATTGTTACATATCGTAGCCGTAAGATGTGCTCCCTGCAGATGAACGCCATACCAGAATCCCCTTATAGTATTGTTAATTGCACATACATTGGCATCTAGAACGTTCTCAGAATTACTCAAATTCATTCCATTTAGGTTTTCTCCACCAACTGAGCTAACAAAAAGGTTGTCTTGGATTAAGGCAAACTTACTTCCCCAATCCCAGAAACCACTTTTTTCAGTAAACACATTGTTGTTATTCACAAGAATCGTATCGTTTTCAGAGTCACAATTAATTTGCATTCCAGTCTGTGAAACGATCATGTTGTTATTTGATATCCTCCCCCTGCCGATTAGACTAAATCCTGTTCCATAACAAACATTGTTCTCGATAATAGTCTCATAGGAATTGCCTTGTATGCTAGCGCCAGTTCCGACGAATAAACAGTTTCTTACCTGTGCGCTGTGGTTTCCACCTTCGTATCCACTGCCGAACCTAAGCATTTCAAAGTGGCAGTATTCGAAAACCGAGAGAGCTTCTTCATTCGCCATAAGCGTAATTCCGCTACCTTCCTCGTCCTCTTGGAATGGCAATACATAGATGCTATCCCGTTCACTGCCCACCGCAACGATTTTCCCAGCAGACAGTAAAATAGAGGATCCCCTATCAGCCAGACTATCCTCCCGGTTATCAAAGAACAATTCCGTCCCCGGCGGCAGGACGAGGCTGTCACCGGCAGGCACCCAGGCGGTGTCGGCGACGATGAAGGGGGATTGGTCAATATCCAGCACGCCATGTACTATTCCAGTCAGCACCCGATATGGATACACCATCACCCGCACCGACAAAGTGTCCTCCCGATCCGCATCGTCGGTCGCAATCACCCGGAACACGAAGTCCTCCTGATCCTCCGGAACCTCGCCCGACACCACCACTGAATCCCGCACGAAGTCCCGCCGATCATCCTCTTCTTCGACTTCCAGCCATTCCGGCAGACCTTCAAAGCGGATGTCCAGCGCATCCCCCTCATCGACCGCCTCGGCGGCGTAGCGAAAGGTCTCATGCCAGCCGATGTAGTAATCCCAACGTCTATTTAGCGCCGGAGGCTCGCCGTTCGCCTGGTCGAAGTAGTAGCAGCCGATGTCGGCTCTGGTTCCATCTGGGTCTTCAGGTGAATCCGGATCGCCGGCGTCGATGCAAGGCGAATCAGCGCGCAGACGACAGTCGAAGTTATAACCGCCGCGAAATAGCGGATCCACAGTAATATCATTCGGTAAAAGATCTTCCCGCTCCGCATAAAACATGGGAACGCCATAGATGCAGTTATAGCCTTCACCTTCAACGGCAATTCCTTCTCCAACTGCATGAGATATGTTTTGACGACCATAGAGAATATTGTTCCGCAGAATTACTCGGTTGCCATGATGTGGATTACCATCATCCGACAGATGGATAACACCGGTAAGCGGATCGTTTGGACGTTGTTGTTCACTTACCATCGTGCTATTCGTAACCTCGACCACATTATCATTGCCGGAAAGTCCCAAATAGCCGAAATTTCGCGTTAAGGTTACTTGAGATCCATCATGGACGCCGATATATCTCGCAATGTTGCCTGTCGCGGTTGCATTCCTCGCCCCAGTGAAGCCAATGCTGCTGCAAACGTTATCATCGCAAACTATCTGAGCGTTGCCCGCATTATAGAAGCTTATCAGTCGATCTGATATATTGTTAAGAACGGTTGCTTCCCTGAGTCCACGGTTCAGGTTATTTGTATTGATTCTCAAGCCCTGGTTCTCCCGACAAACAACGCTGCGGCTATCCCAGAAATAAAGGTAGGGATTGTGATCATCATCGTCGATAATAACTGGTTCACCTGTATTTCGTTCGACTTCGGCAGACTGACAATGAAATTTCACCTCCAACCAGCCATGCAACAGGTTGTCCGTGAACGTGACTACAGTTCTATCGTAGTAACCAAGCCTCCGGTCCTGTCCCATGAAAATATTTCCTTCTTCTCCCAAGCCAATGAAATAGGAGTTTGTAACCTCCACCCAGATAATTCGTCCTTCGATAGAGTAATGGTTCTCCAGGAAAAAGCAGTTGCGAACTTGAAGGTAGGTATCTTCCTGCATCCAGATGGCGCTTTCAAGAGAATCAAACCGACAGTATTGGAAGCGGACGGTGTCTTCACCGGTGTTCAATATTAGCGAACCGTCAACTACTCCTTCCGGACCGTGGAAGCGTATGGTGTCTTCCTCTGTGCCTTGAGCAGTGATATGACCGTTGCAGGTCAGGGTCAGGTCTTCGCCGAGGATGACTTCCACCCCCGGATTGATGGTCAAGCTTTCGTCGGCGGGTACTTGAGCATCACCGACCTGGATGTAAGGGCTGCCGTCAGTATCCCATTCACCAGAGACCTCGCCTTCGAATTCGGTCTGGGCAAAGAGATAGATTGGAAAGACGATCGCAATGATAAGCGTTAGAGTGAAAATCATTTTCATCTCCTATGGAAACACAAAACCGCCCTATGAATGCGTAGAGCATCCCTGAATGACTCTTGCCCCGTCAGTTATCGAGGACATCGCAGTGGCTTCAGCTTATATCCATAACGTAGAATTGTAAGCATAATTAAACATAGTGAACTTAAAAAGGCAAGCATTGAAACACGGGAATAGCACGTAAGCAGTAAAGTACAACATCCCGTGCCACACAAACTATTAATTATACTTAACTGTCAAGCACGGTGGCATGACGACGGGTAAGAGGTACAGGCATCATTCACAATTCCCCTATGCTTCCTCTGGTGCGCTCATACCGTGTTTGATGGTTGTTATTCCCGCGAAACAGTGTGTCCGATAATACTAAAACACCATGGATATCATCATTCCAACGGAAGTTGGAATCCAGAGAAGTTGCTGACATTACATGCGTTACTGGATTCCATCTTTCGATGGAATGATGAGGTTCTGTGCGTTTTACACATTCTCGGACAGACTGGAAAGCGGGAATGACAATGAATAGCTGACACGACCAAAAAAAGTGGACTATAAAAACTATTTAATCAAAGCAATCTTTCTCAAATGTTTTTCATTAGATGTTCTTAAAACCACGAAGTATAGACCGGACGGCATATTCTGAGCCTGCCATACAGAATGATGTCTCCCAATTCCCAAACGATTGCGGAAAACCTCTTGTATAACCCTCCCCTGTAAGTCCAACACAGACAGGCACACATCGGTTTCTCTGTCGAGTGTATATTCTATATTCACCAACTTGTTAAACGGATTTGGGTACACGGAGGCAATCCTGAAATCATAATTAGTTAGACGGTTCGTTTCAGTTACAGAATTCTCGCTTACAGTCAGACCGACATCTATCGCAAACGTATCCCCAACAGCGTTATGATGAATGCCAATAAGACCATTGTAATCACCACGGGGAAGCCAATTGCTGCTTATGGATATGCTTAAATCCTGCGCTTCACCCGGGTCCAAAATGCCTGAACTCGTATCAACATCAAACCAGTCCTTCTGATCCAGGAACCTCACTTCAAGCCTGTCATCGGCGCGATTGTTCAGCACTGACACAAACATCCAACTGAAACCACTGAAATCGGGCGTGATGAAAGCACCCTGGCATCGGGCTCCATCCTCGGGATTCATCTCGTACTCAAACAAACTGTCACCCGACTCGGGATCAATCTTGTGAATAATTGGTTTATCATTAAGATAATAGTGAAATAAATATAGCGTGTGACCGTCATCGTCTTGTGGAAAATATGCCAATCCGTAAACCGGTAAATTGTGTTGATCGATACTGTCGAGCACATTCCCATCCCGATCCATACACCAGATATAATCACTCACAAGCCCGCACGTCCACAAATTTTCCCGGTCACAATCCCATGTTATCGCCTTAAGTCGATCAAAAGGTCCTTCAAGTGTCCTCATCAGTTCACCGTCCGGCGTGAAGCCGTATACCGTGTCCTCTTCCACACCCCAGATCAACTCACCGTCGTAAGCTAAATCACTCAATCCATACTGGGTGGAGCCGAACTGCCTGAACCTGTCCACCAACTCGCCATCCTCGCTTATTACGTACACATAGTTCGTATCATGAATGCCACCAGTTACATAGAACAGTCCGTCGATGAAGGCGACGCCCTCCAGCCAGCCGTCGTCCGTGATATGACTCGCTGGATACTGACGGCGCAACGTCCATGGTTCATATTCAGCCTCGTCAAGGATGGTCTCGGTCAGCGACCATTCAAGCCGTCCGTTGCCACTGTTTTCGATTGTTACCGGGTATTCAGTCGACGATCCGGGCATAAGCGAGATGCGGATGGGACTGTCGGAGATGATGAATTCGGGATGAACCAAAGCCAGATCGATCTCAAGCGTGTCCCCTTCTTCAAACTCGAATACCCGGCTGGTGGAGTCGTTGTAACTGTGAGCTGAAGCCGTAATCCACACTTCGTCAAGAGCGATGGCTTCATTGATGATGTAACAGCCTTCTTCGTCGGTCAGTGTCTCTTCGCACCTTGTTCTCACCATAATCTCTGAAAGTGGATCGCCGGTCTCAGCGTCTGTTATAATGCCGGAAAGATAACCGAATGGGAACAAAAGTTCTTCAATTGCGGCAGCAAGATCGGGTTGAGGTCCGATATGCCCTTCCAGACCCTCTTCGTTCTGAGGCGTGCCGGTTTCGACAAGGATGTCGCGGACTTCTTCAGGTGTGAGGATAATCTGTCCGTCGGTGCGGGTTTTGCAGATACCTTGCAGGCAGGCGACTGTGCCAGCGACGATTGGTGTTGCAGCTGAAGTGCCACTAAATGAATCAGTATAGAACTGACGACGATCTTCATTTGGTCCGAAGAGTGATCCGTAACCAGTCGTTACTACTTCTCTTCCCCAAGCTTGTAAATCGACACGTTGTCCATAACTCGAAAAATCACAACGGGATCTTGGTGGACCAGAGTTGCCACTAGGAGGAGCGCCTGCTCCGACTACGATCGCACCCGAATGTCTGTTCTCGGGATCAAATCTGCCTTCAAAACGTTCATCGTCATAATTCGATTCGTAATTCCCTGCCGCTTCAGCAAATATTATACCATTAGCAGTAACTGTTTGAATGGCATCAAAGTTCTCTTGCAGGAACTCTAACATTACAAATTCATAGTGTTCATATTCTCTATTCCTTACACCCTCAACACATACAATAATATCGCCTTCTTCGAGGTGATCAACCATAATGTTAATTTCATCGGCAATATTAGGCCAGTTTTCTCTGTTACCAGACCAAAAATTCATTACTCCAATTTCAGCTTCTGGACATATACCATCAATTCCATAATCGTTATGACCTGCTACCATTATTCCACAAACAGCTGTACCATGAAATGAACAAGCCATTCTTTCCGGATCTTTATAGAAAAGATACTTGAGATCTTCATGGTCATACTGGCAACCACTGTCTATATCAATAATCTTAACACTTTCACCCTTTCCTCCTGCATAATCCCACGCAGCCACTGCATCGATCCCATCAGGCGCTTCGTATAGGTACCCCTGCTGCTCACTGAAATCGGGAGTTTCGGGAGGAATGTCATCGCAGAGTACATAATGAGGCTGGGCATTGGCGATTTCGATAAGTTCGAGGCGGTTCAGATCGTCTATGAATGTTTCAGGATTTTCACTTGAGTCGAGGATCACACGGTAGTAGTTGTTCAGGTCGGCAAGCTGCTTGCCGGATCGCTGCTGACCGGTAATGCGTTCGGCGTCAAGCTTGTGTTCCGGGCGTGAGAACAGGCGCTTCAGGCTTTTTGTCTTGTAACGGCTGAGGATGTCATGGAAAAGTCTTAAGTCACATCCATCGAGCGATACGAGACCCTCACCACGCAGACGTATGCAGCTACCCTCGGCGAACTTGATCGTGATCCAATACTTGTAGTAGTTATCGTCAAGGACTGTATGCTCCGGCTTCGGCGGTACCCAGCGCGGCTTCAGTTCAGATATTCCACACCGAGAAGCCAGTAAAACCGTTAACACAATAAGGTTGAACTGTTTTACTTTACACATAAGCATTGATAGCGCGACACCTAAAACACTATGAAATTCAGCCGGTAAGTCCTTTGTTTTATCTTAAAAATAATGAAATTATACTTAAATGTCAAGCACGGAGGCATGACAGCGGTCGATTCTACATTTACCAATCCGCTGGCAGACGCCCTCGTCTGCCAGTTACGGATTTGATATGCACTACTTTTCTGGCAGACGAGGGCGTCTGCCAGCAGGAATAATTATTAGCATAGTAGTATGACAGTGGGTAAGAGATATAGACATCAGTCACCATCCTCCTGTTCTTGTTCAGGTTCGCTCATACCGTGTTCCTCGATCTTTCTGTAGAGGGTATTTCTGCTGACGCCCAACTGCCGTGCGGTCAGGGCGATGTTCCATTCGTTCAGCTTCAGTGCATTGCTTATCGCATCCCGTTCGATATCCTTCAGAGGACGTATCTCCGAAACAGCGCTTAACGTAGAGGTCGTATCGAGGAAGACTGATGTCTGGCTTTGTCGTTTCCGAATCTCGAGCAGCTGTGGGAAATCCTCAGGCTTCAACCTGACGCCGTCCGAGAGCAGAATCGCTCTCTCCAGGGTGTTCTCCAACTCTCTGATATTCCCATGCCAGAGATACTCCTGTAATAATTGAATGGAGTCAGGATGTATTATGTTGACCTGTTTGTTGTTTCGCTGTCCGAGGCGCCTTAGGAAGTAATACGCCAGCAGGAGAATGTCACCGCCCCTCTTCCTCAATGGCGGTAGATGAACGGGAAACACGTTGATGCGGTAGAAAAGGTCGGCGCGGAATTCCTTTTCGGAAACCCTTTTTTCCAGATCACGGTTGGTCGCGGTGAGCAGCCTGACATCGACGCTGATGGTTTCGCGACCGCCGACCCGTTCAAACTCGCCGTACTCGATCACGCGCAGCAGTTTCGCCTGTAATGCCGGGCTCATGTCACCTATCTCATCGAGGAACAGCGTTCCGTTATGCGCCTGCTCGAACTTGCCAATCGACCTGTCGACAGCGCCGGTAAACGCACCCTTTTCATGTCCGAAGAATTGGCTTTCCAGGAGCCCTTCCGGTACCGCTGCGCAGTTGATGGTAACGAACGGACGATCCCCCCGGTCGCAGGCGTCATGTATCATCCTGGCGACGAGCTCCTTACCCGTACCGCTTTCGCCGGTAATCAGTATCGGAACTTTGGCGTCGGACACCCGGGAAAGCCTCGAATAGATTTCATGAATCTCCGGCGTCAGGCTCAGCATCCGGTTGTAGTTATAGCGGGATTTAAGTTCGTCTCTCAGTCTGTCTATATTGCGATACCAGGTTTCGGTATCCAGGTATTCTCTGCACCGCTTGACGATCTCAAGGTAGTTGTTTTTATCCGGTGGTACAGGAGGTGGATAACCGAGCTTCCGGATCTTTTCAGCTTCACCGGTCATGTCCGGTGAACCGACCGGCAGAACCGCCAGATCGGGTTTCAACTCCTTCAGCTTAACGGCGAGTTCCATTCCGCTGAACAGCGGCAGCTTGAGCTGCAACACCACCAGATTATAGCGC
This sequence comes from uncultured bacterium, assembly GCA_964471745.1. GTDB lineage: Bacteria > Electryoneota > AABM5-125-24 > Hatepunaeales > Hatepunaeaceae > CAYYHI01. The sequence goes on along the minus strand of CAYYHI010000046.1, from coordinate 700 downwards.
GAGAGACCCAACATTTGGAGAGCGGTATCGGCGGTAACAGCATGATCGATTTTGAAATGGACACCGAGGTCCGTCTTCAACCCTTCCGCAGTGCGCCGACGCCTGTCGACAACCAGGATGCGATAGGGATTTTTCTTTGTGAAAACCACCTCCGGTATCTTTCTCTCTTCGTTCACAGGTCTTTCACCTGAATAGCCTGCCTGCCCAACCGCAGCGGCAGAATGAAGGTTAAAATATTCAGCCCGATAACCAGCGCCAGCGCCTGCAATATCTTATCGGTTGGAAACGGTCCTTCGCCGATCAGGTAGATGAAATAACCGCGCGCCGGCCAGGCAAGTATAGCCACCATCAAACCCACATAAACCAGGCTTATCACCACGGTCAGGACGCCGCCGGGAGTGGAAGCTATCCGCATTGGGCTCTCATCTCTGAAATCGGGCATCAGCGCGCCCATGCCGATTGCCAGACCGGTCAGCGCAGCGCCCATCATGAAGATGGCAGCCGTAGTCAGGATCATCATAGTGCTGCCAACATGCAGCGCCTGGTTGGAGACGTAGATAATCAGTTCGCACAATCCCATAAATATAACGAAAGCAAGAAAAAACTTCTCCCAGAACAATCCTCCGACTGAAACCGGAGCCGAACGAACCAGCCAGAAACTTCGTCCCTCAAGGCTGATCAACGGAAAAACAAAGCGGAC
>CAYYHI010000045.1:825-20073 GCA_964471745.1 uncultured bacterium | reverse complement strand
TGCAGTGATGATCAACCCCTCATCATCCATCTCACCGAACACGTGCTCCCCATCCTCGACCGACATGACCAAAACCGAATCTGGAAAGACCGGGGAATGTATATGTTCAAGGAAGTATTCTAAACTGAACAGCAGCGAACCGTCCTCGACGAAGCTGGTGTCGGGAAGCACCAACCACCTAACCGTGGGATCCAAATCGCTCTCCCACCAGGTAATATCACTAGCGCCCCAAGCGGCTCCGAGTACGTCCATATCGCCGTCGTTGTCAATATCTGCAGCATAAACAGAAAAAGTAGCGCCGAAATCATCTGTTATGGTATGCTCGGTGAAATCCTGCTCCCCGTTGTTCTCCCACCAGGTAATATAATCACCACCAGCTCCGAGGACGTCCATATCGCCGTCGCCGTTAATGTCTGCAGCATAAACGGATCGGGCGCCTTCGAAATCACCTGCTATTGTATGTTCGGTGAATTCCTGCTCGCCGTCGTTTTCCCACCAGGTAATATCACCAGCGTTATCAGCGGCTCCGAGTACGTCCATATCACTGTCACCGTCAATATCTGCGGCATAAACTGATTTTACATCGTCAAAATTACCTGCTATGGTATGCTCGGTGAAGTCCTGCTCCCCGTCGTTTTCCCACCAACTGACATCAGCAGCTACAAGAGCAGCTCCAAGTACGTCCATATCGCCGTCGTTGTCAATATCTGTTGCATAAACACAAAAAGCGCCGTCGAAATCACCTGCTATGGTATGCTCAGTGAAGTTCTGTTCACCGTCGTTTTCCCACCAGGTAATGTCATCGGTGGCATAGGCAGCTCCGAGTACGTCCATATCACCGTCGCCGTCAACATCTGCTGCATAAACAGAATGAGGACCATCAAAATTACCTGCAATCGTATGCTCGGTTAACTCCTCCTCGCCGTCGTTCTCCCACCAGGCAATTACATCGCCGTCCGAAGCGGCTCCGAGTACGTCCATATCCCCGTCGTCGTCAATATCAACGGCATAAACAGATCGAGCACCGTCGAAATCATCTGTTATGTTATGCTCGGTGAAGTTCTGCTCGCCGTCGTTCTCCCACCAGGTAACGTCATCGGCTCTAGAAGCGGATCCAAGAACGTCAATATCGCCATCGCCGTCAATATCTGCGGCATAAACAGAACAAGCGCCGTCGAAATCACCTGCTATGGTATGTTCGGTGAATTCGATCTGTGCGAAGCAGACCTGTGCAAGAATGGAAACGAATGCGAATGTTAGTAAGCAGTGTTTGAACTCGAATTTCATCTTTCTCTCCTTAGATAATGGTGTGGGACGATGTTTCTATTGGTCATTTAGCACTTCGTATTGTAAGGTGGCGGACAGGAGTAGTCTGTCTGAAAATGTTAGAAGTGCATTGAATCTCATCATTCCATCGAAAGATGGAATCCAGTAACGCATGTAATATCAGCAATTTCTCTGGATTCCAACTTCCGTTGGAATGATGAATCCCGAGTTTATCTGGTATTATCAGATAAACTGGGAATGTCCACCCTCCCCGTTAGAAACACGGGTAGCAGAGCTACCCGTGCCACACACCCTGGTTAGGGCGATGGCACCGGCGGCAGCTTCACCGTGAAGTTCCACGGCTTGGCGTCGCTGCCGGAACCCCACGTAACCTGGCCCTGCCTGTCAGCCGCAGATACCTTCCAGAAAAGCTCACCACCCTCGCCGATTACATCCGCAGGAACCTGGAATTCCGGCTTATCAATATCACGGAAAGTTCCCAGTCCGGTCGTGAAACCGGCGTCGCGCGCGAGGACTACCGTGTAAATAATTCTGTCGCCCGGATCGGGATCGGAAGCCGATTCCCATGTCAGCTTCACGTCCCTGCCCTCGATAATTGTTTCGCTCGCAGGTGAAATCAGATTGAAACGATTGGGAGGGTCGTTCGCGGTGTTGTAGGTGAATCGTCCAGACGAGCTGAATCCCCCCTCCAGTCCTTCCTTGTCAACCGCCCTGACCCGCCAGTACCAGACATTGTTATCCTCCAGATCTGCAGGCGTTGCAGTTGTAACGCCGGGCTCCGTATTAAGCCGAATCACACCGGATGTGAAGGTCTCATTCTGCGAGAGTTCTACTTTGTAACTCAAATTCTCCGGCAGATCGAACGGATCGGGATCGCTTCCGGCGAGCCACTTAAGGCTGACCGAAGTGACCACTGCATCATCGGAAGGCTCGATCAATCCTGAAATCTTGTCCGGCGGATCGCTCTTCGAGTTGTACGTAAAGCTTCCAACCACCGACGTGATACCGGTTGCACCGTCGTCATCGACAGCGCTGACACGCCAGAACCAGGTTGTGTTATCAGCGAGGTTCTGTGGCTTGGCGGTCGTGACGCCGGGCTCTGTGGTTATCGTCGCAACGTTCTCAGTAAAGGCTTGATTCGCAGCGAATTCAACCTTGTATGTCAGGCTCTCCGGAGTGTCTGTTATATCCCGGTCTGCCGCCGCGCTCCAGCGTAGATTAATTGACTTGACTTCAAGCTTGTCAGCCGGTTCAATTAGTTCAGCCACCTGACCCGGTGCGTCGTTGCTGGTGTTGAGGATGAAACTTCCAACTGAGGACAGCGTTCCTTCTGCGCCGTCGTCATCCTTTGCCTTCACCCGCCAGAACCACCAGCCGTCGTCAGCCAGACCAGTAGGCTGTATACTATTCGAGCCGAGTGAGGTATTCTGGGTAATGATCCCTTCGCTGAAACTCTTATCCTGGCATAGTTCGACAATGTAGGTCAGCCGCTCCGGCGGGTCGGTGATATCCTGGTCGGGTGCATGTTCCCAATCCAGAAACGCGGCAGAAACCTCTTGACCTTTGGTCGGCTTCAACAGTGTTGGAACCCTGCCCGGAGCGTCGTTCTGCGTGTTGAGGATGAATCGCCCGGGTTCGGAAACATCTCCCTCGACACCATTGTCGTCGATTGCACGCACCCGCCAGAACCAGTAGCTGTCATCTGCAAGTCCCGTTGGTTCAGCCGTGGTTACGTTCTTCTGAGTCCTGATCGATTTAATCCTGCCGCTGAAGGCTTCATCAGACGAAAGCTCAACCAGGTAGGATAAGGTAGAGGATGAGTCCGAAATATCGCTATCTTCGGCGATACCCCAACTGAGTCTGACTTCGACGACCTCCTCGTTGACACCCGGCGTCAGCAGAGCCGAGACCGGACCGGGCGGGTTGTTACCGGAGTTATATGTGAATCCCCTGACTTCCGAAACCAGTCCTTGCGCGCCATCATCGTCGACCGCCCTCACGCGCCAGAACCACCAACTGTCGTCCTGAAGTCCGGTCGAAGCAATGCTGGCAATCATCGGCTCAGTAGTAAACTCAACGATCTCAGTGCTGAAGCTGCGGTCACGGCATAGTTCCACGCGGTATGCCACTGCTGAGGAGTCGGTCAGATCCTGATCCGAGGCTTTCTGCCAGGACAGGTTTATCGAAGCAACCTCCTCAGCTTCAACCGGGTTGGTCAGCCCGGGAATTTTCCCAGGCGGGTCGTTCCGTGAATTGTAAATAAACCCGTTGATGTCGGAATAGGGTCCTTCAGCGCCCTCGTTGTCAACGGCTCGAACGCGCCAGTACCAGCGGATTTCATCGGTGAGTCCGGTCGGGGTGAACGTCGTGTCGCCCTGGGCGGTGTTGAAGGTTTGGATATCATCCCGGAAGCGGGGATCGGGCGTCATCTCAACGATGTATGCGATGCGTTCGGGCGGGTCGGATATATCAACATCCGGCGCGCTTCCCCAACTGAGCTGGACAGTTGAAACCTCGCTGTCATCAGCCGGTGTTAACTCTCCCGTTACTGGTCCTGGATTGTCGTTGACCGAGTTATAGAAGAAGGTTAACTGGTCGCTCCAGTCGGATTCAATGCCATGTTCATCTATCGCTTTAACCCGCCAGGCATAGACTTGGTCGTCATCTAACTCTTTCTGCCATGTGGCAATCGGCAGTGATGTCTCGACTATATCACCAGCCGTATATGCTTCTGCAGAATCTGCGTCCAGCTCGATGCCGACCTGAATGGTGTAGCTTATCTTATCCTTCGGGTTGGGATCCTTGGACTTGCTCCAGATTATTACGCCGTCAGCAAGGAGCTCAGCCATTGGGATCGGTTCGACCGGCTGAGGGGACAGCAACTGCGGAATGGACGGTCTCGTATCCAGCGTGAAGCTGCCGACGGATGAAGCCGTTTCGAGACCGGTATTGTCGATGCCTGTCACGCGCCAGAAGTACGTTGTATTCAACAGCGGATAATCCGCGGTGAAGGTTGGATCGGCAAGTCCCTCAACAAGCGTCGCTCTTACGTTCAGATCCTCTGATGTTCCGTATTCTATCCGGTAGATTACGGAGGACAAGTAATCGACATCCTCAGATGCTGACCACCTGAACTCGATCGGTCCGAGGTGGTTGAGCAATTCGTCGGAACCGGGTGATGTGAGTTGTGGAACTGTAGGTGGATCCTCAGCAACGTTGACCAGGAAAGGCTGCATGGTTGACCAGTCCGAAACAGCGCCGTCATCGTCACGGGTCCTGACCTGCCAGAACCATAGTGTGTTGTCGACCAGGTCGTCGGGCACGGTAAACTCGGTTGTACCGATAGCCGTGCTGTACTGGAATTTAAGATCTTTCCTGAATTCACCGTCGAAGTCAAGGCGGATGTCGTAAACCAGCTTCTCAGGCGGATCGGTCAGGTCTTCGTCCGAAGCCGGGTCCCAGTTGAGTTCCGGATTTTGATTCCGAATAACCGTACTGTCAACCGGCGCAAACGGTTCCGTCGGAAGCCCGGGTGCATCGTTTTCGCGGTTGAACCTGAATCCCACAGGCTCGCTGAATCCGCCGTTGTAGCCGTGGTTGTCGGTGGCGCTCACCCGGAAGAAGTAATCGGAATCATCTTCCAAACCTTCTTCACCCTCCAGAGATCTGACCGGTGTAGTAAGTATTCCCTCAGCATGAGGCAAATTGGCGACGTGGATCAGGATCGCTTCAAAGGTTTCGTCAGGTGAAATCTCCACGGAATAAGTGAGCTTGTCTGCTTTGTTCGGATCGGTTGCGCCGGTAAATTGCAGTGGATCGGACGGCATCAGTTCGGCGGGCATGGGAGCTGCAACAGGGATTGTCGGTGTGGTGCTGGTTCGGAAGCTGAATTCTCCTTCAGCCACGGTTTCCAGACCGATGTTATCAACCGCAGTCACCCGCCAACGGTAGCCTGCTTCGTTGGTCAATCCCTCCTTGAAGTGATAGTATGTGTCCGATGTCTCCACCAAGAACGCTTCTCCCTCTTCCGGGAACAGCTCCAAGCGGTATACAATCGAAGATTCCCAGTCAGGATCACTGCTCGACGACCAGGTAAACATCAGTGAGTCCAGCTCGACAACCAGTGAATCAACGCGCGGGTGCTGGAGTGAAAAAGTGGTCGGCGGGTCTTCAGCGAGGTTGACCAGAACAGAGAGCTCCTCACTCCAGGACGAAGTCGCACCCTCGTCGTCCCGGGCTCGTATCCTGTAACGCCATAGCTGGTTATCATCGAGAGGCACGGTAAGCTCAGTAATCCCTGCTTCGGATGTGAATTCAATTACACCAGGACCTTCAAAGTCGTCCGGTGTACATTGTAGATCGTAGATGAGGCTAAGGTGAGGGTCAGAGAGATCCGGATCGGAGCTAGCAGTCCAGATAAACTGGATGTCGGTGGTACCCATAACCGTATCAACCGGAGCGGTAAAAGCTTCGACCTGTGATGGCGGATCGTTGTACCTGTTGTAGAAGAAGGAACCGGTGAAGCTGGGTTCGCTGACGGCGTTGTGATTGTCCCGCGACTTCACGCGCCATAAGTAGATCTGGTTGTCGACCAGGTTTTCCCAGTCATTAAGCTGGTCTACGGTTAGGGATGTTTCCTGCCAGCCGGTAATCTCAGCGTTAAGGTCGACAAAGGCATCGACATCGCAGATTTCGACTTCATAAGAGATTATGTCGTTAGGGTCAGGGTCGCTGCAAGCTTCCCAGATGAGCGTATCCTGCGGCATCCTTTCCCCGCCCTCGACAGGTACGACCAACACCGGCTTTGAGGGCGTAGTGTCGACGAAAAACCCGACCGCAATGCTGGAAACGGTCTCGCGTTTGGTATTATCTATAGCTCTGACACGCCAGAAGTACGTAGTCTGATTATCGAGCGAATCCGGCAGTGTGTAACTGGTGTCGATCAGATCGGAATATGTATCGAACCTTCTGAAATCAGAAAAGATGCTGATTTCAACATTGTATCTGACTTCAGATAGAGGATCAGGGTCATTGGCGGTTTCCCATTTAAAGGTTGGGAACAGTTGATATATCTCCAGATTCTGAGACGGGTAAATGATGTCAAACTTATCGGCAGACTCTTCCAGTGAATTGGTCCAGAACTTGCTTGGATAGCTCCATGGACCATCCTCAAGTGGATCGATTGCTCGAACGCGGAAGTAATAACCTCTGTTTTCGATTAGATTATCGGGAATGATCCAATTGACTGTTTCTTCGGATGGTTTAATACCGCTCGCATCTGCAACTAATAAGCTGTCTTCAAGCGTATAGACCTCGAACCGATAGGTAAGCGAATCGCCCTCGTTATCTTCAGACGGGAGCGCAATGAATTCCGGAGTCAGTGTCGGCGTCAGTTCATCGATGATCGGCTCGTCCGGATCAGGTGCGGTGGGCAGGCTATTCATACGGAATTCCAGTTCAACCGTGTCGCTCCAGTATCTGCCGTTCCAGACGTTCAGCTGAGTAATATAAGTTTCGCCGTCATCAAGATCGGGACCGGTGTACACGACCTCCTTTCCCTCGGTCTTAACATCGCCGGTATCCCAGATCGGGCTGTCGACAGGTTTGCCTTTAGCAGAAGGTGAGACCTTGAGTTTATAAAAGACCTGCGGGGTTTCGATAACATCGAAGTAACCCCAGATGAAGACCGGTTTGTGGTCGATCAGGTGCATTATGTCGGCAGGTCCTTTGTTGGCGACGGTTAAATTCTCAGCTAACGGTTTGGGTGACATTGTTGGATAGGTGGCAATCATTTCTGAGGCGAACGGTGCAAAGATTTGCACCTGCCCGCCTTCCCGGTCACCGATCAGGTATTCCTCCTGTTCTGAAGACAGTGCAACCTGTCCCCGACCGACCCAGATGCCGCTGCTTTTTGCTGTTTCCCGCAGCGGTATGACAATCCCGTCAGGGTCCCATTCGGAGGTTACGCTTACCCTGACTACATCGCGGTACAACGGATTGGTGTCTTCGCCTGTAAGCCTGATCCTCAGCGGCGCTCCTTCCGCCACGCCTCGTGGAATCTCATCGTTGTAGTTATCGTTGCGGCATAAGATGATCGAGTCAACGTGCGCCGGATTTGTGGGATGCTGCTCCGGCGGCGCCCAGTAATATGGGTTGTAGAAAGCGTACGGTTCATTTGCATCGACGCGCCGGTCACGAACAATGTCTGTAAATTTAAATGTAGTCGGATCCCCCCAGAAGTTATGGGTAGCATTAACGTCCTGAGCAGCGTTCTCGAGGTAGAGTTGCACGCCGATGGATTCGAACGTATCGAAGACGTTATCCTTGATTTCAGCCGAGAAGCGGCTGGTGAGGTAGAGTGAATTGGATCCGGATTTGGCACGATTTTTCATAAACGTGTTACTGCGGACTATAAGTGTCGGTATAATAGTCGAATAGATAGCTCCGCCGTGTGCGCCGGCTTCATTACCGAGGAATCGATTGGATGTAAGTTCAGCCGCCGATAACGAGATATGAACCGCTCCACCGTGATCTTCCGACCTATTGAAGATAAAGGAATTACCATCTAATACCGGGCTGGCGTTCAGGCAGACAGCTACTGCACCGCCGCGGATGGCACTATTGTTTATAAACAGACAGTCACGGATCAGCGGATTCGACTTGCTGCAACAGCGAAGCGTACCGGTTTGTCCGGCGCAGTTCCTTATTGTACAGTTGGCAATCAACGGGCTTGAATCGGTAATTTCAATACTTGCACCGAAATCAATCGGAGCGCCGGCGTATTCGACGATGCAGTATTCCAATACTGATTCGTGTGCAGGAAGGGCTGTTTCTCTCTCGAGGCTGTCTGCTTCAATAGTCTCATCCGGAGGGGTCTCCTGACTTTTTCCACCCCAGGCGCCGCGGATATATATGCCGCCCCAGGTACCGGGTTTTTTGTCGCTGGAAGATGTAAAGCGAATGCTGTCCTCCTGGGTTCCACGCGCCAGCAATCTCCCGTGAACGATAATCACAGACTCAGACGCAAGACGGATTTCCACACCTGGTTCGATTGTCAGAGTTGCCTTATTCTCGATGGCGAAAGTGCCGTCTATCATTATTGGGCTATCACTCAACCTCCAAACTTCATCTTCGAAGATCGAGCCGCTTCTTGTCTGAGCGAATGTTGATAAAGGTAGTATTATTAATAGTATAGCTTTGAAAAGGAGGTTAGTCCTTTGTAACATCGGCTACTCCGGAATTTTGAATTTTGAATTTTGAATTTTGAACTAATAATCCAAAATCCAAAATCCAAAATCCAAATATTACAGTTAACAGTTTCGGGTCGATTTTCTACTAAATATAATGGTAATACGATTTGATCTTCAACGCAAGAGAAATTTGCTGCCTGAGAAATGTAATCAACTCATTGCGAACTATTTGTCTATAGTTTAGGAGTACTCTCAACGGATAGTATAATATCTTCTTATTGTTTACTTAATATCAAACTCAAACTGCCGGGCGAGTCGGAGAATTATCGCTGTGGCAGCGCTGGTTACACTTAGCGGGAACAACGAATCATATAAATAGTTACAGAAATAGAGAGTGAATTAGAGTTCAAGATTTCTATGTACTTAAGGAAATCTATTGCAAAAACGTCACTTGATTGTTAAATTCCATTTTTAAGTCTTACAGCATATCAAACGAGGGAGGAACCTTACCGGACAATTGCTAACGCTTTAATAAAAGACAGGATAAGAATTATATAGTGTATTTTCCGGTAAGGAGGATTTCAAGCCACGGGAAGGCGCGATTTGCCGCACGCCCTGTTGCATTCCGGTTTGTTGTACCCCTGACTATCATAATTTCGATCGTTGTGCTGATGGGATTAAGCGGCAATGCTCGGGGCGCTGTGGGCTATCGTCGTGTTTTAACGACTGAGAGGTTAATAGACCCGACCCGTTTCCCTCCTAAATATGGACTTTCAAGCACTGTCTGGGACAGCGCTACGGTTGACACCGTTGCCGCAGCTATGCAGGATTCCATCCCCGCCGATCAGGAGACCGTCTTAATACCCTCGCCTTTCAGGGAAATCGATACAGAAAAAGATACCATCCCTGACTCACTGCAGACCCCGCCGGAGCAGTCACTCCCGTATACGCTGGAGGAAACCGGCGCCGAACAGCCCTCTGCAGGAGATACTGGTCTTGGTGCCACCACTTCGACTGCAGGCTCGTCTGTCACTGGCAAGTCCGTCGGTAAGCCACCGGTTGACGTGGAAGTGTTCGATAAGAAAGACGTATCGAAAGAGAAGAAAGAGCTTCCCTATCGTCCAACCCGCATATACCTGCTCGATATTCCACTCGATGTAACCGCCGAACTGGATACCGCCACGCAGTATGTTGTTCTGAGTCATAAACTAAGCGGATTGGAACTGCCAATGTCCGGAGCGATGTCGAGAGATGTCTACCTCGAGCGTGCGATCCAGTCCGCCGATCGTGAATCCCGTCGTCAGTCCGTGCTGCGAAAAATGCCGAAGAAGACAGAGACGGAAGGCAGCGGCATCAACATCCGTATCCCAGTATTCAAATCGAAGCGGGCGCAGCGCATCTTCGGCGGGTCGGACATCGGTCTGTCGGTATCGGGCAACATCTCAGTCTCCGGCGACCTGCGTGTAGGGAAGAAAGAACAGCAGCAACAGGAACTTGAAAATCCCACCAACTACGAGTTTAATGTCAATCAGACGCAGTCGTTTGTTATTAAGGGCAAGGTCGGGGAAAAGGTTGAAGTCGACATCAATCAGAATTCAGAGAGGCTGTTCGACTTCGAAAACAACCTCAGCATCCGCTACAAGGGTTACGAGGATGAGATACTGCAGTCGTTCGAAGCCGGCAATGTGAACATGTCGTTGGGAGGCGCCAGCCTGGTTTCCGGTTCCGGCAGCCATCAAGGGCTGTTCGGCTTCAAGACCGAATCCAAGCTCGGTGCGCTGAAACTGACCACTGTCGCCAGCCTCGAGAAGGGCGAGAAGAACGAGATCAAGATAGAAGGCGGCGCTCAGTCCAGCAGTACGACCATCCTGCCTTACGATTATATCCAGAATCGGTACTTTTTCCTCGATAATTACTACCGTGAAAAGTACAAGAAGCGAAACGAATATCTCAATTTCATCGCCGAGCCGGATGGTCAACAGATTGAACAGATTTATGTCTATCGATCTATCTCCAGCGGCGGTACTGAGGTGGCAAATTTTCCCGGCTGGGCGTTGTACGACCCGAACGATCCGAATTTCAATCCAGACAGTGCCGATGCCCAGCAACAGAAGGGCAATTTCGAAATGCTCCAAGAAGTATCCGACTATGATGTTCACAATCAAATGGGTTATATAAGGCTTAGAACAAATGTCGATGAAGCCGCGATTCTTGCCGTCGCTTATGCCACCACTACCGATACAGTAGGTACGCTCGAGCCCTCAAACCTCGAGGATAACATCTTCAAGCTTCTGAAGCCCAAGAATCCTCAACCGACCGATTCCACTTGGAACCTGATGTGGCGCAATGTCTATTCATTGAGGGGGACTAACATATCGCCTGAGGGCTTTGAAGGCAGAATTACTTTCCCATCGGCAGAGGAGGATGGTAAAAGGGTCGATGCGACCGATTACTTGGACAGGGGAGTTATCCCGTTTATCGAGATATTCGGACTGGACTGGATTGGTGAAGCTGGATCGAACAAACCGGATGGACAGATCGATGAAATGTTTATCAATTTTGAGAACGGTGAATTGTTCTTTCCTGATCTCAGACCATTCTATCCTGAGGGATGGTCTCGCGGCGGTGTGAATGCAGGAACCGACCTTGACTCATCGCTGTACTTCAGCCCCGGTATCTACACAAAGACTGGAAGGGAACTGAACAACGTTGTAAGCGATTTCAGGATAGAAGTTGAATACCAGAGCATCAGTAATACATATAACGTTGGTTTTAACGTTCTTAAGGGTTCTGTTGAAGTGATCATGAACGGTCAACGCCTGACAGAGGGTACGGATTACACGGTCGATTACATTAGCGGTGAAGTCACAATCCTGCGCACCCAGGCGTTAACAGCCGATACTGAAGTTGAGATCAAGTATGAGAGCGCAGCGCTGTTCCAGCTTGATACAAAGACGCTTTTAGGACTTCGAGCGGAGTATGAACTGTGGGAAAACTCGCACATCGGCGCAACCTTCATGCACCACAATCAGAAAACCGTCGACAGGCGCGTGCGCGTGGGCGGTGAACCGATCCGGAATTCGATCTGGGACATCGATGCGAACCTGCAGTTCAAACCTTATTTCCTGACCAAAGCGATGGACTGGCTGCCGCTGATCGAAACCGATGAACCGTCCACGTTTTCCATAAAAGCCGAGGTGGCTCAGATATTCCCGGAACCGAACAGCCTCAATTCACCGTCCACCGGTGATTACAACGGCGTGGCGTACATCGATGACTTTGAATCGATCAAACGTATAACCCCGCTCGGTATTACCCGCCGTCAGTGGACGGAGGCAAGCTTCCCGGAATATGACAGCCGGGGACAGGGATCATGGAAGAAGAAACGCGGTCGTATAATCTGGTATAATCCCTGGGAACAGGTCAACATCACCGACATTTGGCCCGACAAAGAGGTTCAGGCTCAGGCATCAAAGGTTCCCGTGATGACAGTTGAATTTAAGCCCTGGTGGACAGAAGGGGGCGCCGACGGTGATCCGACACCTCCCGGGCAATACTGGGGCGGCGTCATGCGCTACCTGGGCTCCGGTTACGCCGATCAGTCGGAATCTAAATATCTCGAGATATGGCTGAAACGGGAAAATGCCAGTCGGGGTGTGATGTATATAGATCTGGGTCGTATCTCTGAGGACGTAATTCCCGATAGCTACCTTAACACCGAAGACCGCCCGCTGGAGAACAGGACCATCGGCAACGGCATCCTTAGTCGGGAAGAGGACACCGGTATCGACACGCTGGCGGGAGCCGATCCGAGCGACTCGATAGATGTCAACGGCGACGGCGTGATGCTGCCGTCCTACGACGACTGGTACTACAACCATGACAACCGCGACGACTATTCACACATCAACGGCACCGAAGGTAATATTGAGGATGAAGGCGGTCGTTATCCCGATACCGAGGATCTGAACAATGATACCAACATCGACCGCGCCAACGATTTCTTCCGCTATCGTATCGATCTGTCCGAAGGCGACGACAATCCTTACATCGTCGGCGGTCTGGACAATCCCAAGGGCTGGCGGCTTTACCGAATTCCCTTGAATGATACGCTGGTCGTGGGTAAGCCTTCAATGACATCGCTCGATTATGCGCGGATCTGGTTTACAGGTTTTACCCAACCGACATGGCTGATGCTCGCGCAGATTGACATCGTCGGGAATGAGTGGCGTGAGGTCGAAGTGTCCGACGACAGGGGCGGCATGATGGACCCGGTCAGCGTTTCGGTCATCAATACGGATGACAACCTCGATTACGATCCGCCGCCAGGGGTGTCCGGCGAGCTTGACCCGGTGACCAATCTGAGGTCTAAGGAACAGTCGATTGTATTGAAGGTTAATCGGCTGCACAGGGGGGAATCCGGCGAGGTGCAGAAGCTGCTGACTGGTCGCCAGCAGATGAGCCTGATCGAATACCGACAGCTAAAGATGTTCGTTCACCTTAAGGATAAATACGGCACAGAGCGCGACCTTGAGATGTTTCTCCGTTTCGGTGACAATCCCGACTTGCGCTATTATGAATATTCGAGACGGCTTCAGCCCGGCTGGGAAGGCAACGAGGTGGTTATCGACTTCGACCGGTTGACTTCGTTAAATTTCCTGCGACAGAAGGACTCACTGCGCACATACGATATTCTTCCGGACGGTTCGGTTATAAGGGTGGAGGGAACCCCCTCTCTAAGAGAAATCCGCTTTTTCTCACTCGGTCTGAAAAACCACGGACAGGACATCTACGAGCAGGATGGAGTTGAAGTCTGGTTCGACGAGCTGCGCCTTTCCGATATTCATAAGGATCCCGGCTGGGCAGCGACCGGCGCGGTCGACCTCAAGATCGCACGGGACATACTGACGCTGCATGCCGATGTCAAGCAGACTCAGTCTGATTTTCACGGCATTAGCAGACGTGTGGGTTCCGATAAGGATAACCTTTCAGGTCGGGTATCCGCCGGTATAAAACTTGACGCGCTCTTTGACCCGCAGTGGAACCTCAGCCTGCCGCTGAGTGCCAATTTCAAACAGGATGTCGAAGTGCCGAAATATCAGACCGATGCGGATGTCCTATTGTCATCTCTCACTGATGAGCGCATCGATATATGGTCAATATTTCTCGAAAACCTGAAGAACAACGATCGTTACCGGGACGACTCCCTCTACCAGGGACCGGTTGACAGGCAGATTGCGACGTCTAAATCCTACTCGTATTCCTTCAGAGCCGCGAAGACCAAGTTATCCGACAATCCGTTCACCAGGTATACCATTGAGCGGATCGCATTGCGTGATCTCAGCTACAGCAAGAGCTATTCCTCTTCTTCAGCAACGATGTACAAGAGAACCAGGAAAACAGACGGAAGTCTGGAATACAGCCTGTCGTTTGACAAACCGGTCGAACTATCTTGGTTGAGTTGGGCTGGAAATCTGCCGCTCCTGAATAGGATCTCTGAAAGTCAATTTAAACCGCTGCCTTCAAATTTCAGCGCCGGTGCAGGTGCAACGGAGAGCATGGGTCAGGAGAGGAGATGGAACAGACTCGACGAGGTCGAGGATTATCAGCTCAATACTGACCGTCGCTGGAGTATCGGTTTTAGACCTGTGACATCGTTATCGTTCGATTTTTCCCAGTCCGTCGATGCGGATCGTGTACGGAGTGATTCTTCACGTTATTATATCGCTCTTAATATTTCGGAGCTCGACAGCGCCGACTACTGGGTGCAGTTGTCCGATACGACGGAATATTTCGACAGCACCCGTTGGGCGGATGATCTGGAAGCCGACACCAAGCGCATCAAGGACAAGCTTTTCTGGAAGGCGTTCGGCGCCTCTTTCATAGATCACAGGTTCAATCAGAACGTCTCTGTCAATTTCTCCCCCAACTTTATAAGTTGGCTTGGCACTACCGCCAGTTACAGCCCGCGCTATAACTGGAGCTGGTCTCAGGGTTATAGTCCCGGCAGCCGTGATGTCAGTGTAAACAGTACGCTTACAACCAATGTAACCCTGAGATTGCCCCAGATCATGCGTGGTTGGGAGGCTGGCAGGAGAGAAGACATCAGTGTTCCGGAGGGCAGTGTGCCGTCGTATGGAGGTGATTGGAAGGACATCGAAAAGGATGATATTGAAAGGAGAATGCCGGGTGGTCCCGGTGGAATGGACTTTGATACCGGTGATATAGGGGCACCTCCCTGGGAACAGGATAAAGGTCCATCAGGTGGACCACCTGTACCAGGTATCGGTTCACAGATGGCTACGGATGAAGTAACTGATGAACCAGTTCCGGACAGTCTGGCGGCGGACAGTATCGAGGTTGAGAAGGAAAAGCCCGAACGTCCCAGACAGGATCCGTTACTGCTGGTCAAAGCACTGCTGAAACGCCTGCGGGATATAGGCTGGAGCTACAGTCAGAGTAACAACATCCGCGATCCCGCGATCGGTTTCGGTCAGGCGAATTGGAAATACCGGTTGGGATTAACCCGCGATCCAGGAATGGCAAAGGTTCCCGGTTATTATTATACGGATACCTATTCGAGAACAGACCAGCACACCTTCAGTTCCGGTCTTGATATCACGCGGAACCTGTCAGTAACCCGCCTCAGTTATGAATATGGCAGGACTTATTCCTTAAGTCAGACCGAGTCGGGAAGCTATTCGACGACCGTCTGGCAGTACTTTGATTCGGATGGCGTTACCGTCAAGTCTATCCCCGCCTTGAACTGGTCGATAAGTTGGTCTGGCTGGGAGAGTTTACCGATGCTCGAAAAATTGGCGACCTCTGTCTCATTGAACAATTCGTTCAACGGAAGTTCGCGTACGAGCTGGACCAAATCTGCTAATGATTCAGCTAGGGTGACCCAGAGTGTTGAATATGAGAAGAACTTTTCTCCACTCGCCGGATTGTCGATAAGTTGGAAAGGCGGCGTGAGTAGTGATGTCAGCTTCAACATAAACCAGACGGTGAACGACCAGCGGATCGGCAACCGTAAGACTAAGAATTACACGCGTGAGTTCAGGTTGCGCAGTAGTTACAGCACGCGCAAGGGATTCCGCATTCCCATCCCGGTGTGGCCCTTCAAGAATCGTCGGTTTAAGAATCAAACCACGTTCGCTCTGACCTACGAAAATCGTCACAGTAAAGCTGAGAGCTCGGCGAACAATGCCAAGTTTAATTCGGACGATCCGGACAGGGAGGATGAATCCTGGTCGGTAAGACCAACCATAGATTACAGGTTTTCCGACGCAGTGACGGGCAGCTTTCACTATGAATACGCCGTTCAGGAGTCGTACATCAGGGGCAGGACACAGTCGCAGGATTTCGGGTTCGAGGTTAGAATCACGATCAGAGGGTAACTGAATAAGTAGGGTCTGCTGAAAAACTGCCCAAATGAGCAGTAACTATTTATTATTTAAGATGATGCTCTTTGCACAATTCGCTTGGATTTGTCCAAACTGCAAGCTATCATACGAGATGCTTTTGAACCTCGTGGTCGGAAGCCTCAACAGGAAGGTTCTTCTGATCGCTGGCGCAAGCGCAAGCGACGAGAGCGCAACCGGATCGAGGGTGCGATTGGTCACGGCAAGAACCATTACGGACTTGATCGGATCAGGTACTCTATCGAAACTGGTGATGAGTTGTGGGTGAGGTTAGGTCTGATGGTAGCCAACCTTAAGACGGCAGCATCAAAGGCGTGATAATCGAAGAAAGAGGTTATCATACAAATGAGCAAGACTGTCTTCTCACTTTATCATCATAGCAAATTTTTCAAAGAACAGTTTTTCAGCTGATCCTAAGTACGGCGACAAAGTGATCATGCCGACTCAGAA
This sequence comes from uncultured bacterium, assembly GCA_964471745.1. Lineage (GTDB taxonomy): Bacteria > Electryoneota > AABM5-125-24 > Hatepunaeales > Hatepunaeaceae > CAYYHI01. The sequence goes on along the minus strand of CAYYHI010000045.1, from coordinate 3,722 downwards.
GATGATTTCTACCATCCGCGACCAGATTAACAAGATGGATTTGAAATCTGGGCTGGTCGTGCCGTTCTATGTGCGCGCTGAGACTTATGGCACCGAGGGGCAGGTCTTGAATACCGCGGACAAGGTCATCACTCGGACGGAGACGCTTCGGGCTTATGGACAGGGGCGGAATAAGTTCTACAATCAGGTTGGAGTCAGGAGGGTGGTGTGGGTGACGGTCGGTGACGAACGAACTTTCCCCGAGTGCGAACCTCTTGAGGGACAAGAGTTCCCCATAGATAAAACACCACCTCTTCCCTATCATGCCCAGTGTCGCTGCTGTCTAATGGCAGCCCGAGCGAAGGTCTGTCGGGCGGGAGTTCCGGTGAATTGACGATGGCGACGACCTCTCCACATCTCTACGCCTAGGCGTTGGCGATTCAGGCAGCGACGAAACAGCCGGACTACGACTGCATCCTCGTGCCGTTCGAGATTGCGGACATGGCAGCCAAGAAGCATAGCGAGGCGGTCAAGATCGGGACGGCTGTTTCAAAGGGTGAATTTGAAAAGCTGATTATGAAACAGCTGTAGAAGCTCGCCCAAGCCAACGGCATCTCTATTGCCCGTACCAGGAAAGATTTTATCAAACTGCTGAAACCGTTAGAGCCGGATGTGACTCTGTGGCTCTGCAACATTACGACTCCGTCTGTCACGCCAGCTCGTCATCAGATCTGAGTGGTAGCTGTGACAGTGGGGGATTCCAACGTCGGTTGCGCTGTCACGGTCAGAATCTGTTCGGTGGGCGCTTGCACCGGTTGCAGTTTTAGGCGCGCCTCCGCGGCATGGATTATCATCTCCAGCATTTCGCCGTAGGCAATGCCCGCTACCTTGGCCATTTTCGCCAGGTGGCCGTCCCAGCACCAGCCGGGATTGGGGTTGACTTCCAGCACGCGCGGCATTCCATGCTTGTCAAGACGCCAGTCAAAGCGGGCATAATCCCGGCATTCCAATCTGTCAAACAGCTTCACGCACCATTCCACAAGCAAACGGTGAGTGGTGACGGGCAGTTCCGCTGGTATGGAGCGGATGTTCCAGTATGGGGAATCGGGCAACCACTTCGCTTCATAGCCGCAGATACGGGGCAGCCCCGGGGGCAGCGAGGAATAGTCCTCTTCTATCACCGGAAGAACATTGTAGGTGTCGGGCGGATTGCCGATGATGCCCACTGACAGGTCCTTGCCGGTTAGGAACTCCTCCACCAATATCGGTTTGTCGTAACCGAACTTTTCGCGGATCTCCGCAATGGCGTTGAACAAGGCTTCAAAGCTGTCACAGACGCAGCGCTGGGTGATGCCGAAACTGGAGTCGCCGAAGTTGGGCTTCACGATGACCGGGAAGGAGAAGGGCAGTTCAAAGGTGGAGTCTTCCGACTTTATAAAAAACGCTCCAGGTACCGGGATGTTTATCTCGGTTGCGATGCCGCGTACGAGCGATTTGTCATAGCAGTAAGCGAGGCATTGCGGTCCCGCGCCGGTATAGGGGATGTCCAGCACCTCAAATAGGGATGGAACATGAAGCTCCTTGCTCGGTTCGTTGCGGTAGCCCTCGTCCAGCAGGTTGAACACCAGATCCACCTTGCCGGAAAGCTTGCGAAGGTCCTGGAGCAACGTATCGTGACTGTTCAGATAGGTGACGTGGTAGCCTTTGAGTTCCTTTAGTTCCTTTTTAAGGCTGTCAATGGTAAAGAAGTCGTCGTCGTCAAATACCGCGTCGGGTTTAAGTGGATCCGGCTTGGTGGGATCGCCCATGACCACCACCAGGTTCAGCTCTGGCAGCCCGGCTTTGCGCTTGGGGGGTGTCCATTCCTTGCGTATAACCGCGGAGGCGAGGATGCGCTGGGTCATCATCCCGAGGTCCATGTTGCGCTTGGAATCGGGGGTGATCTCACCGTGGAAGGAGGATTCGCCCAGTCCAGCGGTTTTGAAAAGTTCGCTCAGACTGCCGTTGGAATAGAGCCGCTCGGCATAAAACTGGTCGGCAATGACCCCTTTGTTGACGTGAGTGATGACTTCGCGAGTGATCATGCGGTTGCCGTCGACGGAGAGCGAACGTTCACGGCAGACGAAATGGCGCGTGTCAATCCATTCCCACGAGCGCGGTTGGTAGTTGCGGCGCAGGTAATCGCCGTCGGCCACGTCAATCAGCAGCTTGCCCCAGGGCTTTAGCACTCGCATAACCTCCTTGAGAACGCGGATGTCGTCCTGGATGGAGTCAAAGTAGCCAAAGCTGTTGCCGAGTATGAGCAGGAAATCAAAAGTGTCGGCAGGGTATGGCAGTTTACGGGCGTCGCCCTCCCGGAACTTGATGGCCAGGCTCTCCTTTTTAGCCTGGGCTTTGGCGCGGCCTATAAGGTAGTGCGAGCGGTCCAGCCCTTCCGCATTCTTGAAGCCGCGGCGAGCGAGCTCCAGCGAGTGCCGCCCCTGCCCGCAGCACAGGTCAAGGATGCGGTCGTCCTCGTTCATGCCGAGCGTGCTGACGAACAGATCCACCTCATGATGGGTGATGGAGGGGTCGTCCACCACGTCGGCGTCGGTTTTCAGATAGAGCGAGTTGAAGATGCGACGCCACCAGTCGAAACGAACGTGCTCCTCGAGATTGGGAACCGGCCCGAGGACTATTTGTTTCTTGTCGCCGTTTTTGGTGGCATGTGGAGGTTTGTCAACGGCGTTTTTACTGCTCATGGCTACAGTATATTCCTAATCTTTAATCCTGCTGATGCGCACTTCGGGGCGCAGTTCCGGGATGTCACGGAATGCTGGTACGCTGAAGCTCCCGCATAGTCCGCTTGATTGGTGAATATATGTGATGCCTCGCCCCTACGCAAGATGTGAGGGAAAATAATGACGAATATTTTTAAG
>CAYYHI010000045.1:0-815 GCA_964471745.1 uncultured bacterium | reverse complement strand
TTAAGGGAAGAAAAATCTTTGAGTATCTCACCTTCAGATTGACTTTGACGACATGGTTCTCAGTATTGACCTAAAAACACACCGTCGTCCCAGTGCATCGGGATGGCGGTCAGTTTTCAGGGCAATCCGTCAATCCGGAGTGTGCGGGGACGGGGGACGCTTCAAGCATTGTGACCTCCATTTGCGTTATGAAGTGCAGTCTTAAGGCGCGGAAGCCGTCGGTTGAACATGGATTCTTGTACGTCCCACCAGCCGACCACCTGACCGGCAATCATGTTCGCCAGTATCGCAGGACCTCCATTCAGGACTTCAAGCAAATCGAAGCGCGACGCAGCTCGGACGAGACGATCTTTAGAAACAAGGTCACGCTTCAGGTCAATATCCAGATCGTATCGGAGAGAAATGAAACCGAACGCAAGCGTGTGCTGGATGTGTTCCGCAAGCATGGCGTGACCCGACTGCCGGATGGACGACGCATGCAGGATATCGTTACAACTGCATGGTAAGCTGTGAATAAAGACATTGAACAGACGCAGTCAGAATTTCAGATTAACATACACATTATTTAACCAGCGCTATCTTTCTCACCTTCCTGAATCCATCCGCCTCCATTCTGCAGAGATACATCCCCGCGGGATAATCCTTTGCGTCCCAGGTCAATTGGTGTTGTCCGGCGGTGAGACGGTCATCAAGCAGCGTCGCAATCCTCCTGCCGGTCAGGTCGGTGAGGGTGATTGATATTTGACTGGTGTGAGGAAGGTCGAAACGGATGGTAGTAGAATGATTGAACGGATTGGGATAAGATTGTTGAAGTG
>CAYYHI010000044.1:0-20101 GCA_964471745.1 uncultured bacterium | reverse complement strand
TCCGGCGTCGATCGTTATGGCGGGCTTTGAACCGGTACCGATTCCATCGGATGACAGCGGTCGGATCAACATCGACGCCCTGCATGAAGCACTCTCGTCCGACATCGCCGCGCTGATGGTCACCAATCCCAACACACTCGGACTTTTTGAGTACCGGATCGATGAGGTTGCCGAAGCTGTTCACGACGCCGGCGCTCTTCTTTACATGGACGGCGCCAACATGAACGCCTTGATGGGGCTGGCTCGACCGGGCGACATGGGCTTCGACATCGTTCATTTGAACCTGCACAAGACCTTCTCAACGCCTCACGGCGGCGGCGGTCCGGGCTCGGGACCGGTGGCAGTTAATGCTGATTTGGAGAAGTTCCTGCCTATTCCGCGTATTAAAAAGAACGCCCCCCCCTTAATCCCCCCCCGGGAACCGGGAGGGGAGCGTGACTTCTCCTTCGACTGGGATTGGGATAGACCGGATTCCATCGGGCGCGTTCAGTCGTTCGCCGGCAATTTCGGGGTACTGGTGCGCGCTGCGGCTTACATCAGAGCGCTGGGTAAGGAAGGTTTGAAGCGCGTATCGGAAACTGCCATTCTGAACGCCAACTACCTGCGCGCCAAATTGATGGACATCTACAAGCTGCCGTACGACGACCTCTGCATGCACGAAGTTGTCTTCTCAGCCGACAACCAGTGTGTGAACGGCTTGAAGGTGGTGGACGTCGCCAAGCGACTGCTCGACTTTGGCTATCATGCTCCGACCGTCAGTTTCCCGCTGATTGTCCACCAGGCTTTGATGATGGAACCGACGGAAACAGAAACCCTGACGACGCTAAATGCATTCATCGAAGCCATGCGCCAGATCGACAGTGAAGCCAGAGAGAACCCGGATATACTCAGAGAAGCGCCGCAGAATACGCCTGTCTCACGCCTCGACGAAGCCAGTGCAGCCCGGACGCTGGATGTGTGTTATGGAAGTGTGAAAGTATGAAAGTTGGAAAGTTGTTGCCATATTTAGTTATGCAGTCTAATGGACTGTCAACTTAATTGATTGTCATTGCGAACCGACCGCTGACGAGATTGCTTCACTTCGTTCGCAATGACGCTGGCGGTCGGTGAAGCAATCTCTAAATGTAAGACAATTAGCGTAACAGCCCACTAATTTGGGTTAGTTTTCGTGCCGGAGGCGGGATTCGAACCCGCACACCCTAATACAGACGCCACCCCCTCAAGATGGTGTGTCTACCAATTCCACCACTCCGGCATAACATATATTATACTATATCCTGACAGGTTCGTCAAGAGGAAAAAGTGTCCATAGTAAACAAGGAAGCTCTTTCTCTTCATTAATACACTTGCATCCTGATGTAATAACATTTATATTAGTGTCTCTGTAATAATAACGGAATTTTTAATGCTGATCGTAAAAGCTATACTATTATTTATTCATGTAGTAGTCTGCATTGTACTGGTAGTGGTAATTCTGCTGCAGGCTTCAAAAGGTGGAGGTTTGGCGGGTATCGCCGGCGGACAGGCTTCGAGCGCAATCTTCGGCGCCCGAGGCACTGCCTCAGCACTCACCAAGTTCACCCAATACATAGCAGCAATATTCCTGGTCTTAAGCCTCACGCTATCGTTTCTGGCTGGAGCTGGTGGATCAACCGGGAGCGTCACTCAGAAAGTACTCGAACAGATGCCCGCATCACAACTGCCACCGGTTGAATCACTGGAATTCGGCACAACTCCTGGGGGAGCTGGAGAAGCAGAAAGTACAACCCCTGGCGCTGAATCCGAGACCGAATAGAATAGTTAAACTCTATCTGCTTTACAGGTTGAAACTCCCGATTCGCTAATTGCCGGAGTGGTGGAATTGGTAGACGCGCTGGTTTCAGGGACCAGTATTCTTCGGGATGTGCGGGTTCGAGTCCCGCCTCCGGCACAATAGATCAGTAATATTTGAAATAATAGCTGGTTACAAGAAACAAGCTGAGGTTGATGTCAATTTGGCATTAACCTTTTTTGTGCATGTTCAACATGCTAAACAACTAAGGAGAAAACATAATGGCAGACAAGAAGGCTGACCTGGCTGGACCAGGTATCGGTAACTATGAGGATCTGGAAAAAATCCTGCCTCAAGACTACAACTCACTCCTAACCCCAAAGGAAACACAGCAGGCTATTACTGCTGTGAAAAACTATATCGAAGACGGTCTAAGTAAGGAACTTAACCTGATTAGGGTCGAGTGTCCGCTGATCGTAGACGTTAAGAGCGGCGTAAACGATATGCTTGACCGTGACGGTTCGCGCACACCAATCGGATTTCACATTTCAAATGACTATAACAAGAATCCGGTTGATGCACAGGTTGTGCAGGCTGCAACCAAGTGGAAGCGTCCTGCGTTGAAGCAGTTCGGTATGCAGGTTGGTGAGGGCTTGTACACCGACATGCGTGCCGTGCGAAAGGACTACTTCCTCGACCACGATCACAGCTCATACGTAGACCAGTGGGACTGGGAGAAGGTCATAACCCCAGATCAGCGCAACCTGGGTTACTTGAAAGAAACCATAAGGAAGATATGGAAGGTAATCCGGGGTGCTGGAGTCCATGCGCAGGAGTTATTCCCGCAGTTGAAGACGGATAAATATCCCGACTTCCCGGAAGAGCTCACATTCCTGCATGCTGAGGAGATCCTGGAGATGTTCCCAGACCTGCCGCGCAAGCAGCGCGAGACTGAGATTATAAAGAAATACCCGGCTGTCTTTATTATCGGGATCGGCTGGGTGCTCGAGGATGGTTATCCGCACGAGATGCGGGCAGCGGACTACGACGACTGGGTCACCGAGACGGTATCCGATGACGGAAGCCCCATGCACGGTCTCAACGGCGATATTCTCGTCTGGAACCCGGTGACAAAGCGTCGTCATGAGTTGACTTCGATGGGTATCCGCGTTACCAAGGAAACGCTTAGGCAACAGCTTGAGATCACCGGTCAGCTCGATTTCCTTGATTTACCGTACCACAAGGCAATCATGAACGATGATATCCCGCTCAGCATCGGCGGCGGCATTGGGCAGTCGCGCACCTATATGTATCTGCTCAGAAAGGCTCACCTCGGCGAGTGCAGCGTCACCGTATGGCCGCAGATACTCAAGAATCTCTGTGCAGAAAAACGGATATATATCCTAGAGTAAATTTTAACATCAGTTGTAAGACCCGTAATCCCCCCTGCCTGCAGGGGGGATTTATTTTAATGTCAAGTTGTATCAAACGGTGATGAAACGCAATAATAGTCATTCTGAACGAAGTGAAGAATCTCATAAGCCGGTGTCGCCCCTCTGCGGGTGACACCAATATTATGCAATTAAGGAAGCATTTGAATCAATATAATCAATCGCTTCCAGAAGAGTTCATCTCTGAATTATGCGACCTCGAAAGGGCTTATCTTACTGAGGAAGACCCCATCCGGCAATCCGGTTTCGGCGGTGGTGAAGAACGCTGGCGGGAAGAAAGGATACTCATTCTCGATGCTGTGGACAGCGATGGCGACTTCCTCGATATCGGCTGCGCGAACGGTTATCTGCTTCAATGCCTCTGTGAATGGGCAGGGGAAAAGGGAAGAGCCCTGACGCCTTTCGGTGTCGATCAGGGATCGGGATTGGTTGAACTCGCCAGAAGACGACTGCCGCGATACGCATCACACTTCTGGGTCGGAAATGCCTGGAGCTGGACGCCGCCGCGGAAGTTCCGCTATGTATACTCACTTTGCGACTGTGTCCCTTACGAATTTCTGGAGGAGTATGTCAGGAGGTTGTTGAAAGGATATGTAGAAAAAAACGGTCGTCTGATTATCGGAGCCTACGGAAGCTATTCAAAGCGACTACCCGCTCGTAATGTCGGTAATAACTTGAAGGAGTTTGGACTCCCGATTGCAGGAACTGCTTCTTGTGGTACACTGCCAGTTTCAAGGATTGCATGGATCAAGGTTGGATGACCGTCTGCAGGGAAGATTATTATCGTTATCGTGCATTTATTTGGATCAATTATGTAAGATATGTAGTACCTACTTGAGTAAAAGGAAGTAAGTAAGTTGCTGTCATTCCCGCGAAGGCGGGAATCCAGGCAACTCACGTAATATCAAATTCTTATCTGGATTCCCGCCTTCGCGGGAATGACAAATCCGTGACTTTTTAAATACCAGTTATTTATGCAAGTAGGTAGTAGTTAAGTGCGAGCTAGTTGATATTTGTCAAGTTTATATTATATTTAAGGATTATAAACGATTCCATAAAGGGAGCTAAATGAATTACTTGGCGCGTATACTCGTCGTAGATGATGATGACCAGATGCGTGATCTTTTACAGGCATTTTTAACTGATGAAGGTTACAACGTTATTGCAGCGAGCAATGGCAAAGATGCTTTGAAAGCCATGGAAGACGAAAAGCCGGACCTTGTATTTCTGGATATTGAGATGCCGGAAATGAACGGGCTGGGAGTTCTGAACGAAATGCAACAGCGTTCTCTGCACATTCCGGTTATAGTTATTACCGGACACAGCACCATGGATAACGCTATCCAGGCTATCCGCTCCGGCGCAAGGGAATTTATAACAAAACCGTTCGATCTAAACAAGATCCGTGCGTTAGCAAAACGATATTTAAATAAAACCAATTGAATAATTCATATTTCTGATTGTCAAACTCCGCTATCATCATTCCAGCCTTCCAATCTGTCCGTAAATGATTCAAAGTTGCTGTCACCTCTCCGCAGGTGACAGGCTAATTATAACCCCATCATAGTGTTGCTGTCACCTGCCCTGCATAGAGGCTTATCTGTCAAGTCTAAAAATATAACGGCGATGCAGCGAGAAATTTGTTTAATTAGGAGGATCTAACAACAATATATTGCTCGCCTGCACCGCCGTAGACTATTTGATTAGGAGATTGGGTTAAGACATCAGTCCGATTTCGCGATCTTATTTTCCCTCAGCGAAACAGGTACATCATTTATAGAGCAATCAGGCGCATCTGATCCCTCTGCGTCCGTATTATCGCAATTACTGTACCAGATGATTGAATGATGAGGTTATACTACAGAGGAAGTATATCAATAGTTGCTATGTCTTTGATTTAACAGAATTTATTATTCCTACAACCGTGAACGTAAGGATTGGATAATCATTGTCGATATAATTGCTATATTGCATTTAGGCTACTCTACAGAAAATGTTAAGGTAGCACAATTGCTACTTTTTAGCAGCCAATTAGTAGAATAAACGGTATATAGCCATAAAAGATAATTTCTATCATACTTAAAAAAGTTTGAAATCAACTTGACAACGGCTGTCAATTATCTTAACATTGTTTAACTACAAATTTATTCAAAGAATTCAAAGGGAGTTTTAACTCAATGATTCGGAACTATAAAATATGGCAGATTATGATCGCTCTTCCGACGGGTGGAGTCTGCACTGTCCTGAATCTGTTCTTTATTGCAGGTGGAGTCAGTGTGGACTATCGCCATGTTTTCAGAGAGGAAAAGACCCCCTAATGATATGTGGATTTTTGTACAAAATGCCTTCCGGGGTTCCGACCTCGGAAGGCATTTTTAGTTTTTGGATTTTCTGTAGATCCTCGACAAAACTAGTACCCACTTGCATAAATTACCGGTATTAAAAAAAGTTGCAATTTTGTCATTCCCGCATGCGCGGGAATGACAACAGCTATTCTTACGTCTTATTACACAAGTAGGTACTAGTATAAAACCTAAACATTAACAGAAGTTAACTAATTTCTTAACTGCTGGTTACTATAATGCTATCGAAGCACAACCAAACAAATGAAGAGCTGATATCCCGATACACCGATCAGCCGACGAAACTCCCCGCGGCGGTGCGAAACAGGATAGAGAACCTGTGGGATAACAGACCCGTTCAGCTTTACGCACTGACGGACATCGATTCATCGATGAAACTGACCAACACCTGGGTAACGCTTGGGTCTGAACATATTGCCATAGTCGGTGATAATGACGGCAATGATGATGGTCGGGTGAAGAGCATTGAACTGTCGAAGATCAAAGCGGTTCGCGAAACACAGGGATTAAGTTGTACATGCATCACGTTGTTCGGTGACCCCGACGAGCCTCCACTGGTGGTTTTAAGGTATACTCACCGCCAGAGACGGGCGATGGAGAATATCAAGTTCATCGTCGAACAGCGGATCGACGGTCATGATATTGAGTATTCCAGGGAACCGGATGAGGCGTATTCCGATGCTATAACCCACCCCATTCGTGAAGCTCAGGCATCGGTGGCGGCGAACAAGATGGCGGTCGTTTGGCGGCTTATCGGTTACCTGAAACCTTACCGCAAGCGTGTTGTCTTCGGAATGCTGGCGGCGACAGCGTTGACCATCGTCAGCCTGCTGCCGGGATACCTGACCGGTTATGTGATCGACCGGGTGATCAAACCGTTCCAGGCAGGTGAGATCGATTACCGCGCCGCCATGTACATCGCCTGGATCATCATCGGCGGGTTGGCGTTGACATACATGATGCGAGCCGTCACACTCTGGGTGAGATTGCACACGATGTCGGTGTTGGGTGAGTTAGTTGCCGGCGACCTGCGGCGAACGCTGTACGAACACATGCAGAAGCTGAGTCTGAGTTTCTATTCGTCCAAACAGACCGGCAGCCTGATCACACGGGTCAGCAGCGATTCGGACAGACTATGGGATTTTATCGCTTTCGGCGTTGTCGAGGTTTCGCAGTCGATGATTATGCTGTTGGGACTGGGCGCGGTGCTGATCTCGCTCGACTGGCAGTTGGGTTTGATTATGACCCTGCCGATACCGCTGTTCATCTGGGCGGTGTTTGCGCACAGCAACAAGATGCAGCGATTGTTCCTGGGCGCATGGCGGAAGTGGTCTACCATGACGGCGGTACTTTCCGATACGATCCCCGGTATCCGCGTCGTCAAGGCGTTCAACCAGGAAAATCGTGAGAAGGAACGGTTCGACAACCGCAACGTTGACTGTGTTACGCACTTTAACCTGATTCACGACGTCTGGACGAAGTTCTGGCCCTTCCTGATGATCGGGATACACGGCATGACGCTGGCGGTGTGGATATTTGCGCTGCCGCGGGTGTTTGGTCATGGGAGTGGATTGACGGTCGGAACGTTCGTCACATTCCTGCTATATATGGGAATGTTTCTACAGCCGATTGAGACCATCGGGATGATGGCAAGGATGATGAACCGCGCCACCAGTTCGGCGCATCGCATCTTCGAGGTATTAGACACCGAGCCGGGGATCATTGACGTAGTTGAACCTGTCCGTTTGAAACCGGTGCAGGGGCATGTCACGTTTGAAAATGTTACGTTCGCATACGATGGCATTCGGCAGATTATCAGGGGAATATCGTTCGACGTGAAGCCCGGTGAAATGATCGGTCTGGTTGGTCCGTCGGGTGCAGGCAAGACCACCATCACCAACCTGATTGCCCGTTTTTACGACGTTACCGGTGGACGGATCCTGATCGACGGTCACGATCTTCGCGACCTGGAAACCGGTCATTACCGCCGCCAGGTCGGGATGGTGCTGCAGGACCCGTACCTGTTCCACGGCACGATCGTGGACAACATCCGTTACAGCCAGCCGGGTGTGGATATCGATCAGGTGATCTTGGCAGCAAAGACAGCAAACGTGCATGACTTTATCTGCAAGCTGCCGCACGGCTATGATACTATTATCGGCGAGCGCGGTCATACCCTGTCGGGCGGTGAACGCCAGCGGGTTTCAATTGCGCGGGCAATACTCTGCGACCCACGTATCCTGATCCTCGACGAGGCAACCAGCAGCGTCGATACCGAGACCGAGCGCAAGATTCAGGAAGCCCTCGACCGTCTGATACACGGACGGACGGTATTTGCGATCGCTCACCGCTTGTCGACCTTAAACCGTGCAACCCGTCTGCTGGTGATTGAAGACGGACGGATCACCGAGGAGGGTACTCACGAAGAGCTGATGAGCAATCCCCACGGGACGTATACCAAGCTGCAGAACATGCAACACGAATTGTTTGAAATGTATACAGTCTGATAGTAAATCGGGGAGGGTGGACATTCTTGTCTGCCATTCATTTTCGTGGTAGCGGGACGCCCTCGTCCCGCTGTGAAAAGTCTGTCATCAAAGGCGGGGACGAAGGCGTCCCCGCTCCACAACTTTCAAGATGCGAGATTATTTATTAACCGTGCCATAAACGAGGCGGGTGGACACTCCTGTCAGCCGTTCATTGGGGAGCATAGACACTCCTGTCTGTGCATACATCTCCAAGGTCAGACAAGAGTGTCTAACCTCCCGATATGCCAAACCCTTATAAATACTGGAGAATAGAAAAATGCAGGAGACCATGACTTCAACAAAAACGCCTGATAATTATAACAAGCCTGACTTACCCATTGTTAAGAGCCGGGATCTACCTCTGAAGGTTGAGTGGCGATCTGACGGCAAGCTCTGGGCGTCGCGAAACGGCAGGGAGTCAGTCGTGCGCGTTAATTGTTGTTTCCCGTGGAGTGAACCAAATCGTTACATTTCACTCCGGGATGACGACGAAAACGAGGTTGCCTTGATCGACAGATTGAGTGATCTGGATGACGACTCACGTGTTTCGGTTGAAAAGGCTTTGACTGAGGCGGGGTTTGTCCTTGAGGTTATCGGATTGGAAACTATCACTGAGGATTTTGAAATCCGGAGCTGGCAGGTCTTAACCCGTCAAGGTCCGCGCAAGTTCCAAACCCTGCTCGACGATTGGCCTAGGAACGTCCCCGGTGGCAGGTTGCTCATCCGTGACATCGCAGGTGATCTGTTTTACATCGACGATCCGGACGCAATGGATGAGCACAGTCGAAAGTTGCTCTGGGCGTTCATCGGCTAATACTCGGTAATTAAACATGGGTAACAAGTTACCCGTGCCACGCTGTTTGGTAGACTTTCAACTTAATTAATTGTCATTGCGAACCGACCGCTGATGAGATTGCTCCACTTCGTTCGTAAGGTCACCAGCGGTCGGTGAAGCAATCTCTGAATGTAAAGCAATGAGCGTGACAATTTACTTGTATTGAAACACGGGTACAAGTTACCCATGCCACACTGTCGGATAAATCTGAAGGAGAAAACAATGGTTCGCAGGGGTAGAAAATTTGAAAAGATAACTGCTCCCAAAAGAAGATTCAAATCCGCTGAGCGGATGGCACGTCGTCCCATGCCGAAGCCGGCTTCGGATATGGGTGATAAGAAAAAATTTACTCGCCATACCAAGTACAAGGTAAATTGGGAGGTTGAGATCGAAAGCTCAACCTCTCAGTTTAAACCTCATAAAACTACTATTTAACCACTACAATCTTCAAGACCTTATCCGGTGAGGTGGAACTCCGCACCCGTCCGGTTGTGTGGCTCGGATAGCTTGCTGTGTGGCCCGGATAGCTTGCTGTGTGGCCCGGATAGCTTGCTATCAGGGTTTCAAATGTCTCAAGCCTCACAAAATACAACCCCGCCGCCAGATCACTCCCATCAAACTCACAAATATGACGTCCAACCAAAACATCCTCATCAACCAGCACTCCAACCAAACCCCCGGAAATATCATATAATGCAAGCCTTACACAACTCAAAACAGGAACTGAGTAAGCAATCCTCGTAAACGCATTGAACGGATTGGGATAGTTCTGTAGAATTAAAAACCGATGGGGATGATGGAACTGGTCACGAACGTAGTCTTCAACTAAGTACTCGAATGCGCCCATGTCCGGAGCTTCGCCATGAAACTGATCTTCTGTGAAGTCAATAATTGTGTCCTCACCCGCGATGAAAAAAGCCGCACCTGCATCAATGCAGGGGGAATCCTCAGTTAATCCGTAATCCCTCTCTTCAGGGCTCACGAACTCAGGATCCTCATCTATATTTCCTTCCGACCAGATGACTTCACCGCGCTCAACAATCCTGATACTATCGTGCCCGCCTTCGAGATCGCTATAACAGATCTGGAGGGTAGATATATAATCCTCATGTGTGTTGGAAATTTCGATCTGTGGGAGGGTGTTGTCCCAGATAATGCAGTTCACGGCAACTATTTCCGTATAATCCCACGAGTCACTCAGATATATACCGCCGATGGAGTCGCTCCGGTTGCCGGAGATGGTCGTATTTATAAACCGATTATTCTTGGATTCGGTCATATAAATCCCACCTCCATAGTCGGCAGTGTTGTCAACGATATAGACATGATCGAGCGTGCATTCACCGCTGCCGTGTCCGCAGAAAAGTCCTCCACCGATGCGCGCCTCGTTTTCGTATATCAAGACATCCTTTATAAGTGGATGAGCAGTATGCGCCACGCCTATGCCGCCGCCTTCATCGGCGCTGTTACCGGTGACGACACAGTTGGTGATGGTCGGAGTCGATTCCCATGTACAGTATATCCCGCCGCCGATCTCATTGGCTCTGTTGCCGGTAACCAGCAGATCGGTCAATTGGGGTTTCGTGCCTGACTGGCAGTCAATGCCGCCGCCGAAGTCCTGCAGTCCGTTGCAGATGGTGAAGCCTTGCAGAAGCGCTTGATCGTTCTCATAGTTGTTGAAACTGACTACGCAGTCCAGCGTGTCGCCATCGATAATGGTCGAATCTATGTAAGACGGCTCGCTGGTTGTAAGAATATAGCTGGCGACCGTAATATTCATACCCACGAAATAGATGTTCTCAAAATACACACCAGGCGCGACAAGTACCGTATCGCCATCCATAAAAGTCGAGTTAATTGCCTCCTGGATGCTGTCGTATTCGTCGGGAACGTGAAAGACCGCGGCAATTGCCGGATCAGCTACGAATGTTGAAATCAATATAACGGTTAGGAAAAAACGTCTAATCGGACGCATGCGAAGCCTTTTATTTTGACGGCTGCTGATGTGTTCAACGGTGAGCAGCTTGAATTTTTCAATTCATTAATATATTTTCCATAGATGTTAAATGCAATTCATAAGGAGATGTAAGATGGATTTCCACGACTTCGACAGGCTGGTTGCCCAGGCGAGAACGTTCAGGCGGTTTAACAGCAGCGTAACCGTAGACAGCCGGACATTACGGGAGTTGATAGAGCTGGCGCGGCTCTCACCTTCATCCAGAAATATGCAGCCTTTGAGATATATTCCGGTAAATACAGTTGCTGCGCGGGAAAGTCTATTCGGCTGCCTGAAATGGGCGGGAGCGCTCGAGGATTGGTCGGGACCCACTGAGAGCGAACGTCCCGGCGGTTATATCATTATACTTGGCGACACTTTAATCAGCCCCGGTTTCAGTTGCGATCACGGCATCGTAGCGCAGACGATGAAGCTCGGAGCGCAGGTTCGCGGTCTCGGTTCGTGTATTGTCGGTTCAGTTGACCGCGAAAGAGTGCACGAGCTTTTTAACATCGACAAACGTTATGAGATATTGTTGGTGCTGGCGTTGGGCGAACCGGCGGAAGATGTAATGATCGAACCGCTGCCGGGAGATGGAAATTTCAATTACTGGCGGGATGATAACGACGTGCACCATGTGCCGAAGAGGTCGTTGCAGGAGATTATTCTGAAAGAGGTTGTGGAATAATTGATTTCAGGATTATGCTTATGAATCGTGTTTTATGATCATGAGTAATCACGTTTCACCAATTAACCGTTTGGAAGGCTTGTGAGAATTGAGTATATTAAATTCAGCATAGAAAGAGTTTACACCTGAACTCTGAAAAACTATAAGGTGAAATGAACAGACGCTTACGAATTTATTTCGATACCTCTGTTTTTGGAGGGTGTTTCGATGATGAATTTTCTTATGAAAGTCGCAAACTGCTTGATGAAGTTAAAGCGAAACATTATAAGTTGATACTTTCATCGACTTCGTTACTCGAGCTTAGCCGAGCACCTAAACAAGTACGTGACCTTCTCAAAAGTCTTCCGGAAGAGTCAATAGAAATAGTGGATATTTCGGATGAGATTGAATCACTTCGAGATGCATATATCAATGCGGGTGTTATAGAAGAAGCTAACATATTTGATGCTGAGCACATCGCTTCAGCAACCATTGCAAATGCGGACCTTATCGTAAGCTGGAACTATAAGCATATTGTTCATTTTAAGAGAATTAAGGGGTACCATGCGGTTAATCTTATGCATGGATATTATCCCATACCAATTCACAGTCCAAGTGAGGTAATAGAAAGATGAAAAAGAAGAGTTTCAACTGTGTGGAGATGAAAAACGACATTCAACGACGTCTTATTCGGGAGATGCAGGGACTGTCTGCACAGGATCGACGATCATTCAGGTTTTCTGCCATACAGTCAGATCCGCTTTTAGGACCGCTTTGGCGCCGATTGCATCCTGGTAAGCAAGTAAAGGCTTAGACAAGTCTGACATACACTGGGTCGTTTTCTGATCAAGGTGATTGTATTGTTTTATTAAGATTGTGCGAATATCTTATTTACCATTGAGAATCCCAAAGACCAAAATGCTTACTCCACCTGCCATTTGTATCCCACTTTATACATCGTAATAATGCGTTCAGGTTCGTCCGGATTGGCTTCCAACTTGTGTCGCAGCGAAGAGATGTGTGTATCAACCGTTCGGTTGGTGACGTCCTGATCCTCGCCCCAGACTTCGTCGAGCAGGTAGGTGCGCGACAACGCCTGGTTCGGGTGCGAAGCTAGCGCATACAGCAGGTCGAATTCCCTGGGCGTCAGTTCGATCTCCCGCTTGTCAACACTTACGATACGGGCATAAGGATCGATGACCGCCCCGGCGCTGTTGATGACCGAAGGTTTCTCACGATAGCCGCTTCTGCGTAGCACTGCCCGGATGCGAGCGATCAACTCCATCAACGAGAACGGTTTGGTTACGTAGTCGTCGCAACCGGCGCAGAAGCCCTCCAATCGCTCGGCTTCGGTTCCCTTGGCGGTCAGGATTACCACCGGCGTGTTGACCAGCTCGCGTCGCATGCGGTTGAGGATGTGCAGACCGTCGATATACGGCAGCATCAGGTCGAGAACGATGAGCTGCACAGAACCGGACATGGCGTGCTTCATTCCGGCGCGACCATCCTCGACCAGCGTTACCCGGTAGCCCTCCAGCTTCAGATTGCGTTCAAGCAGCGACCCAAGTTCGGTGTCGTCTTCTATGATAAGGATGTGAGCCATTTAATTATATAGTAAAGTAGGCTAGACAATCCTGTCCCGCTTCGTGGAGCGGGGACGCCCTCGTCCCCGCCTCTGAGAACAGACTTTACGCAGCGGGACGAGGGCGTCCCGCTGCCACGAAATATCCATCAGTATGTGGCACACTCCTGTGCCGCAAATATCCTTCAGTAGGCGGTACAATCCTGTGCCGCAAATATCCTTCAGCAGGCGGTACAATCCTGTGCCGCAAATATCCTTCAGTAGGCGGTACAATCCTGTGCCGCACTATCAACACCCGACATGATTGTCGGGTCTACTTTTATAAGAATGCTTCATTCGAGTATCGGTAATTTCACAACCAACCGTGCGCCTTTCTGGGGGTTATCCTCCGCATGCACACTGCCGCCGTGTGCTGCAGCAATCTCCCTGACCAGCGCCAATCCCAGCCCCAACCCCGAAACATTGGTTAGAGCCGGTTCTTTCCCCCGATAAAAACGATGGAATATCTTCTCGCGCTGCGATGTGGGGATCCCCTTGCCGGTGTCATCGACGATGATGACGCCCCTGTTCGGCTGTCTCTTTATACGCACCGTCACGCCGTTGAAAGACGCCGGCAGTCTGGATATGTTAAGTCGTGAATAATGCAGTGCATTATCGATCAGGTTGTCCATCAGGATAGTGATCAGCAACGGATCGAAGCGCCCTTTCAGAGACGCTCCGCAATGGTCGATAACTATGTCCAATCCCGCCTTGTCAAACGCCTGTTTCCAGGCGAGTGTCGAGTTCATCACGATGTCGGACAGGCTGCATATCTCAAGCTGCAGGATGCTTTTACCCGCTATCAGACTGAGTGTTGCATTCTGGATGGCACGCTCCATCCGGGCGCATTCGTCGTTGATCGCCTGTATGCCGTCGATCTCCTCATCCGGCGATGATACGCGCCCCTCCAATAGGGTGTCAGTATTCAACCGCAGCCGTGCGACCGGAGACTTGATCGAATGCGCCAGGTGCGCAAGAGCGATGTTATTACGCTTGATTTGTAAATGAGCAAGGTAAACCGAAAGGATAAGAGTTGCGATTAAGAGCAGTGCCAGTACTTCGAGGAGTGGGAATAGTATCTTAACAGCCCGGGTTCCGGCGATGGTTCTCTGTCGCATCTGGGGAAACTCGCTGCTGACCATTATCGTCATGTCGAACTCAGGCTTGGGTATTACATATCCTTGAATCGCACTTCCGTTGCCTGACCGGTCACTGATGTCCAACTGCCTGTCGCCATACCACCACAGGGTATCCGCACCGTGCAGCACACCCAGAGTCTGTTTGAAGGTGCCACTGGGAGCGGCATAAGGGTCATCATGTTGTATCCATTGCGTGTCGGGAGGCTGCGGCGCGAAGAAGAGCAGGTTGATATTATCCCTTGCCAGACTGTTCAGGTAAGCCGGTGTCTGACTGATAAACCAGTCCTCATCCAGAACCAATCCGATAACCTCAGATGCACGAGCAGGATAGTAACTGCCAACGTACCGAACCAGAACGGGGAACTCACCTTCCCCCCCTGCGAAGTAGGGGGGGATTAAAGGGGGGGTCGTCTTAATCCTCTTAAACCTCGTCAACCCTCCAACCAGCCGCCGCATCATGCGCGCTGATCCCCCCGCGTGTTTATTGCCGCGCATATCCAAAGCAGTAAAAAGCGTATCGGTCGAAATTAATCCATTCCAGCTCGCCCCGCGTCTATCTTTGAGGTTTATATGGAACGCATCCAGTACGCCGGGCAGTTTACTCAACCTTTCCAAATCGACGTTATTCTCACTATTTTCCAGTAACAACCTTTCAACATCCAACAGTGTCGATGCATGCGGAGCCCAGATGCTGTAAAGATTGTCCGAGATCGTACAGTAAAGCCTGATGTTGTTCCAGTTCCTGGCTTCTATCCGAGCCATCGGGAGTTCCTGCGTCAGCCAGGGCCACCATTTGAGGTGGACGAAAAACAATAATACTAATAAAGTTGCAATCAGGACAATCGAACCGATGCGTATCGACCGGATCAACCACTTGGTGCCATGTTTGGATATACTTTTCATCATTCCTTCTAAGAGATTGAACTGGAGTTAATATAGTGATTGTTTTTCGGTAGTTGTCAGGAAGTTGTGAAGTTGATTGGTAGTATAACGGAAAGTAATCCTATCCATGCTCTTTGCTATATATAACAAGGCTAATAAGTCTTCTCGTATTCGTGGTAGCGGGACGCCCTCGTCCCGCTGTGAAAAGTTTGTCATCAAAGGCGGGGACGAGGACGTCCCCGCTCCACAAATTTCCATTTCACTAAAACACCGCATCATTCCCTGAAACCTTTCCACCCTTGATGGAGTCTCCTTAGTTAAAACATGTAAGAACGTCCGATTTGTCAATTGCTATGCAAATACTGCACTGTTTCACTAACCAGCAATATTAGTAAATACTTAATATAAGTTATATAAGAAGCGTTGGAGCGTTATTTGCTTTTAATCAACTTATAAATCAGACTCCCTTAAATTCGCAGGCGGTTCCTGCATTATAATCCCGCAGACTGGGAACCCGCTCAGGTTGATGAACTATCCAAATCCCACTTCACCAAGGAGGAGTCGTATGCGCAGCCTGTTAATTATCTTAGCGACTGCATTATTTTTAACCACTCAGATTGGTTTCGGTATCCCATCGGAAAACAACTGGACAATCCATCCTGTACAAACGCGCTATTCTCAAGGAAACGAAAATCAAAATGGGGATTACCAACGCTCATCCACCGGCATCGAACCCCAACGTTACCGTTCTGATGGAGCTGTCTTTATACTGAACGTCCCGGATGACTTCCCAACCATCCAGGTAGCCATCGAATCCGCTGAGGATGGAGATCTTGTTCTTGTCCAGCCGGGAATCTATGAGGAAAACATCGATTTCAGCGGTAAGGATATCACAGTTTCAAGCATGTTCTCAGAAACTGGTGATCCGCGTTTCATCGCTGAAACAATCATCGACGCTTGCGGTCAGGGCAGTGTCGTTAGCTTCGTGAACGGTGAAAGTGAGGATGCATTCCTGAAAGGCTTCACAATCCGCAACGGTACCGGAACAAATACCTACCACGAGCATTACCGGGGCGGCGGCATATACTGCGAGAACAGTTCTGAACCGACGATCGAATATTGTCTGATCACCGAAAACCACGTCACATTTGAGGAAAACCGGGCACCTGGCAGGGACGAAGGTCCAACCATGAGTGGCGGCGGCATAGCCTGCTATCGTTCCGGACCTACCATCCGCTGCTGTATGATAACCGACAATCATGCCGGAACGCGAGGCGGTGGCGTCTATATAGCTTTGCAATCATACGTCAGGATATACGATTGCGTGATCAGCCACAACACTGCATCCAGTGGCGGCGGGATTTCGGGTGGCAGCGAGGCTTATCTTGAGATGAATGGCTGTATAATCTTCGATAACACTGCAGAGAGCTACTATTACGGCGAGGGCGGTGGGATCTGGATAGCGGAGGGCGCTGTCACCAACTGTCGGATATACGACAACTCAGCCCAGAACTTCGGCGGTGGAATCTTTACGGCTTTAAGCCAGTCCCCTCGTATTGTCAAGTGCGCCATCTTTGGAAATGAAGCTGCATTGGGCGGTGGTATTACGATTTTCTCCGGCGCAGCGGAAATTGTCAACAGCACCATTTACGAAAACTGTGGCGATAAAGCCGCCGGTGGGATTTATTACTGGGGCAACGGCTATGAACCGGAGCTGCCGATAATTGTCAACTCAATCTTATGGGATAATTTCTATGAAGAGATCTACATCCAGAGTCAAATCGATCCGGAGAGCATAGACATATCCTATTCAAACATCGAAGGCGGTGAAGATGGAATTGCCACCAGCAACCACTGTGATGTGGATTGGGGTGTGGGCAATATATCCTTGGAACCGTCGTTTGTCGATGCCGGGCGTGGCGATTTCAACCTGCGAGAAGATTCCCCCTGTATTGACACAGGAACCGACATCGGACTGCCTTACAATGAAAACGCGCCCGACATGGGGGCTTTAGAATCTGAATTCAGGCAAATGGATGTATCTACTGACGGCATAACGTCCTCGGATGTCACATTGCTTGCCAATTACCCCAATCCGTTCAACGGGGAGACGACGGTGCATTTCCATCTTTCACATCCTGCATCGATTAACCTGTCGATTTTGGACGTGAACGGTCGCATTATCGAAGTTTTGGCAGACGGACATTATACAGCGGGAAGACATTCCTTATCTTGGATTGCGGAGGATTTACCCAGCGGAATTTATTTGGCTAATCTTGAGACAGAGCGAGGTATATGGCTTACAAAGATGATTTTGGTTGAGTAGTACCTACTTGAGTAAAAAGACGTAAGTAAGTTGCTGTCATTCCCGCGCAGGCGGGAATCCAGATAAGCATTTGAAATTACGTGAGTTGTCTAGATTCCCGCCTGCGCGGGAATGACAAATCCGTGACTTTTTAATACTTGTTATTTATGCAAGTAGGTAGTAGATAAGACTAAGATTAGGTATAGGAAGGATGAGAGATGAAGATGAAAAAGGGAGCAAGGGAGAAAGGGAGCAAGTAGGCGAGGATGGACACTCCTTGTAAAGTATCATATCTTACCGGACAGTTGCCTACTTGCTCACTTGATCACTTAATGAGAGGGTAGCACAGGTAGCTCCGCTACCCGTGTTTCAACAATCCTACCTCGGGGAGCATAGACACTCTTGTCTGTGCAAATATGGTCAGACAGGAGTGTCTAACCTCCCCTCCCTCCCGACGCTTCTCACTTGATCACTTGATTACTTGATCACTTTACTACAACCGCTTTCCTTGTTAACACATCACCACCCACTTCCAGCCTGATAAAAAACAATCCCGTCGCCAAATCACTTCCATCAAACTCGCAAATATGACTTCCTGCAGATACATCCCCATCCGCCAGCAATCCCACCATCCGACCGTTTATATCGTAAACCGCGAGCTTAACATAACTTGGCGTGGGAACAGCATAGGCAATCCGTGTGATAGCGTTGAACGGGTTGGGATACGGATTACTGAGACTGAATTCAGTTGGCAATCCCTCTTCTGCATTTATATCGTGTAGACCTTCATTAATCACAAACCGCGAACTCCACTTCATCAACACCCCTCCCTCATCCCATTCGTTACCGGCGGCTTCATTATGGTATCCGCTGATTACAAGATCGAACGGTAATGCACTCGCTTCAGGCGCATCTTCACTATATTCGAATACGAAGTCCTCTTCCGGCTGAATGTTCTCATCGTTCGGTTCAATGGGTTGCTGCTGGTTGTCTATGAAATGGTATCGCCAAGTATCTTGTACCATTCCACTTGCACCCTCAACATCGTCCCAGACTGTAATATAATCATCAATGCCAATGTATCTCAGTTGACCGCTCACCTGATGCCAGACATACAGTGATGCATTGTTAATTAAAGGTATAACTTCGATGATTTCACCGGGGTCGGCAATATCATCGTCATCACCGTTGCTATCGGGGTTGTCATCATCGTCCATCAGGATTCGACCGGTCATCAGCAGTGGTGCAACCGGAAAACTGAAACTGCTGATCCACGGTCCTTCCGGTTCGACCTCGTTTTCCATTATCAAACGGAAGGAAGCGGACTCACCCGGCTCAAAATCAGCGGCAATTGCCACTTCGAACTCCCGAATCGACCACTCCGCTTGATTAGATAGGATATTGTTATACGAAGCCCTCCCATTTACAACCTCTACGCCTTCCGTTCGTGATTCAATCGTACCGTGTCCCATCAGGATATTCCGGTCTAATTCGTTCACAACCCTAACCTTGAAGCGGATGTTTTGCCCAATGTCAATCAAGTTGTCAGGATTTGAATCGGTTGGTTCCACGTTTTCGTAGAATTCGATGCGGGTGAATTTGACTTCAGTATCCCCGATGCCGTGTAAATCAACCGTCACCTCTTCTTCATCCGGGTCGTTGGAAGTGATGGTCAAGATACCGTTAAAATCACCCGCTTCTTCCGGAGCAAAAGTTACCATTACGGCAAGTGTGTCGAATGTTTCGAGGGTATCATCATCATCAAAGTCTGTGCTGAAGTAATCGCCCGCAACCATTATATCTGATACTATCAGGTCGTGTATGCCCTCATTAGTGATAGTCAGGATCAAATCTTCGCTCTGGTTCTGCATCACCGTTTCAAAATCCAAGGCTTCTGGAAGTAAAAATATATCTGGATTAAATGTGTAAATATAGGCTGAACCTGAATCTTCCGCATCATCATCGTTGTGATAAGCTCCAACGATGGCATAATCACTACTAATAGAAACGGAAATACCGAATACATCACCCGCATCGGCATCGTCGGCATTTATTTTTTTCCGCTGTGTCCATTCCTCTCCATCCCGTACAAAGATGTAAGCCGAACCAGAATTCTCTCCATCGTCGTCGTTGCCGCGAGCTCCAACGATGGCGTAATCACCGTTTACGGAAACGGACCCGAACACGTCCCCTCCTGCGGCATCATCGGCAGTCAGTTTTTTTTGTTGTGTCCATTCCTCACCATCGCGTACAAAGATGTAGGCTGAACCTGAACGATCTCCATCATCATCGTTACCGAAAGCTCCAACGATGGTATAATCGCCGCTGATGGAAACTGAACCACCGAAGGAGTCATATTCATCGGCATCGTCGGCAGTCAGTTTTTGCTGTTGCGTCCATTCCTCACCATCACGCGCAAAGATATATGCAGAGCCGGAACTTGCTCCAGCATCATCGCTTCCCGGAGCTCCAACGATGGCATAATCACCACTTATGGAAACAAATTGACCGAAGAGGTCACCTTCATCAGCATCGTCAGCGGT
>CAYYHI010000043.1:15509-20108 GCA_964471745.1 uncultured bacterium | reverse complement strand
CGAAGAGGAATACGATATTTATCCCGGGCTCAGAGAATTTCTAGAAGACCAGGATGAGATGATGCTTGCGCAGCCCCAGCCTGACGAGATACGGTTGCTAAAAGGTATTCGATTCAGCGGCAACTTCAGACCGGATAAGCGGTTTTACCGCGATGCGCTACTCTCATATCGACGGAGCCGCAAATCCAGTTCATAAAGGCATTGGCTGCCCGGCATGATGTGGAAATTGCTGTCGAACGGCTTGAGGACGTCGAAAGCTATGTAATCGGTCGCAGGATTGTGCTGGATGTCGATCTATATCCACCGCGGCGGAATTGGCGGTTTTGCCACGAGTTAGCTCATCTTCTCCTCGGTCACACAGAGACAGATTCAATAAGTCGGGAAATGGAGCGCGAGGCAGATGAGATGGCGGCTGAACTGATGATTCCTATCGACGAGTTCCGTCAGGCGATGAAGGAAATGGATGTCTTCAGTTTGAAGGAGAAGTACCCTCATGCATCATGGGAGGTGGTCGCCAGACGCTGGGCTAATGAGCGACCGGCTGTTCTAACTATTTATGATAACGGTCGTTTGACCGGTCGTCACGGTCCGGAAGGATTAACGTTTCCACCGAGACCCTGTACTGCTGAGGTTGAGTTGATCAGGGAATGTTGCGAGAAGAAGCAGCATCTCAGCCGAAACGTCACAGAAACAGAAGGGCTTGATCTCCAGGCATTTTTTGTCGATGATGATCGCGGAGTTGAGAGGGTTCTGCTGCTAACTGAACCGACTGTTGAAGACTTCGCTTGATTAGCTTCTGTCTGATAATTGAGATATGAAACGAGCGATCTTTAAGACCCTTGGATGCAAACTCAACCAGGCTGAGACCACGCAGATCGCTGAAATCATGAGATCAGCAGGGGTTGCCGAAGATGTCCATAATGATGTTGATGCGGTGGATTTGATATTTGTTAACACCTGTGCAGTCACGAGCAAGGCGGCTGCGAAATCCCGCCATCTTTTATCGAAGATGATTCGGCAATATCCGAATGCTATTGTAATTGCTGCCGGATGTCTTGCGCAGATGAACGCCGAGTCGCTTTTGGCTATTCGCGGTGTGGATTATATTTTAGGTACGGCGTCGAGATTTTCGACCGAATGGTGGATTGGTAAACCGGATAAACCGATAGTTAAAATAGATAATAATGTCAACCACGTCAGACCTGCGGTGGAAGCTGGACGCCCCGAGCGTTCAAGACCTTACTTAAAGATACAGGATGGTTGCGATCAGACGTGCAGTTATTGTATAATCCCGAAATTGAGAGGAAGCAACAGGAGTGTTGAACGCGCTGATGCTTTAGCAATGGCGCGCAGTCTCATAGATTCCGGTGCTCAAGAGATTGTCTTAACAGGTGTTCGCATCGGCTCTTGGGGAAGCGATATTGGCGAGAGCGGTGGGTTGTCAAGCCTGGTTGATGAGTTGACTAGAATCCCCGGTTCTTTCCGGATTCGGCTCGGATCGATTGAACCCTGGGAAATCACCGATGACCTGATTACTCTTGTGACAAAAAATGAGAAGGTTTGCCCGCATCTGCATGTACCTTTCCAGCATACCGAAGCGCGCCTACTGGAAATGATGGGTCGACCGGATCCAGTCAATACGATAGAAAGATTGTGTTCTTTGAAGAGTGACTATTCGGATATGGCTTTGGGTGTTGATCTAATTACAGGCTTCCCGGGTGAGACTGAAGTAGAATTCAACAATCTTGTTACCAAAATCAAGGAAATACCGGTCAGTTATCTTCATGTATTTGGTTTCTCTCCGCGCCCGGGGACCCCAGCAGCGAGGATGCCAAACCAAGTACATCAGCATACAATTAAAGAACGTGTCGCAAGATTAATAAACATAGGGCAGGGGAAACGTCGTGAGTTAATTGCATCGCAGGCAAATCATATTATGACCGTGATACCCGACCGATCCAATAAAGAAGATGAATGGATACCTGCAGTCAGCGATAACTATATAAAGCTTCATATAAAGAAATCAGAAGTCCAGATAGGCAGGTTTCTACGGGTCAAGATGACGTTGGATTCTGCCTCTTTTCCGGTTGGTTTTTGTGTGTAACGCAATTTTTGTAGATATTGCGCAATTAATGCATTTAGATTCACGTATATTCTTTAGAAAGTACTTGACTTCAATTCAATAAAATAGTATATTTCGCTTGATAGACCATATTAAATGGTCTTTAAGACCGCGGTGTTCTGAAACAGAGCTTTTACATTAGCCTGTGTTTACCTACCTGAACGGCTTCCAACACATCGCCCTTAACAAAAATCATAGTTACAGGTCGCGCGTACTGCTTACAACTTTGTTTAATGAGAGTTGCATATAGGCAAATGAAGATGTGTGAGTTTCACAGTCAAAACCAGCGAAGGAAGTCCATTTTTTCCATTTGGAAACGACATAGCAGATTTTCAACTTGGTCGATATCCCACGTTGCGGCGATACTATTACTTACATGTGTAATATTCTCATCTGTTTACGGTGGGGATTCAACTTATGTTGGTGGTGATATTTTTAACGATGTCTGGACTGTAGATCAATCTCCATATTGTGTAATCGATATAGTTCAGGTTATCAATATGTTAAGGATAGAGCCTGGTGTTGAGGTTTATTTCCGGGGTAACTTCAGTATTGAGATTGAACGGAACGCTACGCTTGTTGCAGTAGGTGGAGAGCTTGAAAGCGAACGAATCCTGTTTACAAGCAACAACATTACGTGGGGAGGCTTAAATTTCGAAAACGCGAGTGATTTTTGTTCAATTAGCAACTGTGATATTTATAATATCGAAACTGCCATCAACTGTATTCAGAGTGATGTCCACATAGAGAACAATCGGATTGAAGCCCGAAGTGTTGCTATAAACAGTATTCGATCTTCACCCAGAATTCTGAACAACGATTCGCTCATTGTTATTGGCAAGGGGAACGCAGGATCCAATTTCAAAGCTATCTCAATTCGAGATCAATCCAATCCACAGATTATCGGTAATAAATGGATTGAGTGCCGGGCGGATTTCGGTAACGCAGCTACAGGCATTCACATAATTAACAGCCGTGCGGTAATCAGGGAGAATTGGATCGAGGTCATCTCATTTGACGATCCGAAAGGTATCGATGTTGATTTAGCTCATGGGATTGAAATCACCAGAAACATAATTCGTCTGCAGTCTTCGCCCAATGCACGCGGACTTAATTTCAACGGTGCCACCGGTGTAACGGTCTTCAATAATGACATCAGAATATTAGACGGCTCGCCGGTGATGGGAGTCATAGGAATCAGGATCACCGCCGGATCGTATGTAAACATCATTAACAATATCATTGTTGGTAATGATGTGAGTGTTGCTATATGGGCTTCACCCAATCTTGTTAATGACTCGTGTGGGTATAATCTTTACTACCGTCATACATTTGCTTACCAGGGTGTCGGTCCCCTTGAAGGTGATATTATCGAGATTGATCCTCTCTTTATATCAGAAAGTCCCGATGATTCAATGGCTTATCTTATTCCCTGGGGATCTGAATGTCATGATCATGGTTATCCTGCTGAAGATTGGTACGATCCTGATACTACCCGGTCTGACATCGGCAGATTCTGGTGTTTGGAAGATCGTCCTCCTCCCGATTCAACCTTTATCAACGATCAAAGAACAATCACCCCTGTTGAGTTTCAGATCTTAGCCTCATATCCTGATCCGTTCAACAGCAGTAACACCATTTCGTTTGCCTTACCATCGAATGAATATACGCAGTTGGTGGTGTTCGATGTGAATGGACGCCCTGTTAAGACACTCTTTTTAGGTAACCTCAATAGAGGTAATCATATCATTAACTGGCATGGTGACGGATTGTCAGCGGGAGAATACTTCATCAGGCTGAAAGCGGGAAGTATGATTCATAGTCGAAAAGTAACATTTCTTCCTTAGATATTAATTCATCAGCAGGTTGTTAAGAAGCCGTTCGATTGGTTCGAACGGCTTCTTGGGTTTTGTGTGGTTTTTACCTGAATTGCCACAACTATTACCAGTTCAGTTGATCTCGGAGTCCGTTGTTGTACACCAATTTTACATCCTTAAATCGTTCACCAGTGCGCTAAATTAACTGAAGTACTTGTATTTGGGTATTATTAAAATTAACTTGAAAAGCTATATTAGAGCAGTTATGGATTTCTTAACTGCCAAGACATATTTAGAGGACAATAGGTTCATTTTTATTAATCTTAAATTCCTATATGAACTGGAAGTACACGATTCCCTTTAAGACAGTTGGATTGTTTGGCATACTTTGTAGTTTACTTAGCTTGATCCTCGCATGCAGCGAGGATGACAGTCCAACCCAGTCGGATAACCAGACTCCGGTTATCATTTGTGTAGCCGCGGGGCAGCCTGAACTATATCCTGCTGCTGTTACAACTCTTGTCTGCTATGCCGTCGATGCCGACAATGATGACCTAACTTATGCTTGGTCTGCAGATGCTGGCGCTTTCCCGGACGGATGGACTGAATCATCCGTAAGGTGGGAAGCTCCGGCCCAGGAAGGCGAATATTCAATAAACG
>CAYYHI010000043.1:0-15499 GCA_964471745.1 uncultured bacterium | reverse complement strand
TTCCGATGGAACGAACTCAGTTGAAGGCTCAGTTGCTGTTCAGGTTACGACTGATGGTAGTGGTGGAGAGCTCGAATTTGCCCTGGGTACGACCGGCTTAACTGTTACTATGATCTGGATTGAGGCTGACAGCTTCGAAATGGGTGCAATGGAGGATGAACAGGATGCCGAAAACGGCGAATATCCCAGGCATCCGGTTAACATCAAGGATTTCCTGATCGGTAAGTACGAGGTGACTCAGGCACAATGGCAGGCTGTTACTGATACATGTCCTTCCCATATACAAGGGACTGATAATCCTGTCGAAAACGTTTCCTGGGAAGATGTTATGGCATTCATTGATACTCTGAATAATTATGAGGATGAACTTGTCTGGCGGCTGCCTTCAGAAGCTGAATGGGAGTATGCATGCCGAGCTGGAACCACGACGCGTTTTCCGTGGGGAGATGACAGCGGATACGTTGAAATGGATAGATGGACTGTAAGCGGCTTTTACAACGGCGTCGGCAGTCATGCACAGGTTGGAAGCCGGCTGCCCAATCCGTGGGGTGTTCACGATATGCTTGGGAACGTCTGGGAATGGTGCGAAGACAAGTATCACGGGAATTATGACGGCGCTCCGGTTGATGGCAGCGCCTGGTCTTCAGGCAGATCACAGTCTCGCATGATGCGTGGCGGTTCCTGGTATGATATTCCTCAGAACTGCAGGTCAGGGACGCGCAACAACGGACGCAAGGAATTGTGTTACCAGACTATCGGATTTCGTTTGGCAGCTAATTATCGCGTAGTAAATGATCATTCTCCAATAGAAAGACCATAGCTTGACAGAGGTCTACCAGGTTTCGACGCCGGATTTTGCCGGACCGATGGATCTTTTAGTGTTCATGGTTCGGCGCCGTGAGCTGGATGTTGCCTACATTTCAGTTGGTGCGATTGCTGCTGATTACCTTACCTGGATCGAGCGGATGCAACCGCTTGATCTTAATAATGCTGGCGATTTTATCCTATTGGCTGTGATTCTGTTGCAGTTGAAGGCAGCTGAATTATTGCCATCGCCAGCACCAGAGCCGATGGAACTCGAGTTGCTGCCAAGCGAACATCAACGTTCGTATGATGAACTAATTGCGCTTAAGGCATCTATTGCGAGGTTGGCTGAACTCGAGGAACTTCAGATAAACCTGTTTGATCGGGGTGGTATCCATATTTCCGGTCTTGACAGGGAGCTGGCGGGAGAGATGCTCTCCGATGTATCGATCTATGATGTTGCTGTTGCCTTTCACGGTCTTATACAGAAACTACCGACGGAACCGACGCATATCATCGAGGATATTCCTTATTCCCTTGAAGGTCAGACAGCGTTTATACTTTCCTTCTTTGAGAAACGCAAGCGCATTGCTTTTAGGAATCTTGCGAATGCTCTCGAGAGCCGTTTGGCGGTGATTATGACATTTCTGGCGATGTTGGAGCTGATGAGGATCGGTAGAGTAGTAGTTAAACAACAACGTCCCTTTGGGGAATTCGAGCTGATATTATTCGATAGCGGCAAAGATGAGTAGTATCAATACTCAACTTGTTGAAGCCCTGATATTTGCTTCACCGGAGCCTGTTGATGCAGAGCGTCTGGCAGAGATAATCGGGGATGTTACCCATGATGAAATAAATACCTCGGTTGATGAGTTAAACAGGCAATATGAAGAATCCGAACGGTCTTTCAGTATCGTGAGTGGGGGCGGAGGGTTCAGGTTCTCAACACGGTCACAGTTCAGTAAGTGGGTGAGGAAATTAGTTATCGGTTCCAGTCGATTGCGAATGTCGAGAGCCGCGCTTGAAACCCTATCGCTGATTTCCTATCAACAGCCAATATCAAGGTCCAGGATAGAAGCTGTTCGCGGGGTGGATACCGGCGGTGTGCTGAAGATGTTGCTCGAAAGAAGGCTGATAATAGTCAAGGGGCGAGGTCCAGGACCGGGTAGACCGCTTTTATACGTTACAACACCCAACTTCTTAACCTATTTTGGGCTGGATTCGCTCAATGACCTGCCCAAACCTGAGGAACTTGTTGAGACAGGTCGTTCTATTATGTTTGAAGATATATCGAACGATATCAATAAATCGCAGTTTGAAGAAAATTCTTCCGAAAATGTGGAAGCGTCTGAAAAACATACGGGAGATGCATAAATGGAAATAATTAAAAAGGATATACTTGTTTTGGGCGGGTGGGGGATGGTTGGAACCGCCATCTGTCGCAAGTTGTTCCAGTATTATCCAAGTAGTATTACAATCTCATCCTTAACGAAAGAACAGGCTGAGTCGGCGTGTCACGATCTGGCAGCCGAAGCCGGCAGCGTCGAACTCAAGCCTGCCTGGGGAAATATCTTCGTCCGCTCGGAATTCAAGGACCTTTCTCGTAATGAGATACTGAATAATCAGGAACATCGTGTACATCTGGCGAGTGACGTTCTCGAACAGACTGATGCAACGATGTTTAAGGACTTTTTCCTGTACGATCTCATTGTAAAGACCAAGCCACAGATTATAATCGATTGCGTAAACTCAGCCACTGGATTAGCTTATCAGGATGTTTATTCGATTGGGCTGAAGGTTCAAAAAGGCTTGGCAGCGGCTCGACGAGGGAGTGTCTCATCGGAATTGTTGGAAGATGTTGAGACGTTGTTGTGTTCACTTTATCTGCCACAACTGGTTCGTCATGTGCAGGTTCTTTATCAGGCAATGAAGGATGCCGGAACGAGAACCTACGTCAAGGTCGGCACCAGCGGTACCGGTGGAATGGGATTGAACATCCCTTATACGCATTCGGAGGACAAACCGTCTCGAGTCCTGCTGTCCAAAGCCTGTGTGGGGGGAGCTCATTCGCTGCTGCTGTTCCTGATGGGCAGAACACCGGATGCTCCATATACCAAGGAGATAAAACCCGCCACGGCTATAGCTTGGAAACGCATCGATCATGGAAAAATCCTCCGCGGCGGCAAACCGATTCCATTGTTTGACTGCTCCATTGAAGAGTCACCTGTTATTTCTGAGGTACTGGATACAGAGGAAAGCAAGGGTTGTGTGGCTTTGGGTGAGAACCTTGAAGGTGTATTTATCGACACCGGCGAAAACGGAACCTTCTCGCTTGGTGAGTTTACCGCGATCACGACTCATGAACAGATGGAATATATCACGCCTGAAGAGATTGCCCAGACTATCGTATGGGAGATCGAAGGCGGCGCCAGCGGTCATGATATTGTTGCCGCGCTGGATGCATCCGTTCTGGGTTCGACGTACCGGGCAGGCGTAATGCGTGCGTTAGCCATCAAGAAGATGCGTGAATTGACCGCAGGAAATAAGGATGAGGTGCCGGCTTTTGAACTGCTGGGCCCCCCCAGGCTTTCCAAACTGCTTTATGAGGCACACTTGCTGAAGAAGGTCGCCGTAAGTCTTAATGGTGTGATGGCAGTTTCGCCGGAGGAGTTATCTGAGAAGGTCACCCGACTGGTAATGGAAAACAAGGGTTTGAGGAGTAGAATAGTCTCCATCGGCATTCCAATCCTTATGCCGGATGGTCGAAAACTGCTCAAAGGACCTGTTATGAAGGTTCCGCACGATCCCCGGCAGAGCAAATTCAACGTCAAACCATCAGATATTGAGAACTGGAGCGGTAACGGCTGGGTAGATTTGCGTATTTCTAATATGAAACGTTGGCAGGAAAGAATTGATGAATTAATGATTCATGCGCAGCAGGTTAATCCGGATGATACAAGTTCCCGATCACTGCGGGATGCAACCTTCTGGCATGCGGATGAACCTCTCGACGAAGGTGAACTGGTTGGCTGGATATTTATTTACGAGGATAAAGGCAGGAGGATGAAGTAGAAGTGGCAATTTGCAATTGGTCATAGTTGGTTGGTTTGTTTGCAACATGATTTAATCCAAGACATGATGGAATATGAGAAATCCGCTTGGTCTTCCTTTATAAAAGGAAACTATTGACTATTTCATGATTTCAAATGCGATATGACCTGCTGATAGATATTCTTACGTATTCTCTGCTGGCATTGCTTGTCATCGTGGTTCTGTACTGGCTGTTTAAGCAAATAGCTGCGCCACCTGGTAAAACTGAGGTCAGAAGTTCCCGTTCTGCAAAGATGAAAGGGAGAGGAATCATAAAGAGAATTGCCAGCGACACAGATACTACCAGGAATGACAGGCGAGAAAAGCTGATTATGGATACCGAAGCCAAGCGAAAGGAAGTCCAGAAGAAGATGATGGCGAAGTTCGCAGCAGATAATCCGGAAAAGGCTGCCAAACTTGTCAGATCCTTATTAATTAAGAACAAAGAACAGTCAGAATGAAACTACCGCTGATTGCAATCGATGGTCCAGCCGGCGTTGGAAAAAGCACAACCGCACAGGAAGTAGCCCGCAGGCTTGGTCTTCCGTATCTTGATACCGGGGCTCTCTATCGTGCTGCAACATACTATTTCGGTAAGAACAACGTTAACCTGAAATCCATTACGGCAGTGTTGAAGAGCATTGAGAATTGTCGGTTGTTTTTCGTCGAGGGCGAAGCTGGGACGCATGTCTGGGTGCAGGGTGAGGAGATAACTCAGCATCTTCGGTCGCAAGAACTTACGAAGAGGGTCGGACCGGTATGCGAGCTTTTTGAAGTGCGTCGTTGGCTGGTCGAGTTGCAGCGTCGTTGGGCGGAACGCGGTTTCGGTGTTGTTGAAGGCAGGGATATCGGAACAGTTGTGTTTCCCAATGCCGGTCTTAAGATATATCTTACTGCGAGTTCTGAAATCCGCGCCGGGCGACGGAGTAGGGATATTGGAATCTCCGCTGATGAGTCGGCTTTGACTGAACTCGCAACAGAGATTGTTCAACGGGACAAGCGGGATGCAGAGCGTAGTGAAGCGCCCATGAAACCTGCTGAAGATGCTGTTATCATTGATACGAGTGATCTGGCTTTTAATGAACAGGTGCAGAAAGTAATCAATCTGGCGGGTAAACGATTCGATTTGAAGGTCTATGACTGAACTTGATAAAGGGGGCACTTATTCCAAACCCAGGAACCGACTATTATATCGGTTAACTCAGAAATTTATTATTTGTATTTTTAAGGTTTTTTTCGGACTTAAGGTAGAAGGAAAGGGAAACGTCCCGAAGAGCGGTCCGTTTATTCTGGCGTCGAATCATCAGTCCTGGTCAGATCCTCCGATGATCGGTTCATCCTGTCCGCGTGAAATATTTTATGCAGCAAAGAGGGAGCTTTTTAATATATTTATCTTAGGCAGTCTGGTGCGCTACTATAATTCGATTCCGGTTCGACGATCAGGCTTTGACAGAGTGGCATTAGTTAAATTGGGTGAGGCACTTGAATCCGGCAACGGCATAATAATCTTTCCCGAAGGTACGCGATTCAAGGACGGCAAGCTTCATTCACCGAAGCTCGGCGTAGGTATGCTGGCGTTGAAGTACGATGTTCCGATAGTCCCGGTATACAGCAGAGGGAGCGCCAATATACGATTTCAGTTGTTTAAGAGGAACCTGCGACTGAGATTCGGCAAACCGTTTACTCTTTATGATATCGGTTTGTCTGCTGCGGAAGGTAAGGATGGCTATAAGGCTGTTGCGGATGAGACAATGCGTCGTATCGCGGCTGTCGGTGGTGTAAGTCCTCCGGAAGATTTGAAAAAGCATACAAATGCAGGAAAATAGATAGTTGCATATAAAGGACGTATATGCTCCAGTCATAGTCCACTGTTTCATACAGAGGTTACGTTAAATCAACCTCGTCTCAGTTCAGCCTGAGAACGAGCTTTTTACAAGTAAAGGGACGAAATGAGCGAAGAAAACACAAAATCAATCGACGAACAGGTCGAAAACAGCAGTATCGAGAAACCAGCAGAAGACTTGCCAGTCATCAAAGAAGCAACAGAAGAAGCAGTTCCAGCTCAGGAATTGCCCAAACAACCATCCGAACCTGATCCATTGCCGGAAGAGATCATATTTGACATGGATGAGGTTGCACAGGAAGACGGGTATACGCTTAAAGAACGAACCGATATGGAGGCGAAGTATACCGAGACCATGAAGATCTTCCGTTCAGGCGAGCTCGTAACCGGTAAAATCGTAGCAATCACTGACAGCGATATAGCTGTTGATATTGGATTTAAGTCAGAAGGCAACATTCCCGTTGAGGAGTTTGAGAATCTCGACTCCATGAAGGTTGGTGATGATATTGAAGTTCTGATAGACAGCATCGAGAACGATGAGGGAACACTTGCGCTGTCAAAGAAAAAGGCAGAATTCACGCGCGTATGGGAAAATATCAATAATCTTTATCAATCTGGTGAGATGGTCGAAGCGCAGATCGTCAGACGGATTAAGGGTGGTATGGTTGTCGATCTATTCGGCGTCGAAGCGTTCCTGCCCGGTTCTCAGATCGATGTTCATCCGGTTCGTGATTTCGATGCTCTTGTCAATGTATCAATGGATTTCCGAATCATCAAGGTTAATAACGCTCGTAAAAACGTAGTGCTTTCACATAAAGTACTTGTTGAAGAGAGTCTACGCGAGATCCGGGAAAAGGTTCTGTCTGAAATCGAGGAAGGACAGGTGGTTGAGGGTGTTGTTAAGAATATTACCGATTTTGGTGTTTTCGTTGACCTGGGCGGCGTCGATGGATTGCTTCATATAACAGATTTATCATAGAAACGTGTATCGCATCCATCAGATGTGGTCAAGCTTGATGAGAAGATCAAGACCAAGGTGTTGCGCTATGATAAAGAAAAGCAGCGCATCAGTCTCGGTTTGAAACAACTTAAGGAGCAGCATTGGGATGAGATTGAGGAAAAATATCCTGTAGGCGGTAAAATTAAAGGTAAGGTTGTTTCACTTGTCAAGTACGGTGCTTTCATAGAAATCGAAGAGGGTATTGAAGGTTTGGTTCATATTTCAGAGATGTCCTGGACTCAGCATATAAAGCATCCCTCGCAAATGGTTTCCGTCGGTGATGAGATAGACATAGTTGTTCTCAACGTAGATCGCGAAAGCCGTAAGATATCGCTTGGTATGAAGCAGTGCGAAGAGGATCCATGGGAAAGGCTGGAGCAGGTCTTCAAACGGGGAACGCGTCACAAAGGTATTGTCAGGGATCTTGTTCCGTTCGGCGCTTTTGTGGAGCTTGAACCCAATATAGACGGATTGATTCACATTTCCGATCTCTCCTGGGTTCGCAAGGTTCGTCATCCGGGTGAGATCGTAAAGAAGGGCGAGGAGATAGAGGTAACTATTCTTAACTTCGATCGAAATGAAAGGCGGATTGCACTGGGCTTAAAGCAGCTCGAACCTGATCCGTGGGATAGATTTGAAAAGGAATATCCGATCCGAGCCCGCTCGGAAGGCTCTGGAGTCAGAGTACTTGAGAAGGGTGTGGTTGTGATGCTGCCGCTTGGAGTCGAGGGTTTCATCCCCAATTCCCAACTCGGAAGATCGCTGGCGGGTGAGAATAAAAAGCAGATCAAGGAAGGAGACAATCTCGAGTTGGAGGTTATTGAATTCGATAAGGTCAATCATAGGATAGTGTTGTCTCACGCAATAATTGAGAGAGGGCGTGAAAAAGCTGTCTACCGTGCTTACAAAGATACTTCCGCTGAAGTAAAGACAACGATCGGTGATATCATGCGGGATTCTAGTGTTGTTACAGATATAAAGAAACCTATATCCCCGAAAGAGGAACCCGAAAAGGTGGTTGAGGTGCAGTCTGAATTGGAGGTAACCAAGCCCGTTATTGAAGATGTTGATGTTATCGTGGATGAGACTGTGATAAAAGCTGCGTCAGAGGAGGAGGTTGCTGTTGAAGTGACTCCTGAAGTTCCGGTTGAAGCTGAAGTTGTGGATGCTGAAATCATAACTGAACCGGTAAAGGATGAGACTGGCGAAGAAAAGGAAGCTGTCGTTGCCAGGGGAAAAGCCAAAGCTACTATCGAGGAAGCCGAAGCCAAGGTTGATGAAAAGAAAGCGGAAGTTCCTACTGAGGAAGCCAAAGCTGAGGTTGTTGAAGAGAAAGTTGAAGCCAAGGTTGACGATGAGAAAGCTAAAGCTAAGGTTACTAAAGATAAGGCTGAAGAAGATACAGTTCCTGATACTGTGAAGGTTGAAGCACCTGTTGATGAGGAAAAGAAGACTGATAAAGTTGAAATAAAACCCAAAAAGAAGCCTGAAACCAAAGCTAAGGTCATCAAAACCAAGACGAAGAAAAAAACGACGTCAACTTCAGTTAAACCGAAGGCTAAGGCAAAAAAGAAAACGGAAGCTGCAACCGAGGAAGATAAAGAGAAAGTAAAAACGGTTAAATCAAAGCCAAAAACCGTCAAGAAAAAAGTAGAGAAAGACGAGAAGGCTGAAGCGAAACCTAAGACCAAAGCTAAGGTTACGAAAACCAAGGATGAAGGTGAGAAAACTAAAGAACCTTAATAGGATTAGACTTGACCGACATATAATATTAGGCGCCGGGTGTTAAAGCCCGGCGCTGTTCTCTGGGTATGATATGCGAGGATTTAAGATAATAACATCTCTGTTGTTTACAATATAGGGTTGTTTCATACTTCAAATGGAGTCGTTATGAAATACTTAGTAGCAGCAACCGCAGCCGATCTGGATGCGAAAATATCCAAACGTTTCGGGCACGCTGGGTACTTTCTCATTATCGAACAGGAAACATTGGATTTCACAACCATATCTGGTATTGGTGAAGAATCTTCATTTCATGGGATTGGTAATTTAGCCGCTCAAGGTATAGAGCGTGTTATAGTTGGCAACGTAGGTCCAGCGGTATTTAATGATATGATTAACGCTGGTTGGTCCGTTTACTCGTGTCATAACCTAACGGTGCGGGAAGCAGTAGAGCAGGTTCATAGTGGTCTAATTTCTCCGCTCAATGCGCCGACTATGAAGAGAAGCGTGCGCGAAGGCGGTCAGGGACAGATTGGTGGTGGTCACATGGGTGGCGGGCGCGGAAGTGGACAAGGTCGTAGACGCCTTTGAAGAAGACTACTTACTTATGCTAAGTTAAACCTCAGATTAAATAAACGGGAGAGTACATCGAAGGCGTTGTACGACTTGGAGTCAGAGTTTATTGCTACCATCTTAGAGTATCACTATTGCTACCTTGCCGACCTATAGTGTAGCAATAATAATACTCTTAAGGCTTCAATTTTATAGCGGTCTTTTTTTTGTAGATTGTTAATTAGATAGTTAAAGACAAGGAAACGATAACACTAAATAATGGTATGAAGCTTGCATTACCAGATGTCGGAGGTAGGGTAGATGAGAATAGCAGTAACAATTTGGAACAATAGGATATCACCAGTCTTCGATGTAGCTCAGAACTTGTTGATGGTCGATCTTGACAACGGTGAAGAGACTGTCAGGTGGAATCTGTCGTTGTCAGGGATGCCGCCAACGCTGAAGATCGAAACTCTTAAGAAAAGTAATGTTGAAATGGTTCTTTGTGGCGCTATCTCAGAATTGTTCCTAAGACTTTTAACTACAAGCGGCATCAAGGTTGAACCTTGGATTAGTGGTAATATCGAGGAAGTAATACAAGCAGTAATACAAAATAAACTTTCCGACCCTTGCTATTGCATGCCGGGTTGTTACCGTTTTCGGGGTAGCGGCAAACGACATCGGGGCAGGAAACGAAACAGAGGGATGTAACAGGCGAACCGCCTAAAGAACAAAGACAAACTAATACATAACAAGATGAACAGGATGATCAGGATAAGGTTAAGACACTGTTATTTCAATTATTGAGAGTTTTAACCAAGTTGCGATATGGAACGGAAATCGTTGTCTTGTCATACTGAACGCAGTGAGCATCTCATTTATTTAACAGGATATACTTTACTTCGTTCAGAATAACATAGCCAATCAAATCGCTGTTTGGTTAATACTCTCTATATTTCTAATCCTTGTTATCCTGTTTATCCTTGTTAAAAGATTATAAAAGTGGGAGATAATGAATGAAAATAGCAATATCTTCAAAAGGTAATACCTTAGACGCTGAAGTTGATCCTCGCTTCGCGCGTTGCAGGTATTTCTTAATTGTAGATACAGAAAATCGTCAATTCGAGGCGATAGATAACACCGATAATATCAATCGCGCAGGAGGTGCCGGTATTCAGGCAGCAGAACTTATTTCATCAAGCGGTGCTGAAGCCTTACTGACTAATCACTGCGGTCCCAGAGCTTTCATGACATTAAGGGCTGCTGGATTAAAGGTCTTTACAGGCGTTGAAGGCAGTGCTTCAGAAGCCATAAATCAATTCAACAAGGGCGATCTGAAGGCGATGAGCGCTCCGGACGTTGAAGGTCATTGGTAATCGTGAAATGTTTTTAACAACAAGTTAAAATTAGGAGAAAACTATGCCTTACGGAGATCGAACAGGACCTGTGGGAGCAGGTCCGATGACGGGTCGTAGAATGGGCTATTGCGCCGGATTCGACAGACCCGGTAATATGAGTTTTGGTCGGGGATTCGGCTTTGGAATGGGGCGTGGTGGTGGATTCGGCGGTCGTGGTCGAGGCTGGCGCAACCAGTACTGGGCGACAGGGCTTCCCGGCTGGGCTCGCGGTGGTCGATTTTTCGGATCTGAAACCTACCCGCTACCTTATGCGGCTGAGATTCCGCGAGAGGAAGAACTGAAAACGTTGAGATCACAACACAAGATTCTTGAAAACGACCTGTCAGAGTTGAAAAAGCGGATCATCGAACTCGAAGGTTCAACCGGTGAGTAGTGATAATCTTCCCGCAGTTCGACAAGATCAGCTGATTGTCCATAAAAAGGTAACCGACGGTGCAATTGCCGATTCGAGGAGTAGAGACCATCCGCCGGATCGTCTCTACTCCTCTTTGTCCTCACTTGCCGGTCAGGTGGTGAAAACCGCTGTTTACGCTGCGTTTGACTGGTTAAGCGAACGTCGTGCTTCTGACAACAGACTAATTGACCGGGGCGATAAAGAGCCGAATAATACACCACGAACGCTTATTAGTAGTTCTGGGGAAATGAGGGGTCGCCACTCTGTGATGAAAGGTTCCAATCGTTTTAACCGGGGTGGTAATTTCAAGTCTCAACGCAGCAGATCAAATGGTCGCAGAATTCACCGGCGGAAAAGAAGATGGCGGCAGAACGCCTGAACAAAGGATTACATCTACTCCTTATATGTCCATATATGTCCGTTTCTTAGGTTGTAGTGCAAATGTCAACTTTAAAGATTACCATCGTCTTTGACAACTACCCCTATTCTCCCATGTTAAAGACTGGATTTGGTTTCGCCTGCGTACTGGAAACCGACAGAAGAAAGATACTATTCGATACCGGCAGTGATAGTGGTGTTCTTCTGTCTAATATGGTGAATATTGGGATAAAGCCTCAAGATATTGACATTATTGTGCTGTCGCATTACCACTGGGATCATACTGGAGGTCTTAACGACTTCTTAACAGAGAACAGTGATGTTGATTTGTACCTGCCGGTCAGCTTCCCGGACGATTTCAAAGCAGACCTGAAGAGATCAGGTGTCGAACTGAATGAAGTGGACGAAACCTGCGAATTATGCGAAGGGGTTTATTCTACAGGTGAGATGCGTGGAATAGTAAACGAACAATCACTTATCTGTAAAACGGATAATGGATCGGTAGTGATAACCGGTTGCGCCCATCCGGGTATTACCAAGATACTTAAGAAGGCTAAAACTCTATACGGACCTGTCTATTTGGCAATGGGTGGTTTTCACCTTCGCGGTGAGAAAGTGTCGTCATTACAAAGAACCGTGGAAACGTTTAAGGAGCTTGGGATAACCGAAGTTTGTCCCAGTCATTGCACAGGTGATAATGCCCGTTCGCTGTTTAAGAAGGCTTATAGAGAGCATTGCATTATGGGGGGAGTTGGTTCGATAATCAGTTTTAGTTAGTTATTTGAGAGTATTAACAGAATACTGAAACCAATACATTGTCATTCTGAACGAAGTGAAGAATCTCGTTTTCATTCCTCCGCTGTTGGAGATTCTTCACTTCGTTCAGAATGACGAAACGAGAATTATAAGAATGACGAAACGAGAACTTTCACACGATATCTGTAATCAGTTAAACCTCTTAGTTATTTATGGTAAACCAAGATTATAATCAAGCCTCGAAGTGTAAATCAAGGAAAAAGAGGAATGAAAAGTAACATTGGTCAGGGTGGTGGAGCCGGTCGCGGCGGTGGTGGCGGCATTGGTCGTGGCGGTGGGGGTGGAGGTATCGGTCGCGGCGGTGGGGGTGGTGGAGGTGGAGGAGGCACTGGCTTGGGACCAGGTGGAAAGTGTGTATGTCCCAGTTGTGGAACAACGGCTCCCCATAAACCCGGTTTACCCTGTGCGAGCATACAATGCCCCAAGTGTGGGACTTCGATGATCCGAGCCGGATGATTGTCTAATCGAAGCCTCACGAAGATAGCTGTCGCAAGTGGTAAAGGCGGAACCGGCAAGACTACTGTTGCCATAAATATCTCTGCAACAATAGCTTCACATGGGGATCAAGTAGCCTACCTTGACTGTGATGTAGAAGCTCCCAACGGTCACATCTTTCTTAAACCGATTATCCAACAGCGTAAAACAGCGAGCATTCCAGTTCCGGATGTCAATCTTGATAAGTGCGACGGTTGCGGTGAGTGCGGGAAGGTTTGCCAGTTCAGCGCCATTGTGGCGGTCAAGGGGACAGTTCTAACTTTTCCGGAGCTTTGCCACGGTTGTGGAGGGTGCAGCCTTGCATGTCCAATCGATGCAATTACAGAAAAGGACCGTGAAATAGGAATCGTAGAGATTGGCGTCGCAGGTTCGATTAGATATGTTGCCGGCAGGCTGAACATCGGCGAAGCAATGTCTCCGCCTTTGATTCGAGCCGTTAAGGATGAGATGCCTCAGAATGGAGTGGTGATTATCGATTCACCGCCTGGGACGTCATGCCCAGTGATAGAGGCAGTTCGAGAATCTGATTACGTCCTGCTGGTCACCGAGCCCACACCTTTCGGTCTGAATGATCTTAAGCTGGCTGTGGATACAGTTAGGCAGTTATCCATTCCTTTTGGTGTTATTATCAACCGTTGGGGTTTGGGAGACGATCGTGTTGAAGAATATTGCCAGCGTGAACAGATACTCATCTTGGAGCGAATTCCGGATGACAGGAAGATTGCCGAATTGTACTCTAAGGGTGAGTTGTTGGTTGAAGTTTCTGAATCTATGAGAAAAATATACAATGACTTAATTGATAAATTAGACAATGAGTTGATTTCGTTTCCGATAGGTTTCAAGCATTACGTAACCTGATGGATTCATCCGAAATAATAGAATAGATACTAAATAATACTGAGGATAGCGTATTATTTTAGATTTGAAGCTGTTTGTAGCCTATCTTGCCATCGGAATCTTTTCAGGATTTATGAGTGGTATATTTGGTATTGGTGGTGGTTCAGTTAGAATACCTTTGCTTAACCTTGCAGGATTGCCTTTATTGACTGCCTTTGGTGTGAATCTGTTTGTTATACCGTTCTCTTCGCTGATCGGTGCTATAAGCCAAAGAGCAAATATTGATGGGATGGTTGCTCTCTATGTGATAATCGGTGGTTCTCTGGGATCTATAATAGGTGCGCTATCTGTAGGATTAATTCCGATATTAGTTTTGGCATTTATCTTTGTTATTACTGCATTTGTAACGATCCTTGGTATGTATCTTGACAGAATTGCACCCGTGCTTTATCGAAGAATCAGTCCAAACGCAAGGAATATCGTACTATTCTCTTTTTTGTTAAACCTGATAACAGGTATTAGAGGTGGAAGCGGTGGTTCTCTTTTTCCGCCATTTCTGAGAGCTTTCCGGTTAGATATTCATAAGGCTATTGCTACTTCATTATTCGTGACGATCTTCACAGCATCGGTTGCTATAATAATATACTGGCAACGTGGGGATATAGTTTACTTACCAGCATTTTCAGTGCTTGCAGGATCAATGATAGGCGCAATAGTCGGAAGTAAGATTTCGTTAAGGACAAAACCATTCTGGTTAGAGATTGGACTTGCATTGTTTGTTATATCTCTTGCTTTAACAGTTATATACAGAGCGTTGTGATTTCTAACCAGTGTTAAGAATACGTTATTTTAGAGGTTAAAAAATGCCAATCTATGAATTATTATGCCGCAATTGCGGTGAAGAATTTAATAAACTGACCGGTTTCGACTGGAAGAATGCTGGTATCACATGCCCGGAATGTGGCTCGACCGATCTTGATCAAGTGGTCTCCCGGGTGGGGATTTCCGGCGGTGACAAAAATGCAGCATCCGACTTCGATT
Source organism: uncultured bacterium (assembly GCA_964471745.1). Lineage (GTDB taxonomy): Bacteria > Electryoneota > AABM5-125-24 > Hatepunaeales > Hatepunaeaceae > CAYYHI01. Next base: position 1,109 of record CAYYHI010000043.1, on the reverse strand, counting down.
CAAGTTATCCAACTTGTCCTACAGGCACTTGCAACCTGTAACTGATGATTGACGACTCAAAATCATCACTCTCCCATACTCAGTAGGAGAGGGAATTAAAGCTGGGAGTAATGGACATCAACAGACGGTACAACGGTGATGAAAGAGCTGGTAGTTATCAGCGGTAAGGGGGGAACCGGCAAGACGAGCATAGTCGCTTCATTCGCCGCATTAGCAGGTCAGTCTGTTCTGGCTGATTGCGATGTGGATGCTGCAGATCTGCATCTGGTGTTAGCTCCTGATGTCAAACATAGTGAAGAATTTTATGGGGGCAAAGTATCGACTATCGATCCGGATATGTGTACCGGATGCGGGATCTGCACCGAATCTTGCCGGTTTGATGCTATAGAAAAATCAGAAGACTCGTATAATCTCTCAAATACGCTATACAAGGTTGATCCTATCGCCTGCGAAGGGTGCGGGGTGTGTAAGTTCGTCTGCCCTGAAGACGCGGTAGATCTGGTCGAAAGTAAAGCTGGGGATTGGTTTATCTCAGAGACAAGATTTGGTCCGATGGTTCACGCCAAGTTGGGAATTGCCGCTGAGAATTCCGGAAAACTTGTAGCCCTGGTTAAAACAAATGCAAATCGAATCGCATCCGAACGCGGCTTGGACCTTGTAATAGTTGACGGATCACCCGGCATAGGCTGCCCGGTTATCTCTTCAATCACCGGCGCTGATTTGGTTTTAATTGTTACAGAACCGACCATGTCCGGTCAGCATGATCTGGCGCGTGTATCGGACCTTACAAAGCACTTTAACACACCCGCGATGGTTTGTGTGAATAAATGGGATATAAACGCTGATGTATTTAATAACATACGGGAGTGGTCTGAAAAACAGGGACTTGAGTTGGTGGGAAAGATTGATTACGACAAATCGGTAACAGAAGCACAGATTGCCGGGAAGAGCATTATCGAATTTGGAAACGGGAAAGTTACATCTGAGATAAGACAGATGTGGAACGTTATAAAGGAAAAACTACAGTTGGGTTGATTCTTTCAACCAACATACATAAATTGGTTGTGTCAGCTATTTATTGTCATTCCCGTGAAACAGTGTATCCGAGA
>CAYYHI010000042.1:5765-20175 GCA_964471745.1 uncultured bacterium | reverse complement strand
ACCCAGTCGATACTCGTGGCGTTGTTAGTTGGAATAGTAGCGGCGGTTGTCGTCTGGTCAAGACTGCCCCGATCAGACGATCGTCATAGAAGAATTCAACTCGTATTGGTTGAGAGCAATTTTAAGTATATACAGGTTTTAACTGCAGCGTACGTGGCGTTTGCTCATGGATCAAACGATGTTGCCAACAGCGTCGGTCCTCTTGCTGGAATCTGGGCAATCTACCACAAGGGACTGGTCGGTCTGAAAGTTGAAGTGCCCATCTGGATACTAATCATGGGTGGAACCGGTATCGTGCTCGGTCTTGCGGTTCTCGGCAAGAGGGTAATCGAAACCGTCGGAAAAAAGATCACCAGCATCACACCTTCACGAGGATTCTCAGCCGAGTTTGCCGCAGCGACTGTTGTGCTCGTCTTCTCAAAGTTGGGCATGCCCGTATCCACGACCCATACGCTGGTCGGTGCCGTGATAGGTGTCGGTTTTGCGCGTGGTATCGGTGCGATCGACATGCGGATTGTCAGACGGATTTTGATGTCATGGATTGTTACAATTCCCGCCGCGGCAATCGCAACTGCCGGCGCTTATCTGGCTCTGATAACAATCTTTAATAAATAAACAAACGAGAGTATTAACAAAATACTGAATATAATACTTTGTCATTCTGAACGAAGTGAAGAATCTCGTTTTATACCCCTTACTGTATTAGATTCTTCACTTCGTTCAGAATGACTAGATGAGAACTTTTTACACTATATCAGTAATCAGTTATTACGGGGTGCAGATTATAGTGAACACAATGTAGATTCACCTTGTAGGAGGACGGGTCTCCGTACACACATTGAAACACGGGTTGAGCAGGTGGGCGGTAAAGACAATCAACCCGTGCCACACAAAACAGAAAGTACGTCCTCCTGAATAAATATCTCGGACATATGTCAACTACAAACTGCACCCCTTAATAAGACTCTCAAACAAACTGTATCATATCTGAGTAAATACGCTGTAAACTGAGGAGAAGAGCAGATTGGATAAGGATAAAAGCTTAACTTTGGAAGAGTACAAAAAAATCGCCAGAAACATCACCGACCTCGTCTGGTCGCTGCTCGATAAGGAGGAGCTTCTGCCGGAAGATGCGGACAGGTTGATACATGCCGCTTATGCAGCCCGTTTTCATCACGGAGAATATGGCGACCCAATCGACATTGCCCGGTCAGAATGGCATCTTGCGCGAGCCAACCTGAAGGTTCATCGACCCGTACCGGCTATCTACCACGGTCAGAAATGTCTCGAGGTCTGCCGTGACAACGAGCTCGGTCCGTTCACTATCGCTTACGCCTACGAAGCTCTGGCTCGCACTGCCGCTGTGTTGGATGATGAAGATGCGTTCGATGAATATATCAGACTGGCAAAGATGTACGGCAAGATGATCGAAAAGAATGGTGAAAAGGGTTTCTTCTTCGCCGACCTGGCAACCATACCTGGATATCAAGATTAATTAAATACGGGAATAAGGATGTCGCTTGAACCGTTAACCAGTATACTTCTGCAATACCCCTGGATTATCAAACTGCTTAAAGCCGTTGCAGTTCTCCTTGCCGGCTTTCTGCTCCTTATAATTATCAGAAGCTACCTGTTGAAATGGCTGGCGAAGCTTGTAAAAAGAAGCAGAACTACGCTGGACGATATACTACTCCGAAAAGCTGTTTTTCATCGGCTTGCCTACTTTGTACCCGCCATTATAATCTACCATTTCGCTTATCTATTCGGCAGCTTTGAAGCATTCGTCAAACGAATCGTTATCGCTTTTGTTATCTGGATATTTCTGCTTGTAATCGATGCCATACTGACGGCGGTCAGTGAAATCCTCGATGAAGTAAAGCATGAAAAGCTCGTAAACCTGAAGAGCTACTTTCAGATAACCAAGATCATCCTGTTTATCGTTGGAGCGATTCTGATCATAGCCACGCTTATCGGTCAATCACCAATAGTATTGCTATCAGGTTTCGGCGCTTTGACGGCTGTGCTGCTGCTGGTCTTCAGGGATACGATTCTATCGTTCGTCGCCAGCCTGCAGATATCTTCATACGACCTTGTAAAGGTGGGTGATTGGATCGAGGTGCCGAAATTTGGCGCTGACGGCGACGTTATCGACATCGCGCTGCACACGGTGAAGGTGCAGAACTGGGATAAGACAATCACGGTCATCCCGACGCATAAGCTGATCGAGGAGACGTTCAAGAACTGGCGCGGGATGTCTGAAGGCGGAGGCAGACGAATTAAGCGGGCAATACATATTGATATGACAACCATAAAACTGTGCGACAAGGAATTACTGGACAGATTCAAGCGGTTCCAGTTGATTAAGGAATATCTCGAAACGAAAGAGAAAGAAGTGGAAAGCTATAATCTCGAACATAATGTAGATTCGAGCGAACTCATCAACGGACGGAGGTTGACCAACGTCGGAACGTTCCGCGCATATATTACAGCCTATCTGCGGAACCATCCCAAAATCCGCAATGATATGACGTTTTTAATCAGACAGTTAAATCCTGGTTCCTACGGACTGCCCATTGAGATATATGTATTTGCGAATGATATCAGATGGGCAAACTACGAAGAGATTCAATCGGATATCTTTGACCATATTCTCTCTGTAGTGCCCATGTTTGATTTGCGAGTATTTCAGGATCCTTCCGGCAATGATTTTCAGCGCCTGTCAGATTTATCAACCTGGAAAGAATCGAAGTAATATTCCCATATACAGCGATAGCATCCAGTTGTCATTCTGAACGAAGTGAAGAATCTCAAAATTGAAATCAAAATGTATATACGGTTGTAGATTCTTCACTTCGTTCAGAATGACAACCATCAAGGTACACAACCTTAAAATGAACCTGCAGGATATTTCAGATGAAACCTTCCCTTTACATAACAATCATCACGCTTGTTTCCGCAGCCTTGTCCATCACATACGCGCATTACGGCGCCAGATACGAACCTCCGGACGGCAGGACATATCACGGTGTCGGTTGGCACAACCTTTCGCAGATAGAATACTTCGACATATTCCCCGACAGCCTTCAGCCGATACTTGTTCAGTTTATGTCTCCTTTACCCGGCGATGTCCAGCGCAGAGGCGGGATGACGGTCGAGAGGCTCATGAACGGATTCCAGGCGGAACACATCGATGAAGACCGGCAGTATTCGGAGATCAGTGTCCACTTTACCGATAACACTAACACGCTTGACACAACCTTTGCCCTGACCGACCGGCTTGACGGATTTATTGACACCATGGCGATCGCCTTCCGACAGCACAACAGACCGATTTTCCTGCGTATTGGCGGTGAGATGAACGGCGCCTGGAATGGTTTCACTCCGTGGGTGTTCCCTCTCGCCTTCCGGAAACTTGTAGAAGGACTGCGCTACCGCGATGTTGAAAACTTTGCATCGATCTGGTGTTATGAACCCGACGCACCGGACGATTTCGCGGATTCAACTCGGGAAGGTTGGAAGTGGTATCCCGGTGATGATGTGGTTGACTGGTTCGGGCTCGATCCGTTCGACGTTGACCATTTCGATCCTGACGCCCCGGATTCGGTTGAACAACGCGAACGCTGGGTTATCTCTAAAAAGGGAAAAACCGAGAAATTCCTCCGCTTCGCTGAGGCGCGCGGTAAGCCGATCTATCTGAACGAGCTCACCGCCCGTCACGTCTGGATTACGCCCTACGACGAGGACGTCGATTCAACTCACGGAAACGTCGATTGGGAAGCCTGGTTCGCGCCGTTCTTCGAGTTTCTGAACAACCATCCCGGTATTAAGGCTATGAACTACATCAACCTTGACTGGACCCAGTACGATCACTGGGAGCACTGGGGCGACGCACGTCTGCAGATCAACGAATATATCCGGGACCGCTGGGTTGAAGAACTTTCGGGGGAACGTTTCATCCATGCGGGTTACGAAATACCGCAGGTGGTTTACGACAACGCTGAGGTCGTTCCTGAAGACTTCAACCTTTCGACATATCCCAATCCTTTTAATTCCTCTTCAACCGTGAAGTTTGAGCTTGACCGGACAGCGAATCTAACCATCTCGCTTTATAATTTGAATGGTCGCAGGATAGTGAATCTACTGAACGGTAAATTCAGCGCCGGTTCGCATAGCTTTATATGGGATGCGGGCGACTTGCCTTCCGGATTATACCTGATTCGTCTGCTGGCACAGGATAGATCTCAGACCGTTAAGGTGGCTCTGGTTAAGTAGGTTGGAATTAAATAATTATTCGTGGTAGCGGGACGCCCTCGTCCCGCTGTGAAAAGTCTGTCATCAAAGGCAGGGACGAGGGCGTCCCCGCTCCACAACTTCCAAGATACGAAATTATTTATTAGACATGCTATAATACTTCCGATATAGTCAATATCACCAGCATGATCCAATCGCGGGTCGGTTTCCTCAAAGCTTACTTCTGGAAACCTCTTCGCGAGATTATCGTTAACAACTGATTTCTCGGTTAGAAAACCGTCATAAGTGCGATGAATAGTGAGATTATAAATATAATCAAGGCAATCCTGAAGTGTTAACGTTCTCATAGCATTTTTTATCTGTGGTATAACAATCTCCTGCAGCTTTGCATAAAGCCTTTCACCAAGTTCGGTTAGTATCTCCTTCGTAACTTGTATCGGTTTCTTTGTTTTCGTACAGGCATTTTCAAAATACCAGCTTTCCCATTCATCAAAACTTCGCGGCTGGCATTCTCGAATTAGAGCCATAACCTCGCCAACCTTGTTTGTTCTTGTAAGACCCCATCTTCTATTAACGTAATTCAACAGGAATTCTTTATTTCCAAAATCCTTTGAATATTTCTTAATCCTTCTATCCATTATTTTGATTGCTCCAATTTTTCTCTAATCGATCTCGCTCCTTCAAAGTTAAGAACTTTGCTTTGTATTTATAATCGGTGTTTTTATCGACAAATACCAGATTATTTTTTATCAAGTGTGCATTTATGAACGTTTTATTTCTAAGATATATATAACACTGAAGGTTATTCTCTTCATCATATTTAACCGAATCGTATTTCAAGAATACCTTCTGTCCTTTAAGTTTCTCATATAAAAAATCAATGGCACGACCATTTTTAGTTACATCCTCTTTCACACCAATCAGGCGAATTTTTAATCCGTTATTAAGAACCAGCAATTCGGGAGAGATAATATCTTTAACTGTGTAATACTCTTCCCTCTCGTCTGAATAATTGTCTATTTTGGAGCCGAACTGCAATTTTTTCGGATTAATCTTCCTGTCGATTCTGACAGTGTCTTGAAATTTATATGGCAGCTTGTCGATCTTGCTTGAAAGATTTGGCAGGCTGTCCGATTGTTTTCTAAAAATTATATCTGTATCTCTGAAGAGTATATTTTCACTATACCCCAGTTTTTCCTTAATTATGGGAATGATTTCGGGATTTAATTCATAACCAACAGAATTTCTGTGAAGTTGACGTGCAACGAGTGAAGTAGTTCCACTTCCAAGGAAAGGATCCAAAACTGTATCACCAATAAAAGTAAACATCTTTATCAAACGCTTCGGTAATTCTGATGGAAACATTGCTAGATGTTTATCCTGTTTTTCACCAGCGAAATTCCAATGACCGGTAAAGTACTCATTCCATTCTTCTTTATTTAGTTTCGATTGTTCCTTTCTTTCTCTATTTACTTTTCCAGGTTTTCCCCATTTCTTAAATATCAAAATAAATTCATAATCGAGCTTTAGAATGCCATTTCTCGGGTAAGGATAGGAACCCATGATAGTGGCTCCACCGGTGGTATTTGTGGTAGTTACCTTCTGCCAAATAATTGCACCCATATAATCAAAGCCGATTGTTTCGCAGAACTTTATTATTTCTGTTCTTATCGGTATTACTTTATATCGACCATAATAAACCGAACGGGCAAATTGATCCCCAATATTAACACAAAGCCTGCATCCATTCTGCAGAATTATATAACATTCATTCCATACGAGGTTTAAGTTGTTTATATACTCTTCATAATTATCATTATAACCAATTTGATTACTGCTGCCATAGTCTTTCAATTGCCAATACGGGGGAGATGTTACTACAAGCTGGACAGATTGATCCTCCAATTCATCCATCCACCTTGAATCTCCATTTATTACTATGTGCTTTGTTTTCAATTCTTCCATCGCTAATATCATGCCGTAATGGTAGCTATCAAGTAATTGGACTTGCTAATAGAAATCTATTCATGCAAAATAACGCATGAAATGACCGCTTCAAGCCCTATTGTTTTTTGTTAATATACTCAAACCAACTTCCCAAGTCAACCTCCTTCCCTTAAATATCAGTATATTCCATCCTAAGGATCTCCTTAGGAAACGAAACCTTATATAGACAGAGAACACATGAAAGACAGGATCTTCCTCTGCCTTGCTACCACCCTCCCAGCTCAGGGAGTACATCCTGACCAAACCAGTAGATCCCCGAAGCCTGTCTAACGCTACCGTTTCTTCCCAACGCAGATGATATAGGTCGGATTGGCGTCGGCGCCGATGACGATGTTGACAGCCGCATTACGGGCGCATCCGTTACTATGACTATGAGAAGCAAAAGCTATTAACGTTCATTACCAATAACTTGCGTTTGCCGGCGATCACGATTGCAGAATTGTATCGTTCTCGCTGGCATGTAGAGCTATTTTTCAAGTGGATCAAGCAGAACCTGCGCATCAAGGCATTTTATGGAACCAGTCTAAATGCGGGAAAGACCCAAATCTGGATCGCGATTTCGGTATATGTTTTAATTGTGATCGTTAAGAAACGACTTGATCTTGATCAGAAATTTTACGCAATTCTACAGATTTTGAGCGTGACTCTATTTGAGAAAGTCTTTATTTTACAAGCTCTTAAATCTCAGAATTATAAAAAATCAAATCAACAGTAATTCTAACCAATTGTTATTATTGTAAATAACCTTTGGACATTACTGTAAGGAAGTGTATCGATAGATTAGGATTGACGCTTGGTATATGTTATTCGATGTTGAAGTGCTTGGATTAGGAACTTAGGGTGTAACCGACCCGATTTATTGCTTCTTTTAGTTCCTTTGCTTCCGGTGGGTTGCTGAAGTATTCGATGTGAATTCTGCCGGTTGTGTAATCCGCTTTAACGTTGGTGATTCCGGCAAATTTTCCAATGGAAGCCTCTACGGATCGTTCACATTTACTGCAGTTCATTCCGTTGATCTGCAGTGTGGTGAGCAACATCTTGAACTCCTTTCAACTTTTTTAAAGATCACTTATCTGAACGTAATACGAATCCTTTTGATTTTTGTGGGGGATTTCTTGCTGTCTGGTAAAATTTTATAATTTTTTCCACTCAGGACAGGTGATTACTCATTGAGTATATTGCTGTGGTGTTGAATTGCAGGTCATTTAATCATTCATAGGGATAGATTGAAGGTCTAAGCTTGCTTTGAAGAAGAGCCTTTAGTAAATTAACTAACTTAGATTGAAGTGCAGTATATCAAGAATCTTCTTTTATGTCGAAAATCAATCCTAACGTAGCTGTCTACCCGGGAACCTTTGACCCGATTACCAACGGTCATTTGGATATAATCAAACGTGCCGCACCTCTTTTTGACAAGGTGATCGTTACGCTGGCACTGAACAGTGACAAAGACCCGCTGTTCAGCGTCGATGAGCGATTGGAGATGATACAATGTTCGGTCAGGGATATTCCCGGTGTTGATGTCGCTCAGTTCAGTGGACTTATTGTAAATTTTGCAAGCAAGGTTGGAGCATCTGTCATCATCAGGGGTCTCAGGGCAGTTAGCGACTTTGAGTTTGAGTTCCAGATGGCGTTGATGAACCGCAAGCAGAATCCCGATATCGACACTGTCTATCTCATGCCCGATGCACGATATACTTACTTAAGTTCCAGCATCGTGAAGGAGGTCGCCAGTCACGGTGGAAAAATTGAACGATTTGTCCCGCCGAATGTACTGGAGATGCTGAAGGGCAAGTACGGTCATAGTTAATTAAGGGGTGCAGTTTGTAGTTGACATATGTCCGAGATATTTATTCAGGAGGACGTACTTTCTGTTTTGTGTGGCACGGGTTGATTGTCTTTACCGCCCCCCTGCTCAACCCGTGTTTCAATGTGTGTACGGAGACCCGTCCTCCTACAAGGTGAATCTACTTTGTGTTCACTATAATCTGCACCCATTAGTAATTAAGGAAAGACGTGAAAAGTCTATACATAGCATCAACCGAACCGAGAAGTGGCAAGAGTATGGTGGCTATCGGGTTGATGAAACTCATACAGCAGAGAATTGATAATGTAGGTTTTATCAAACCGATCGGCAACTCGGACTGTAACCAGCCTGATGATGACGTCGAGCTGGTGAGAATCCTATTCAACCTTGAGCAGGATCCGGAGATAATCAATCCGATCTGTTTTGATAATGCTCGGAAAATGTTAGCCGCGGGTGAGGAAGATGAGCTGCTTACGAAAGTCCTGCGCGCCTACAACCAGGTGGCTAAGGATTCAGATGTCGTAGTTATTGAAGGTACAGACTATACCGGCGCTCTGTCGGCGCTGGAACTGGATATCAACGCTGAACTCTCCAAAACACTCGATGCGCCAATATTGATGGTAGCCAGTGGTGAAAACCGCACCGCTGACGAAATAATATCGCAGGTCTTCGCCGCCAAGGAAACTATTGACGAAAAGGGATGTGATTTCATCGGTGTTATTGTAACCAAGGTCTCACCTGCCGACCACAAGAAAATAACAGACGAGTTGGAAACCGAATTATCCAATCATGGTATTGACTTGTTGGGAGTTATCCCGGTTGATAAAATCCTCAGTTCGCCTCGAATGGGTGAGATTGCTCGTAAAATCGGTGCAAAGGTGATGTTCGGTCATGAGTATCTAACCAATCTGGTTTCCAGCGTACGCGTTGCAGCCATGACTGTAGGCAATGCTCTGAAGAGACTTGAAGACGGAATGCTCTTGATTACTCCCGGTGACAGGGAGGATATGCTGCTTTCAGCAATGGTTTCACGAGTAGCGGTAACTTACCCGAACATCGCTGGTATCCTGCTGAGCGGTGGTCTTGATCCGAGCGATCCTGTCAGGAAATTGATTGGCGGCCTGAGCGGTTTTAACATCCCAATCCTGCAGATGGAGGATGATACTTTCGGTGTGGCTGTGAAGGTCAGCCAGATGCCGGTTTCGCTCTATGCCCGCGACACACAGAAGATTGAGACGGTTTACCGGTTGGTTAAGAGTAATGTCAAGAGTGATAAAGTCTATAAACTGCTGGAGTTGAAAAGACCTCATCGAACCACTCCCCTGGTTTTCCTCAACGAGATTTTAGATAAGGCGCAAGCTGACAGAAAAAGAATCGTTATGCCTGAGGGCAGCGAAGAGCGCACCTTGAAAGCTGTTTCACGTGTGCTTACTGACGGCGTAGCTGACATCTTTTTAATCGGCGATGAAGATGAGATACTCGAAGCTGCAAACCGTACAAATGTCAGGATAGATGATGCTGTTATCATCAACCCGGTCAAGAACGATAAGCTTGATGTTTACTGCGAAACCTTCTATGAGTTGCGGAAGCATAAGGGTATTTCTGTAGACCATGCCTGCGATCAGATTACCGATCCGATATTTTTCGGCACTATGATGGTTCACCTTGGCGACGCCGATGGTCTGGTTTCAGGTGCAGTTCACACGACCCGCCATACGATTTCACCGGCTTTCCAGATCATCAAGACCCGTCCCGGTATCTCATTGGTATCGAGCATTTTCTTCATGTGTCTGCCGGATCGAGTGCTCATCTATGGCGACTGCGCGGTTAATCCGAATCCGAATGCCGAACAACTCGCGGATATTGCCATCTCATCAGCACGGACGGCGCAAGCGTTCGGCTTTGAGCCATTGGTGGCTATGTTGTCTTATTCAACCGGTTCCTCCGGCGTCGGTCCGGAGGTGGAGCATGTCATGAAGGCAACGGAACTGGTCCGCTCCAAGGCTCCGTATTTGAGTGTGGATGGTCCGTTGCAGTATGATGCAGCAATCTCACTTGAAACTGCACAAGCCAAGATGCCCGACAGCAAGGTTGCAGGTCATGCTAATGTATTCATTTTCCCCGATCTTAATGCCGGTAATACGGCTTACAAAGCTGTACAGCGGTCTGCCAGGGCAATAGCGATAGGTCCGGTTCTGCAGGGGCTCAACAAACCTATTAACGATTTATCGCGTGGTTGTTCGGTGGAAGATATTGTCTATACGATCGCTATCACATCTATTCAAGCGCAACAGGTTGCAGCAGAGACGAAAAATGCCAACGTATGAATATCAGTGTCAGGATTGTAATCGTAAGGTGGAGTATTTTCAATCAATGAAGGAGGCTCCCCGCACCGTCTGCCCGAGATGTGGCGGCAAGCTGGTTCGATTGGTTTCAAGTGGAGCCGGACTTATTTTCAAAGGCAGCGGTTTCTACGTTACAGATTACAAGAGAAAGGAGACCGCTGATCACAAGCATGTTGCCGGTCGCAGGAGCTCGATAGAGAATGAGAATACTATCGGCAAAGATAAATCCAACGGACCCGAAACTGACAAATCGATCTCTGAATGAGCTGAAAAATAAAAGGGAATTAATTTCTACAGAGAGGGATCTACCATGAGGAAAATGATCTTCAACAGCATGAGCGATATGAAGAAGATGATCGATATCTTCGAAAAGAACAACTTAGAATATTCATGGTATTTCTTAGACAAGAAATATGAAATGCACTTGGGCGATACGAACGTCGACCATGTGAAGTGGATGTTACGCGAGAACAACATCCAGATTCCATTCAGATGGGGAAATTATTACTGGTAATACCGGGAGGTGTTTATGAAGATACCGCGGGGCCTGCCGCAGCCGATATTTATTCGTCCCAACGACTATATCAGTCTGTATGGTACGGATTACATTGTCAAGCGCAACGAGTTTGGGCAGATGATTAAAGTTATCGGTCGAGTATCCCGCAAGCTGCCTTCTGAAAAGGATATCCTCTGGGCGTGCAAAGCGCACAGACCGGTAGCTTATTGGGGCAACAAATATTTTATGTGGGAACGGATTGACGCGGAAGTCGTCGACCAGATCATGGAGGCGATTTGGGAGTATGACGCCAGACGCGGCATTGAAAAACCGGATAAGTCGCAGTTTGAGGACAGGGAGTATGATTTCTAACCTTTAATTGTACAAGAGGATATTGTCAAGAATTTTGTCTCTACGTACTGTTTGGTAACCTCACCTGATAGAATGACAAAATCGAAACCTTAAGCACAAATCCGCGAATTAGTAGGAACTTACCTCTCTGCATCTGATTGCAATTCGAAATTTTAAAATCTCCAATACTACAAGCAATATCAATTCTTATGTAATTTTTTTGACTGAAATAGTTTCTATAGAAAGTATTGCTTGACAAGTGAACTCACTCGATATATATTCGTGTTTGAAAAGTGTTTGAATGAGACATGCCCTAACCATCCTCATTCGCCATCATACCTTTAGTTAGCAGGACGTTACATCAATTCATTCAGGGAGGTTTATGCCCCGCATCGCTGTAATTCCAGGTGATGGTATAGGCGTCGATGTCACCCGGGAAGCTGTCAAGGTAATGACTGCTATTCGTGACTTGGGAATCGATATCGAGTGGGATGAATTCGACTATTGTGCCGACAAGTATCTCAAGACCGGCATCACGCTGCCGGATGAGGAGATCATCAACTTCCGCGACAACTACGATGCAATCTTCATCGGTGCGGTCGGCGATCCGCGCGTCCCCGATATGACCCATGCCCGCGATATCCTGCTCGGACTTCGTTTCAAGCTTGACCTGTACGTGAACTATCGCCCCGTTCACCTGCTCGACGAGTCGCTCTGCCCACTTAAAGGAAAGGGACCGGAAGATGTGAATTTTACCGTTTTCCGCGAGAATACAGAGGGGCTTTATTCAGGAACCGGCGGCATCATGAAGAAGGGCACGCCGGACGAAGTTGCGATACAGACCTCGATCAACACGCGCAAGGGGGTCGAGCGGATATGTCGTCACGCTTTCGAGTATGCAAAGGCGAACGGGCTGAAGAAGGTCTGCATGTCGGATAAGTCGAATGCGATGCGTTTCGAGGGCGACTTGTGGCAGCGGGCGTTCTTCGAGGTTGCTGAGGAGTATACTGAGATCGATGCCAACCACTGGTTCATCGACGCGCTGTTAATGCAGATGGTGAAGCGTCCGGAGCAGTTCGAGGTGATCGTTTCGTGCAACATGTTCGGCGACATCATCACGGACATGGGCGCGCAGTTATGTGGAGGGATGGGGCTGGCGGCATCGGGGAACCTCCATCCTGGCAGGACGTCGCTGTTCGAGCCGGTGCACGGATCGGCGCCGAAGTACGCGGGCAAGGACGTTGCCAACCCGCTGGCGGCGATACTGACGGTCGGCTTGATGCTGGAGCACCTCGGCTACCCGGAGTGGACACCGCGGTTGGAGGACATTGTGCGGGATATGATTCACAAAGGCAAGGTCCCGCGGGATATGGGTGGTGATTTGGGAACGAGTAAGGTGGGGGATTGGGTGGTTAATTCGTTGAAGTGACTGATTATTAAACACAAAGACACATTGATACCATAATAAGATTCCTTGACTACTTTACAAGGCTACAAATAATAAGGTTAATTAAATTGTTTTATTGTCTCATTGTTCCATTGTTTGTTGTTTAAACTGTATCCAACCATGAAACAATCCAACAATGAAGCAATCTAACAATCTAACAATATAACAATATAACATTTAATTCTTTGTGTCTTAGTGTCTTAGTGGTCATAAATCCCGATTCTATATTTGAAAGGAGATACATGAACCTGATAACCAGACCCAACCTCGACGGCTTAACCTGTGCGGTTTTTATAAGCATCATGGAAAACATCGAGCGGGTTGTGTTTGCTGAACCCAAGGATATCGAGGATGGCACGGTTCCTGTCGAGTACGGCGATGTGGTCGCCAAACTGCCCTACCATAGAAACGCCGCTATCTGGTTCGATCATCACGATAAAGCCGAATCAACATTCGACGCGAAGGTCAACGTCAAGGGCAAGCGCGGCAGATCCCCCAGCGCCGCTCGACTCGTTTACGAATACTACAACTCGCCTCTTCTGAATAAGTACGAAGAATTCCTGAAGGAAAACGACCGCATCGACAGCGCTTATCTGACGCTCGGAGATGTGCTTGATCCGAAGGACTGGGTATTGCTGAGCTATACAGTCGATCCGTTCATGGGGCTCGACGCTTTCCACGGTTATGCCAACACCCTCATCGTGGCAATCAAGCACGGTTCGAATATCGATCAGATAATGGACATGCAGGAAGTCAGGGGGCGGGTCAACCGTTACTTCATGGACGCTGACGATTTCAAGCTCGAACTGCAGAAAACAACCCGGCTGGATGGGAATGTACTCATCACCGATTTCCGTCAGGTGGAACTGATGCCGATCGGCAACCGGTTTCTTGCCTTCGCCATATTCCCTCAGAAGAACGTGCAGATAAGGATTTCCTATCACGAGGGAAAATCAAAGGTGAGTGTGCGTCTCGGTAAGAGTATCTTCAGGCGTACGTGCAGCATTCACCTCGGACGTCTGGCTGCGGTTTATGGCGGTGGTGGTCTGGATGGGGCTGCAGGATGCCTGTTAGATCCCGGCGAAGCAGACGCAAAGATTGCTGAGATTATCGGACGGCTAAAAGAAGAAACAAAGTAACACCTCCCTTAATCCCCCCCTACTGCTGTATGGGGGGAATATGGGATTATAAGGAAACACATAAGTGACCCTCGCAGAAAAAATCCTGGCTCGTCATTGCGGGCGTGATAAGGTCAAAGCCGGTGATATGGTAATGGCAAAGGTCGATATGATCCTGGGGACCGACGTCACCGTACCGCTGTCAGTTGAAGTTTTCCGAAACATGGGTGCGCAGAAGGTGTTCGACCCGGAGAAGATTGCGCTGGTTAACGATCACTTCGTTCCCGCCAAGGATGTCAAAGCCGCCACACTTTCCAAGATCATGCGCGAATTCGCCCATGAGCAAAACATCACCAACTACTTCGAGGTCGGACGCAGCGGTATCTGCCATTCCATCCTGCCCGATAGCGGTTTGGTCAGACCGGGTGACCTGATTGTAGGCGCCGACAGCCATACCTGCACTTACGGCGCGCTGAGCGCGTTCTCAACCGGCGTCGGTTCAACCGATCTTGCCTGCGCCTGGGCAATTGGTGAACTCTGGTTTCGTGTTCCCGAAACGACCAAGGTTGTCGTCAAAGGCAAATTCAG
>CAYYHI010000042.1:0-5755 GCA_964471745.1 uncultured bacterium | reverse complement strand
AAGACGTAATCCTGGCCGTACTCGGAAGAATTGGCGTCGATGGTGCGCTCTATCACGCAATCGAATTCACCGGGGAAGCCTTCGAGAATATCCCGATGGATGGTCGCTTTACCATTGCGAATATGGCAATCGAAGCCGGCGCCAAAACCGGTCTGATCCCCCCGGACGATATCACCCGTGAATTTATGGCGCAATTCCCGGATAAGAAGTGCGTTTACCTTCAAAGCGATCCGGATGCTGAATATAGTCAGGTTTTAGAGGTTGACGCTGGTGAGCTCGAACCGTTGGTCGCCAAGCCCTATCTGCCGTCCAATGTCAGCCCGGTGACAGAGGTCAGAGGTCAGAAGATTGACCAGGTTGTGATCGGTTCATGCACCAACGGACGTTTGGATGATTTCCGCGCGGCAGCGAAAGTGATGGGAGATCGTCCGGTTCATCCGGACGTAAGATTAATCGTGATTCCAGCGACTCCGAGGCTGATAAGAGCTCTATTGGAAGAGCGGCTCATCGATCAGTTCGTCAAAGCCGGTGCTATCATATCACCTCCAACGTGCGGACCGTGCATCGGTGGGCATATGGGCGTATTGGCTGAGGGCGAAGTTGGTTTGTACACCACAAATCGAAACTTCAAGGGGCGCAACGGTCATCCTGATTCAAAAGTGTACCTGGCAGGACCGGAAGTAGCCGCAGCTACGGCTGTGAGCGGTCGGATTACCGACCCAAGAGAGTTGGTTTAATACTTTAATAATCGGTTATATGAATGGAAGGTAAGGAAAAATTAAATACCAGTGAGGGCAGAGAAAGCCTCCAGCACAGCCTCGGATTTCTCGTCAATTCACTGGCTCGCCTGATCCGAACGGCGTTGGAGGTCAGGCTGCAGGACACCGGTCTGTCACCGACAACCTGGACTGTCCTGATGGCACTCGGCGAGTGCGATGCGCTGAGCCAGACCGACCTGTCGCGACGTACATACCATGACGGAGCTACGATTACGAGAGCGCTCGACCAACTCGAAGAACTGAACCTCATCGAAAGGCACAGGGACGGCAACGACCGCCGGGTTCAGATCGTTGTGTTGACAGAGTCCGGGCGTAAGGCATACCTGGAAGCGATTCAATACGGAAAGGAGATCAATGATAAGGCTACAGTGGACCTATCTGCACCTGTCAGGAGTCGTTTCGAGGAGAATATCAGGCAGGTTATTACCAGATCGCAGTATATATTGAATAACGGGGGTGCGAGTGGAAAGTGAGATATTAAAAGGGCGCGCATTTCGATATGGCGATTCGGTGGATACCGATGTTATCATCCCGGCGCGTTACTGTACGAGTTACCACCCGGAAGAACTCGCACCGCATTGCCTCGAAGATCTGGATGCCACATTCGCCAGGCGCGTGAAACCGGGTGACATCATCGTAGCGGGCAGCAACTTCGGCTGCGGTTCATCTCGCGAGAATGCGCCGATTGCCATCAAGGGCGTGGGCGTGTCGTGCGTAATTGCGAAGTCGTTTGCGCGTATCTTCTTCCGCAATTCGATCAACATCGGGCTGCCGATCCTTATCTCACCGGAAGCAGTCGACGGCATCGAAGACGGTGACGAAATAGAGGTTGATCCCTCGCGGGGGATTATCAGCAATCTTAGCCGGGGAGGAAGCTGGCAGTCGGCACCGTTTCCACCGGAAGTGCGGGAGATTATCGATGCCGGCGGACTGGTCGGATATGTCCGAAAGCGGTTATCGAAGTGAATAACGGCGGGTTTTAGAATGGATATAAAGAAACCTCGCAGGTTGGCAAGATCGGTCATCTATAAGAGCGATTGGGTCGATCTTTATGCCGACAGGGTCGAGTTTCCGGGCGGGAGAATCATTAACAAGCACCACATACTCGAATTCCACAACGACTTTGTCGCTGTAGTGGTTGAAAATAGACAGGAAGAGATTCTGTTTGTCCATGCGTATAGATACACTTTGGACAGCTTGGAGTGGGAAGTACCGACGGGTAGAATTGAGGATGGTGAAAACCCGGTAGAGGGCGCTCAGCGTGAGGTGCTCGAAGAGTCCGGTTATGAGACGACCGACCACAAGGTAGTATATACATTCAACCCGATTAACGGGATCTCCGCAAAGACGTTCCATATCGTAACCTGTCGCCCCGGTCCCAGATTGGACGAATTTGACAGGAACGAAATCGAAGCGGTCAAGTGGGTCGGTAAGAATGATATAAAGGATATGATCAGAAATCGATTGCTGAAAGATGGGTTTACGTTAACGGCGTTGTTGCTTTATTTGTGTGATATGAATTGAAAGGTAGACCCGACAATCCTGTCGGGTATGACGGCCGTCTACCAGTAGACCCGACAATCCTGTCGGGTCAAGACGAGACAGGATTGTCCCGTCTACTGTAATTTATACTTAACTCAAATCAACATGCCAATAACAAGCAAACTTACTATACGAAGACACAACCTTCCGCATTGGCAGCAAGGTGGAAATGTTTACTTTATCACCTTCAGATCAGCAATTGGAGATTTATCTCCTACCGAAAGAAGTGTTGTTATGGAATGCATAATGTTCAGCAATGCCAAGGACTATGATCTTCTTGCATCGGTTGTGATGTCCAATCATGTTCACCTATTATTGCAACCGCGTGAGAAAACTCCGGGAACATGGTATGATCTGTCAGACTTTTTGAAGAGAATAAAGGGTATCAGTGCAAGAAAGATAAACAAGATGTTAGGAACAGGAGGAAAGGTCTGGCAGGCTGAAAGCTTCGACAGGATAATTCGTGATGATGATGAGTTAATTGAAAAGTGGAATTATATTATTAACAATCCAGTAAAAGCTGGCTTGGTTTCGAAGCCGGATGAATATCCCTATTGTTTTAGCTCGCATAATAAATGGTAGACCCGACAATCTTGTCGGGTATGACGGCACAGGATTGTACCATCTACCGGTAAACCCGACAATCCTGTCGGGTATGACGGCACAGGATTGTACCATCTACCGGTAAACCCGACAATCATGTCGGGTGGACGACTAAAAACCAAACTATGGTAGTATAATGGAATTTCGAGAACCACTCGATGAGTTGATCAATCAACCGGAGAAGTTCACATCAGGTTTGAACTTCCCGCCTCCGGAGCGGATCAAGATTTACGATTCGACACTCCGAGACGGCGAACAGATGCCCGGTGTAGCGTTTTCTCCCGGACAGAAGTATGAGCTTGCCAAGGATCTGTCGGACATAGGATGCGACATCATGGACCTCGGTTTTCCCGGAGCGGCTCTGTCGGATCGGCACGCCCTGCAATTGATCGTCCAGGGCAAACGGATGGGTGATATCAGACCCGATGTCGAGCTGCTGGTCATGTGCCGCACTCATCCCAAGGATATCGATGCAACTATTCAGACTTTGCGCGATATTAACGTCGATATTAACGAGATCACCTTCTTCATCTTTACTTCAGGCTCCGACCTGCACCTGAAGTACAAGATCGGTAAAACGCTGCTGAAGCTGGAAGGTCGCGACATATCTGAATGGCTCGACTTGCCGGTCGAGTTCTACCGCGAGGCGAATATAAAGATGATGTGCGGCGCAATACGGTATGCCCGTGAACAAGGCGTCGAGAAGATCGAATTTGGCGGCGAAGACGGCAGTCGCGCCGATCTGGAATACACCATCGAACTCGCCAAGGCAGGCTATGCAGCAGGTGGTACGAGGTACTCCTTCCCGGACACCGTGGGTTGCTTCACTCCGGAGGGCGTCGATCACTACATGCCGCGGATTGTTAAGGAATTTCCGGGTGAAGACTTGGTGTGTCATTTCCATAACGACTTCGGACTGGCAAACATCAACACCATCCGTGCCATGTCGCACGGTATAAATATTCCGACCTGTACCGCTAATGGAATGGGTGAACGAGCCGGCAACGCGCCGCTGCACCAGGTTGTCATGACGCTTAAAATGCTCTACGGTATAACGCTGCCGAGGTTCAAATACGAAAAGCTGCGAGAGTTGCGCGGAAAAGTCGAGGATTTTTCCGGCATCCCCGTAGCTGCACAGGAGCCGATCATCGGCAAGGGCGTTTTCACCCACGAGTCGGGTATCCACACCGCTGGATTGCTGATTGACCCATCCATATACCAAGTGATCCCCCCGGAAATGGTCGGTACGCAAATCCGCTACGTATTCGGCAAACACTCCGGACTGGGAGCGGTCAAAGCAGTGTTGGAGAAACCGGAGTACCGCGCAGGTTTGGAGCGGGATGGAGTCGAGGTGACCGATGATCTGGTGAATGCAGTAGCGCTGTTCGTGAAAGATACACGCCAGAAGCGGACCCGTTCCGATAAATTCACCTCGATAACTGAGGCGTACTATCGCGAGTACGAGCGGTTGGGAATCTCAGAGTTGAGGCTGGTTGAGCTGGCTTCGACCATCGGAAGGATGATGAAAGAGGGCTTGCCACCATGTGTAAATGAATCAAGCTCTGAAGCGTTGCCGCAGGCTGCGGTTTTACAGAAAAAAAAGGAGGAATCAAAATGAGTCTTGACTGGCTACCCCGTGAAGGTGGACTTAAAGACCACGACTTGTGGAGCGACGAATTCCTGGGCGGTGAAGCGCCTACGGTTCAGTATGAATTAAAACCGATTGTCGGACCGAAGGGCGAACAGATAGATGATCTTTACAGCGCCTGGATTACGCTCGACAATCCGAAGCAGTTTAATTCGTATACAACGGGGATGGTGAAAGGCGTCATCTCCGGTTTCCATCGGGCTTCGATGGACAGGAGGGTGGTGGCGGTAGTATTTACAGGTACAGGTAACAGAGCCTTCTGTACCGGAGGCAACACCAAGGAATACGCTGAGTATTATACCAGCCGTCCCACCGAATACGGTCTATACATGGACCTGTTCAACGGAATGGTCGACGCTATTCTGAACTGTAAGAAGCCGGTAATCTGCCGGGTAAACGGGATGCGCGTCGCCGGCGGTCAGGAGATCGGTATGGCGTGCGACCTGGCTATATCAGCCGACACGGCGATATTCGGACAAGCCGGACCTCGCCACGGCTCGGCGCCGGACGGCGGATCGAGCGACTTCCTGCCCTGGAACCTGTCCATCGAACAGGCGATGTGGAATTGCGTTTCCTGCGAGATGTGGTCGGCTTACAAGATGCAACGCCTGGGATTGATTACCAAGGCAGTGCCGGTATTAAAGGACAGGGATAAGTTCGTAAGAAATCCGCTGGTCATTACGGATCGTTATGTTGACGATGGTGAGATTGTCTACGGCGAATATGTCCGCGGTGATTCTGCCAGGTCTGCGAAGGACTTCCTGAAGTCTGCGGAGTACGACTTCAGCAAGCTTGACGCAGAGGTCAACGGGATCATCTGGACGTTTACGAATCTGTTCCCGGGCTGCCTGATTAAATCGGTTGACAGCGTCCGGATGAAGAAGAAGTTCTTCTGGGATCAGACCAAGCTTGCCAACCGGCACTGGCTGGCGGCAAACATGGCGACGGAAGCGTTCCTCGGTTTCCACGCGTTCAACACGAAGAGGATCACCGGCACGGATGTAATCGACTTCGTCAAGTACCGTCAGTTGCAGGCTGAGGGGCATCCATTCGACGACGAGTTCATGGAAGCCGTTTTAGGCAAGCCGCAAGAGTAACACTAACTGGGGAGAGCGGACACTCCTGTCTGCCACTTATAACTGGGGAGAGCGGACACTCCTGTCTGCCTGGGGAGGGTAGACAC